>JBBQZL010000085.1:0-10956 GCA_038207745.1 Solirubrobacterales bacterium
CGGCTCGACCGGGAGACCTCCGGCCTGATGGTCGTCGCCCGGGGCGAGGAGGCGCACCGGGCACTGCAGCAGCAGATCAGGGAGCGGAAGATCCAGCGCATCTACCTCGCCCTCGCCGAGGGGCGGATCGGATCCCGCACCGGGACGATCGACGCCCCGATCGGTAGAGCTTCCAGAAAGCGGCATCGGATGGCGGTTTCCGGTGCCGCGTCCCGGGAGGCCCGGACCCACTTCGAGGTCCTGGAGCTGCTCGCGCGCACGAGCTACCTCGAGGCGAGGCTGGAGACCGGCCGCACCCATCAGATCCGGGCCCACTTCTCTGCGATCGGGCATCCCCTGATCGGGGACACGACGTATGGAGGTCCGGCTCTGTATGGGGTCGAGCGCCAGTTCCTGCACTCGCACCGGCTGGCATTCACCCACCCGATCACGGGTGGGAAGCTCAGCTTCGAATCCCCCCTGCCCGATGACCTCCAAAGGGGATTGGAGCAGGCGCGGGAGGGTTAGGGGCAGCACGATCTTCGTGATGATCGCCGCGCTGGTCGCCCGCGGCGTCTGACAAGGGCGAGGTCCGGCCACTGTCCGCCTGAGGCCGTGGCCGACTACAATCGGCGGACTCGATAACGCGAACCCCTGCGTAACAAGGCGGATCCTGCCCACATAGTGGGTCCCGCGGCGGCGCAGAGGGAGTAGTAACCCCAAGTCAAAGGAGCAGCAGCCATGGCCGAACAGGTCGAACTCAAGGAGCTGCTGGAGGCCGGAATCCATTTCGGCCACCAGACGCGCCGCTGGAACCCGAATATGCGCCGTTTCATCCACGGCGAGACCGACGGTATCCACATCATTGATCTCCTCCAGACGCAGGAGCTTCTCGGGGAGGCGCAGGACTTCGTCGCCGAGCTGTCCTCAAAGGGCGGCACGATCCTCTTCGTCGGCACAAAGAAGCAGGCTCAGGATCCGATCAGGGAGTGGGCGACCAAGGCCGGTATGCCGTACGTCAACCAGCGTTGGCTCGGCGGTCTGATGACCAACTTCAACACGATCTCCGTGCGCATCCGCCGGCTTCACGAGCTGACCGAGTTGCAGGAGAACGGACAACTTGATCTGCTCCCGACCAAGGAGCGGATGAACATGCAGGCCGAGCTCGCGAAGCTCGAGTACAACCTCGGCGGCGTTCGTGACATGGAGCGCGTACCCGATGCCGTCTTCGTGATCGATCTGAAGACGGAGGAGATCGGGGTACGGGAGGCTCGCCGCCTGCGTATCCCCGTGATCGGCCTCGTCGACAGCAACTGCGATCCGAACAACATCGACTACGTGATCCCGGGCAATGACGACTCGATCCGCTCATGTGGCTTGATCGTGCAGACCCTAGGTACGGCAATCGAAGAGGGCGCCGGCGCCTGGAGGACGGCAGAGGCTCTGCGCCAGGCCGAAGAGGACGAGCGCCGACGCAAGGAAGCCGAAGAGCGCCGCAAGCGCGAGGAGGAGGACAAGGCTCGCCGCGAGGCAGAGGCTCTGGTCGAAGCCGAGCGCAAGGCTGCCGCCGACAAGCTCGCGGCCGAGGCTCGCGCAGTAGCCGTTGCCGAGCAGGCCGAGGCCGCCGCGAAGGCTCCGAAGCCCAAGCCGAAGCCAAAGAAGGCTACGGAGGCGCCGGTGGCGCACCCGCAGAAGGTCGCCGAGGCACCCGCTGCGCACCCGCAGAAGATCGCCGAGGCGCCCGAGGCACCCGCGGCGGAGCCCGATCCGCAGAAGGTTGCGGAAACGTCGGAGGCCGACGCAGCGGCTGCCGAGCCCCCCGCAGCCGAGGGCGAGGCGGCCACAGAGGGAGAAGGCAAATGAGCGTCAGCGCAGCAGATGTGAAGTCACTGCGTGATCGGACCGGCGCCGGGATGATGGACTGCAAGTCCGCGCTCGGCGAGGCGGATGGAGACCTCGATCGCGCGGTCGAGATTCTCCGGGTCAAGGGTCAGGCCTCTGCGGCAAAGCGCGAGGGCCGCGGTACCAACGAGGGCATCGTCGCCTCATACATCCACGCCAACGGTCGCGTCGGTGCGCTCGTCGAGGTCCAGTGCGAGACGGACTTCGTTGCCCGCAACGAGGACTTCCAGACATTCGCATACGAGGTCGCCCTTCACATCGCCGCGGCGTCTCCAAGCGTCGTCTCGGCCGAGGACATTCCGCAGGAGCAGATCGAGGCCGAGCGCCGCGTCTTCGCAGAGAAGGCGAAGGCGGATGGCAAGCCCGAGAACGTGGTCGATCGAATCATCGAGGGTCAGCTTGGCAAGTGGTCACAGGCGATCGCCCTGATGGAACAGCAGCACGTTAACGCCGAAAAGCACGACTCGAAGACGATCGAGCAGCTTCGCCAGGACATCGTTGCCAAGGTCGGCGAGAACGTCCGAATCGCCCGCTTCTCCTGCTTCCGAGTCGGCGAGGAGTAGGGGGCAAACAGCCCCTCCAAACCACCGTGGAAGCAGAGCCCACCACCCGATTCCGGCGCATCCTCCTGAAGCTCTCGGGAGAGGCGCTGATGGGTGATCTCGACTTCGGGACCGATGCCAACCAGGTGAGGCGGATCGCCGAGCAGGTCGCTGCGATCCGCTCACGAGGAGTCGAGGTGGCAATCGTTGTAGGGGCCGGGAACATCTATCGCGGCCTCGAAGGTGCGGCCCAGGGGATGGATCGTGCCACCGGCGATTACATGGGCATGCTGGCCACGGTCCTGAACGCCCTGACTTTGCAGGATGCGCTCGAGTCCCAGGGTGAGCACACCCGGGTGATGTCGGCAATCCACGTTCAGGAGGTTGCCGAGCCCTACATCAGGAGGCGCGCGATGCGCCATCTCGAGAAGGGGCGCGTGGTGATCTTTGCCGCCGGCACGGGCAACCCGTTCTTCACGACCGATACCGCCGCGGCGCTCCGTGCCCTCGAGATCCACGCCGAGGTGATCCTGATGGCCAAGAACGGGATCGAGGGGGTCTTTGACTCTGATCCGGCGACAAACCCTGAAGCCGCGTTCATTCCCGCCCTGACCCATCTTGAGGCGATCGAGAAGGGTCTCAAGGTGATGGATTCGACCGCGCTTTCGCTCTGCATGGACAACGATCTGCCGATCTACGTCTTCAACATGGCGGACGAGAAGAACATAGATAGGATCGTTTCCGGTGAGAGAGTCGGCACGCTTGTATCCAGCGGGTCGAGCAAACAAGGGTGAGGACAGACTGGTGGAGATGATCGACGAGCTGCTGGACGATGCGGATGAGCGGATGGTCAAGTCCGTGGACTCAACCCAGGGCGAGTTCTCCACCGTGCGAACGGGACGCGCCTCTCCGCATCTCCTCGATCGGATCATGGTCGACTACTACGGGACGATGACGCATCTCAAGCAGCTCGCGAACGTCTCGGCCTCCGAAGCCAGGCTCCTGACCCTGACGCCATACGACAAATCCGGGATTCCGGCGATCGAGAAGGCGATTCTCGAGTCCGATGTCGGCCTCACCCCGTCGAACGATGGCAACGTGATCCGGCTGCAGATCCCCGACCTGACAGAGGAACGCCGCAAGGACCTCGTCAAGATCGTCCACGGAGTCGCCGAAGAGGGCAGGATCGCGATTCGGAACGTGCGCAGGGATGTGATGCAGGATCTTCGCGAGCTCAAGAAGGAGGGTGAGGCCGGTGAGGACGACGAGCGCCGCGCGGAATCCGCCCTGCAGAAGCTCACCGATGACGCGATCGGCAAGATCGACATCCTTCTGAAGGGCAAAGAAGAAGAAATTCTTGAAGTCTGAGTCGAATGGCTCAGGGGGGACTCCCCGCTACGTCGCGATCATCACCGACGGCAACGGAAGATGGGCAAAACAGCGGGACCTGCTGCCGATCGAAGGACACAGGGCGGGTGCCGACGTCGTCAAGGACCGGCTGCGCGATGCGGCCGAGCTGGGCATCGAGGAATTGACCGTCTTCTCGTTCTCGACCGAGAACTGGTCGAGGCCGGCCCAGGAGGTCGAAGGGCTGATGCGAATGTTCGGCGAACGGATCGAGAACGAGACCCCCGAGCTCGACGAGGAGGGCGTGCGGATGCGCTTCATCGGCAGGCGCGAGGGTGTGGCGCCGGATCTGATCAGGCGGATGGAATGGGCCGAGGAGAAGACGGCCGACAATACACGGATCACGCTCTTCGTTGCCTTCAACTACGGCGGCAGGGCCGAGATCGTCGATGCCGCGAGGGAGTTCAGCGGCAATACCGAAGAGGAGTTTCGTGCCCACCTCTACGCGCCCGACATGCATGACCCGGATCTCCTGATCCGAACCAGCGGCGAGAGCCGCATCTCCAACTATCTGCTCTGGCAGTGCGCATACTCGGAGCTCGTCTTCAGGGAGGAGATGTGGCCTGACTTCTCCAGGCAGTCCCTCGAGCACTCCCTGCTCGAGTACGAGAGCAGGCAGCGTCGATTCGGCAGGAGACCTTCGTGAGTCGCGAGGACGATCCGCCGCGCCGGGGTTCAGATGCCCCTGATGACATCTTCGGCTTCGACCTCTCGATCGAGGACGAGGCCCCGCGGGACCCCGTCGACGAGCATCCGATCCCGGAACTCGAGGACGATCCATCACGCGCGGCGCGCAAGCGCGGCAAGAAGCCGACAAGACCAAAGCGCGAAGCAAGGGTGTTGAAGGGCGAGACCGTCAAGCGGGTTCTGGTCGCGATCCCGTGGCTGATCTTCGTGGTCGCGATAACGATCCTCGGGGGGCTGCCCTTCGCAATCGCCCTGCTGGTGATCGGGTTCATTGGCCTGCGCGAGTACTTCACGATGTCCAAGGACCACCGTCCTGTCGAGCTGGCCGGGTACATCGCCGTTGCGGCGTTGGTGATAGCGGCCCACTTCGGCACCACCTACACGGTGCTGCTGATCTTTTGCGCCTCATTCCCGCTGCTCTTCCTGCTCGGCCTCGAGTCCAGGCACCGGGCCGGAATAACCAATTCGATCGGCATCACGCTTATCGCGATCGTCTGGATCGGCATCTCGCTTGCCCACGCGGTCCTGCTTCGGGACCTGCCGTTCCACGGCGCCGCACTGCTGGTCGACGTCCTGGTTGGCACATTCGTCACCGACACCGCCGCATACGCCACCGGCCGGATGTTCGGGCGGCGAAAGATCACCCCGCGCCTGTCGCCAAACAAGACCCTGGAGGGGTTCGTCGGCGGCTTTGTGATCGGGATGATGGCGGTCTGGCTCGCCGGCCTCTACCAGGACTGGCTCTCAGGCGTGGACGCGCTGATCCTCGGCGCGGCGATAGCGGTGATAGCACCGATCGGAGATCTCTTCGAATCGATGCTCAAGCGGGACATGGGAACCAAGGACACGGGAACGCTGTTCGGTCCGCACGGAGGCCTGCTGGATCGCCTCGACGCGGTCTTCTTCACGGTGGTCGTTGGCTACTACGTGTCCGTCTGGCTTCTCTACTGAGACAATCCAAGGCGATGCGAAGGCTGCTGATACTCGGATCGACCGGTTCGATCGGAACCCAGGCGCTCGAAATTCTCGAACACTCGAAGGAGTTCGAGCTGGTCGGGCTTGCCGCCGGCTCCAGCTGGGAAACCGTGTTGGAACAGGCACGCGCCCACGGCGTCTCCGCCATCGCACTCGATAACAAGGACTCCGCTGCCCGGGCCGCGGAGGCATTTGAAGGCACGGTTCACAGCGGCGCCGAGGGCATCCGCGAACTGGTCGCGAGCTCCGGTGCCGACATGGTCCTCAACGCGATGGTGGGCGCTGCCGGCCTTGGCCCGACGATCGTCGCGCTGACCGAGGGCATCGATGTCGCGCTCGCCAACAAGGAGAGCCTGGTGATCGGGGGCGAGCTGGTGACCGCGCTGAAGGAGGCGACGGGCGCAAGGCTGCTGCCGGTCGATTCCGAGCATTCGGCGCTCCACCAGTTGATCGCGGGAGAGCAGCCGTGGACCATCGAACGGCTCGTTCTCACCGCATCGGGCGGGCCATTCAGAGGACGTACCGACCTTTCCGGGGTTACCCGGGAGGAAGCGCTCCGCCACCCGACATGGGAGATGGGCGGGCGCATAACCATCGACTCTGCAACCCTTATGAACAAGGGCTTCGAGATGATCGAGGCCTTCCACTTCTTTGGAATTCCTTATCAACGCATAAGGGTCGTGGTTCACCCTCAGTCGATCATCCACTCATTGATCGACCTCAACGATGGGGTCTCACTGGCCCACCTGGGGTACCCCGATATGAAGGCACCGATTTCATATGCACTGCACTACCCGGACCGCGCGGCGCTGCCGCTCGAGCGTCTTGATCTGGCCGCGGTCGGGCAACTCACCTTCGAGGAGCCCGACACCGAGACCTTCGCCTGCCTTCGACTTGCCCGCGAGGCCGGGGAGGAGGGGGGGACCGCGCCCTGCATCCTCAACGCCGCTGACGAGGTCGCCGTCGCCGCATTCCTGGCAGACCGGATCCCGTTTGCCGGAATTGCGGATGTCGTCGAGCGGACGCTCGATGCGCTGCCGGCCGTCAGCGTCACCCACTTCAACGACCTGTTCGAGTGCGATGCAGAGGCGCGCCAGATTGCAACCGGCCTGGTCATGGACGCGGGGGTCGGACCGTGAGCTGGTTGCTCGCCTTTGCGGGATTTGCCTTCCTGGTCATCATTCACGAGGCCGGGCACTTCGTCGCCGCAAAGGCAGTCGGCATGCGTGTCGAGCGCTTCTATCTCTTCTTTCCGCCCAAGGTGGCCTCTTTCAAGCGCGGTGAGACCGAGTACGGGATCGGTGCGATCCCGCTCGGCGGCTTCGTCAAGATCAGCGGCATGAACCCGGATGAGGAGCTGCCTCCGGAGGCCGCCGGTCGCGGCTACTACGACCAGCCGGTCTGGAAGCGCATCGTCGTGATCGGTGCGGGGCCGCTGGTCAACATCGTCCTCGCCTTCGCGATCCTCTTCTTCCTTGCCTTCGGCGTCCAGGAGTCAAGCGACAAGGTGGCCGATGTGAGGTCAGATGCCCCGGCGCAGGGGATCATCAAGCCCGATGATCGGGTGATCTCGGTCGATGGCGTCACGGGAACCCAGATCAGGCTTTCGGACCAGATCAACTCGCATGTCTGCGCCGGTGAACCGACCAACGGCTGCGTCGCCAAGACGCCTGCCAAGATCGTGGTCGAGCGTGGCGGCGTCGAGAAGACACTGCTGATCCGCCCGCGATACGACTCCCAGTACGAGCGCAACCTCGTCGGGATGACGTTTGCAACCCGGGACGTGAATCCATCGGCAGGCCAGGCGCTGAATCTCAGCACCGACCTGATGTGGCGCGTTTCGACCAAGACCTTCAGCGTGTTGAGCCACATATTCCAATCCCGGGAGCGCAAGCAGATCAGCGGCGTGGTCGGCAGCTACGAGGTGACGAGGCAGGCGATCACCAGTGACACGCGCACCGCGCTGACGCTTCTCGCCGTCATCTCCCTCTCGCTGGGCCTGATCAACCTGCTGCCCTTCCTGCCGCTCGACGGCGGCCACATCTTCTGGAGCCTGGTCGAGAAGGTGCGAGGGAGGCGGGTTGCGTTCTCGGTGATGGAGCGCGCAAGTGTGATCGGCTTTGCGCTGGTGATGATCCTCTTCGTGATCGGTTTCACCAATGACATCGGTCGATTGACGGGCGAGGGCTTCAACCTCAGGTGATGCGTTGACGCGTCCGGTGGTATCGGTGCGCGTTGAGGACGCGATAGTGCGATAAGTTGCCCTTTCGGAGCACGCTACTTGGAGGAGGAAGCGTTGGAGGTCACGTCCACGTTGAGGCACGCGAGCGGGGGCCCCGGCCCTGAGCCGGAGCATGCCAACGTCTATGAGGCTTTTCTCGCGACCGTTTCGTCGCGGGGGGCCGTCGTCGCGATCCGCAACGGCGCCAACGATGAGACGACGACCTGGGATGAACTCGAGGCGTGGTCGCGGCGTGTTGCCGGTGGCCTGAACAGTCTTGGCGTAAATCACGGGGACACCGTGGCGATGATGCTTACGAATCGGCCTGAGTTCTTCGCCTGCGATCTTGCCGTGATCTCGCTCGGCGGCGTCCCGTTCTCGATCTACCAGACGTCTTCGCCTGGGCAGATCGCCTATATGGTGGGCGATGCCGGCGCGAAGGTCGCGATCGTCGAAACCAAATTCCTCGAGGCATTTGAGAAGGCTCGCGAGGATCTGCCCCTGGTCGAAAACGTCATCGTCCTCGACGGACCGGGCGGGACGATTTCGCTGGAGGACCTCGAGAAGGTCGATCCGGACTTCGACACGGCAACGAGCGCCGGAAACGTCGGGCTCGACGATCTCCTCACCCTGATCTACACGTCGGGAACCACCGGTCCGCCCAAGGGCGTCGAGCTGACCCATGGCAACCTGCTCTCGGTCACCGCCTCGGTCGAGGACTTCATCGAGTTTCCCGAGGTCGGCGGCAAGGTGATCTCGTGGCTGCCGTCGGCTCACATTGCCGAGCGTTCTGCGCACTACTACCTGCCGGTCACGCGCGGTCTGGAGATCACGACCTGTCCGGATGCTCGCAAGATCATCGAGTTTCTGCCCAAGGTGAAGCCGACCTGGTTCTTCGCGGTACCGCGGATCTACGAGAAGCTCAAGGCCGGGCTCGAGGCGCAGCTCGCGAGCCTACCCGAGGAGCAGAGGGTGCAGGCGATGGCGGGCCTCGAGGCCTCATTGCAGAAGGTCCGGCTCGAGCAGGCCGGTAAGGAGGTTCCGGCCGATATCGCCGCGATTGCCGCGGCCGCGGACGAGCAACTCTTCTCCAGCATTCGAACCCACCTCGGCTTCGATGAGCTGGTGGCGCTGAACGTCGCCGCGGCTCCGACTCCGATCGAGGTGCTCGAGTTCTTCCACGCGCTCGGGATCGAGGTTGGTGAGCTGTGGGGGCTTTCCGAGACCTGCGGCATCATCACCTGCAACCCGCCGGATCGGATCAAGCTCGGCACGGTGGGGCCGCCGATTGCGGGATGCGAGGTCAAGATCGCCGATGATGGCGAGATCCTCTGCCGCGGCATCAGCATCATGCCCGGATACCACAACCAGCCCGAGAAGACCGCAGAGACATTTGTCGACGGATGGCTTGCGACGGGCGACATCGGCGAGCTCGACGAAGACGGCTACCTGACCATCGTCGATCGCAAGAAGGAACTGATCATCAACGCGGCCGGCAAGAACATGTCGCCGGCGAACATCGAGTCACACATGAAGGCCGCAAGTCCGCTGATCGGGCAGGTCGTCGCGATCGGTGACCGGCGCCCGTACAACGTCGCGATAGTCGTGCTCGATCCAGACTACGCTCCTGTCTGGGCCGCGCAGAACGGTCTCGAGGGACTTTCACTGGCGGAGTTGGCCGGCGAAGCGAAGCTCAGGTCGGCGATCCAGAGCGGTATCGAGGAGGCCAACGGCAAGATGGCGCGGGTCGAGCAGATCAAGAAGTTCGAGATCCTGCCCACCGAGTGGCTCCCGGGTGGGGACGAGCTGACCCCGACCATGAAGCTGAAGCGAAAGCCGATCACAGAGAAGTATGAGTCGGTCATCGACGACCTCTATGCAAGGGACGATCGGAAGGGATGACCAAGGGGCGCCCGGCCATCTCGGATGAGGTGGACGGACCACCGCCGGTTGCCGAGCGCGCCAGAGCCCTCGAGCGCCTGGCCACTTCGAGGCTGCCCTCGTTACAGCTTGCCGATGGCCTGTTCTGCGAGCGGATCCCGGCCGATGGATCGCCGACGGGCCGATCGCTCCAGAACACCGTGATCGCGCTGATCGGCTTGCTTCGCGCCGAGGAACACGGTCTCGAGCATCAACACCATCTCGGCGCCCTGCGGGCAGGAGTTCTCTCGGCGCTGCGTTCTCCTGAGACGACGGCAGGTGACCTTGGGTTGATTCTCTGGGCGGAGTCGCGGTTCGAGGGCAGGGAGTCCGAGGAGATTCTCGGGATCCTTCGTGACCGCCTGGACAGCTCGGGGGATCTGGGGGCGGTTCCCGGGCGGGAGCTTGCCTGGATCGTGATCGGACTCACCGAGACCAGAGAATGGGCTGACCTCGGAACCGGAGCGACCCTGCTCTCGGCGGCACGGGCAGAGTTGCTGGGCCGACTGCATCCGAAGGGAATGCTGTTTCGGGAAACCGGTCGCGGTCCCCATCGTCGCTTCCCGAATTTCGAGACCCAGAGCTTCAGCATCCTCGCCCTGACCCGTTTGGCACGCTCGGGGGGCGATCCGGACGAATCAGCGCTTGAGGTCGCCGTCGCAGCGGGTGATCGCCTGCTGGAACTCCAGATGGAGGACGGCGCCTGGCCAAACGTCTACGACGCCGCCCGTGGCACCGTCGTTGAGCCCTTTGACCTTCGCTGTGTCCATCAGGATGCCCTGGCCCCGCTCGCCATGCGTGGTCTGACCTCGGCCACAGGCGACGTCCGATACCGCGACGCGGCACTTGCGGGCATGGAGTGGCTGTGGGGTCAAAACGTTCTCGGTGTCGACCTGATCCAGTTCGAGGAGGGTCGCTTTGCCGACGGAATCGGCCGCAGGGATGGGATGGATCGCGCCTTCCTCCAGGGCAGACGGGCGCTGTCATATGTCAGGCCGGTCCCGGCAGGCAAATCGACCTCGAAACTCGAGGTAGACCGGGATCAGCGTCCCGACCACCTCGGATGGATCCTCGAGGCATGGGCGGGCAAGGAAGGCATCGGCTCGTAACATCCCGGGCGGCCGGTCCCTATACCCTTCGGGTATGGCCTCAAAGCGACAGATATGGGTTGGTGGAGTACCGATCGGGGGCGGGGCTCCCGTCGCCGTCCAGACGATGACCAAGACCGAGACGGCGAATCTGGCCGCGACCATGGATCAGATCCTCAAGGTTGCCGATGCCGGTGCGGACATCGTGCGGGTCGCAGTGCCACGCGACAAGGAC
>JBBQZL010000086.1:0-10949 GCA_038207745.1 Solirubrobacterales bacterium
GACCGCCGGACAGGAGATCGAAACACGCGGAGTCGAGTGGATCCGTGATCGCGTGACCGTCGCGATCCGCGAGGAACGCGATTCGGCCAAGACCGAGGTCGATCGCGAGATCACCGAACTTGCCAGGACCCGGGTCGAGGCGGAGCTGACCCCAGCCCTCGCAATGCTCACGAAGACGGCAGACGGCGAGATTGCCAGGATCAATGAGGCATCGTCGCGAAGCAGCGCCGAGATCGCCAGGAAGCTGATCGATCAGGAGAAGGTCTCGCTCGACAAGCTTTCCGCAAAGGCGGTCCGAAGGGACCGCAAGCTCGAACGCGACGATCGCCGGAAGATCTCGATCGAGGCCCGCGAGGCGGCCGAGGCGGCACGCCAGGCGACGATCGAGGCGGAGCAACGGATCACGATGACCCGCGACGAGGCTCTGGGCGCCCTTGGGGGCGCTGCCCTCGAGCAGCGGGAGATTGCCGCCCGCCAGCTTTCCGAGGCCCAGAGGCAGCTTGCCAACGCGACGCTCAATGCCCAGCTCTCAGCCGACAATCGCGTCAACGAGCGGATCTCCAGGCTGCTCGATGGCCTGCTCGGCGACATCAAGGCGATCGGCAACCAGCTGGGCGACAACGGCGAGGGCGCCGCGTCCCCTGGTTGAGCCTCCGGTCCGTTAGTCTCGGCGCGCAGTGGCCACGACGATTGCAGTGCTCTCGCAGAAGGGTGGGACCGGGAAGACGACAACCACCCGGTCGGTCGCCGACGCCCTCTCCCGCACCGGTGCCGAGGTTCTCGTCGTCGACGCGGACCCGCAGGGCAATCTCTCCGACTATCTCGACGTCGACCCGAACGCAGAGCCGACACTCGGCGAGGTGCTCGCCGGCCGCGCCAAGGCCACGGATGCGATCCACAACGGTGTGATCCCCGCAAACCTCGGGCTTGCCGAGGCAGAGCTGATGCTGGCCGGGAAAATGGGCCGCGAGCTGACCCTGAGGAACGCCCTGCGCGAGGCAAAGCGCCGATATGACTTCATCCTGATCGACTGCCCGCCGACCCTCGGACTGCTGACGGTGAATGCGCTGGTCGCTTCAGACCAGGCTTTGCTCTCCACCGAGGCCGAGTATTTCTCGCTGCAGGGAGTTGAACAGGCGCTCGACGTGATCAGTCTTGCCCGCGACAACCTCAACCCCGAGCTCGCCGTTCTCGGCGTCGTCCTCAACATCGCCAACATGCGGACCCGCCACGCCCGGGCAACTCTCGATGCTCTGGTCGAGCACTTCCCCGGCGCGCCGTTCGAGACCGTGATCCGTCGCTCCATCTCCTATGCAGAGTCAGCCCAGCGCGGCGAATCGATCCTCTCCTATCGCCCGAAGTTCGGAATCGACTACCTGCGATTGACCTCCGAGATCCTCGATCGGCTCGAGATGGGCGAGCGCAAGGCCCAGATCGACGCGATGATCGCGGAGCTCGAGCCGACGACCGCCTAGAGCTCCGGGACGTCGGCACCCTGCAGGGTGAACGCGATCCGTCTCACGTCTGCCCAGCCCTCGCATCGTGCCTCGAGTTCCGGGACGACGCGGCCCGCGTCCTCCCACGTGGTCCAGACCAGTACCGACGGACCCGCGCCCGAGATCGTCGCCCCGAGGGCCCCATATTCGTCCGCGGTGTCGACCAGCTCCATCGATTGCGGGAAATGCGACTGCCTCCGGCGCTGGTGGATGCTGTCGGTCAGGCCCCGCCTGATCAGCGTCTGGTCACCGGTCTGAAGCCCGAGCGCCAGTTGCGCGGCGGAGGCGATGTTGGCAACCGCCTCGCCGATCGGGATCTTGGCCGGGATCGTCGATCTGGCGCTGCTCGTAGAACACTCGCGATGTGGGATCACGACGATCGCCTCGAGTCCCTCCGGAGGGGTGACCCTTGTGGCGACCGGCCTGCCGCCCTCCTCCCCGCAGATCACGATCCCACCGTAGATCGAGGCGCCGACATTGTCGGGGTGGCCCTCGAGTTCGGTCGCCTTCGCGAGCAGGTCCTCGCGGCTCAGCGCCAGCTCGAAAAGGTGATCTGCCGCGACCAGACCGGCAACGATCGCCGCCGCACTCGAGCCGAGGCCGCGGGCAAGGGGTATCTCGCTTCTGATCGAGAAGCCGACCCCATCTGCGGGATGTAGCTCTTCAAAGGCCCGGACGACCAGGTTGGAACGATCGACCGGAACATCGATCCCGGCGCACTCGACCGAAAACCCGCTGCTCTCGACGACCTCGAGCTCAAGGTGAAGATCGAGCGCGGCCGCCATCACGTCGTAACCGGGCCCGAGGTTGGCCGAGGAGGCAGGTACCCGGATCAGCCGGTGCCTACTGGTCATCTGGATCCCGATCGGACACGGTCGACATTCACCTAGCCGAAGACAACTGCCTCGACTGCGGCGAGATCGTTCTCACAGGCGATCACGGCCGGTGCCTTGCCAAGCGCCGTGTCCGGATCCTTGAGGCCGTGTCCGGTCAGCACGCAGACGATGGTCTCGGGCTTCGGCGCGTCCTCGTGTGTCGGCAGCCCGTGGGCGAGCAGGCCCGCAACCGAGGCCGCCGATGCCGGCTCGCAGAACACTCCCTCATTGGCGGCCAGCCAGTGATACGCGTCGAGAATCTGTTCGTCGGTGACGGCTGCCACCCGGCCTCGCGAGGCCGTGAACGCGTCCATCGCCTCCTCCCATCTGGCCGGGTTGCCGATCCGGATTGCCGAGGCTACGGTCTCGGGGTTCCTGACCGGGGCGCCGAGCACAAGCGGAGCCGCGCCGGCTGCCTGGAAGCCGTAGAGGATCGGAGCCGTGTCCGACTCCTTGAAGCCACGCCAATATGCGGAGACGTTGCCGGCATTGCCGACCGGGATCGCGAGTGCGTCGGGGGCCGCACCGAGGTCCTCGATCAGCTCGAATGCTCCGGTCTTCTGCCCCTCGATCCGGTACGGATTGACCGAGTTGACGAGCTCGATCGGGTGTCGATCCGCGAGGTCCCGGACGATCTCGAGGGCCTCGTCGAAGTTGCCGCGAAGTGCGACCACGCGGGCCCCGTGTATAAGTGCCTGGGCAAGCTTTCCGATCGCGATCTTTCCCTCCGGGACGATCACCGCGCAGCGCATTCCGGCGCGCGCGCCATAGGCAGCGGCGGAGGCCGCGGTGTTGCCCGTCGAGGCGCAGATAACGGCCTCGGCCCCACGGCCCTTGGCGCGCGAGACGGCGACGGTCATTCCGCGGTCCTTGAAGCTCCCGGTCGGGTTGGCACCCTCGAACTTCAGCCACACCCTGGCACCGATGCGCTCAGAGAGCCGTGGAGCCTCCACGAGCGGCGTCGAGCCCTCATTCAGGCTGACCACCGGATCGCCCGGTTCAAGTGGCAGGCGGTCCCTGTATCTCTCGATCAACGGTGCGGGCATGTCCTAGACGAACTCCTCTTCGATGACGCGGATGTATCGCGGCGCCGAACGCAGGAACTCGAGCGCCGCGATTCCGGCGATCGCCCGCTTGAAATCGGGCTCCGAACACTCGTGGACGACCATGCTGAGGCGCGCATCGTCCCCCATCCCACGCTGGACAACGCTCTTGACCGAGATGCCGTTGTCACCAAGCACGTTGGCGATGATCCCGAGCACACCAGGCTGGTCGGCCACCTCGAGATGGAGGTAGAACGACGAATCGACGTCGGTGACGACCGGAAGGTCGACCCGGGTCTCGTGCACCGGCGCGTCGCCGGAGAGGATCGAGACCAGATCGCCGAGCACGGCGGCGGCAGTCTGGGTGCCACCGGCACCGGGACCGGACATCGTCACCTCGGTTATCTCGGGGGCCTCGACCATGACCGCGTTGAACGGCCCCTCGATCGGCGAGAGCGGGTGGCCCTTGTAGAGGAAGCAGGGAAAGACCCGGACGCTGACCCCGTCCTTCTGGCGCTCGGTCACACCCAGTAGCTTCAGCGAGAGGCCGAACTCCTTCGCGTAGGCGATGTCGTCGGGCCGGACATCCTCGATGCCCTCGAACTCGACCTCGTCGAAGGACACCGGGGTGTGAAATGCGAGGCGGGCGAGGATCGCCATCTTTGCCGCCGCATCGGCTCCGTTCACGTCGTCGGTCGGATCGGCCTCGGCGTAGCCGAGCTCCTGGGCCCTTGCGAGGACATCGGCGTAGTCGGCTCCAGTCGACGCCATCTCGGAGAGGATGAAGTTGGTCGTGCCGTTGACGATCCCGAAGACCCTGGTGATCTCGATGACCGCGAAGCTCTCCTGGATCACCCTGATGATCGGGATCACTGCGGCGACGGCGGCCTCGAAGCGAAGCTGGACGCCGGCCTCGCGTGCCGCATGAAAAAGCTCGTCACCGTGCTGGGCGAGCAATTGCTTGTTGGCGGTGATCACCGGTCTCCCGGCCTTGAGGGCCTCGAAGACGTACTCGCGTGAATCGGTCGTCCCGCCGATCAACTCGACGATCACGTCGGAGCTCTCGAGGATATCCGAAAAGTCGCCGCTGCTCCGCGTCAGGATTCCAGAGATCTCCGGACGCAGACCTGTGACGGTCTCGACCTGCTCGGCACGCGAACCCAGCAGCTCCTCGAAGGCCGAGCCGACCGTTCCGTGACCGAGCAGCCCGATCCGGACGACGCCCGTCCCGTGGCCGTCCCCCTCCGCCGCAGCCGGTGAGTTCGCGTTGCCGTTCTCAGACATCGCGTGACACCAGATCCTCGTATGTCTCCCGTCGGACCACCAGCCGTGCCTCCCCTTCGGAACAGAAAACAACCGGAGCGCGCGGCACCCCGTTGTAGTTGTTGGCCATCGAGTGACCGTAAGCCCCGGTGGCCGGAGTGACAACCGTGTCACCGACCCGGGGTGCTGCGAGCATCGTGTCGCTGATGAGGATATCCCCGGACTCGCAATGCATGCCGGCGATCGTGACCAGATCGGTGCCGGGCTCCGCCGCGCGGTCGGCGATCACCGCGTCGTACCTGGATCCGTAGAGCATCGGGCGAAGGTTGTCGGACATGCCGCCGTCGACCGCAATGTATGTCCTCACACCGGGAATCTCCTTGACCGTCCCGACCGTGTAGGCGGTGAGGCCCGCGGTTCCGACAAGCGACCGGCCCGGCTCGACCAGAATCTTCGGCGAACCCGGGAAGACATCGTTGACCGCCTTGACCTGAAGGTCTATGTAGTGCTCGATCGAGGGCGGTTCGTCCTCGGGAAGGTATGCAATTCCGAGCCCGCCACCAAGATCGACGATCTCACACCAATCGCCCGCCAGCTCCGCGAGCGCCGCCGGCAGGAGTCCGAACGGCTCGAGCTCGAAGATCTGCGATCCGATATGGGCATGGACCCCGACCAGGTTCAGCTTCGGCGAGGCGAGCAGACGCTCGACCCCTCGCGCGGCCAGGCCGTCCTCGAGCCCGAAGCCGAACTTGGAGTCGAGCTGACCGGTCTGGATGAAGCTGTGGGTCGAGGGCTTGATTCCCGGTGTGACCCGGAGGAGGACGTCCTGCCGCGCATCCAGGAGCCGCTCGCAGCGGTCGATCTCGTCGAAGGAGTCGATGACCAGGAGTCCGGCACCTGACTCGGTCGCGTAGAGGATCTCGGCATCGCTCTTGTTGTTGCCGTGCATGACGATCCGGCCGGGGTCGAAGCCGGACTTGAGCGCCATGTGGAGTTCGCCGCCCGAGGCGACGTCGACCCCGATCCCCTCTTCCGCAAAGAGCCGAAAGGCGGCCAAGCACGGGAGCGACTTGCTGGCAAAGAGGACGTCGGATGAACTGACCCGCGAGCTGAGTGCCGAGACGTAGGCGCGGGCCCGCCCACGAAGCTCCGATTCGGAGTAGATGTAGGCGGGGGTTCCGAACTCACGGGTTACGTCGAGCAGGTCACAGCCGTCAATCTCGAGATGGCCGCGTTGATTGACCCGGCTGGCCCTCGGGAATGCGGCCGACCCGGCGATCGGGTCGCTCTTGGCGCTGTCTGCCTGTTGTTGATCGGGCGGCACGGGATCGCCATTGTGACGATTTTCCCCGGATCGCCTGCATACGGCGACCACCGGCGCCGCTGCCGGGGGCGCTTCAATAGCTTTCAGGCGGTGGACTCGAAGGAGAGCAAGGACAAGGGGAGGCAGGGCCGACCGATCAATGCGCCGGCCGGGACCCCACCGGGCTCGACCGGGACACCGCCCAGACCTGCGCCACCCCCTCCTCCGCCACCGCCACCTCCCGCCGTACCGGGAGCAGGCGACGCCGATGCTCCTCCTCCCTCATACCATCGGCGTCGTCGTCTCGGTCACCGGGCAGAGATCGCACTCCCGGCGGCCCTCGCGGGCGCCGCGATCGCAGCGCTGCTCATCGTCTTCGTGATCGATGCCGGGAAGGGCAACAACGCGCCCGCTCCGACCCCATCTTCAGGTGCACCGCGAGATCAGGACTCCGCTGCGGCCGTTGCGGCGTCAGACCTCGGCTTTCCGGCCTTCGCGACCAAGAACACGACCCGGATCGGTGGACAGGACGCGACCACCAACGCGGCCGCGGCGGCTCTCGCGGTCTACCCCTCGGCCGGTCCCGAAACCCGCCCCAAGGCAGTGGTGCTCGTGGCCGAGGACGATTGGGCAACAGCCATCGCAGCCTGCGTCTTTGCAGAGACCAGGATCCGTGCTCCGCTGCTCTACTCGAGTGCGGGTGCGGTCCCCGCGAGCACCTCGAAGGCGCTCGACGCGCTGCAGCCGACCGGTGATGGCCTGACCAACGGCGCCCAGGCGATAGTCGTCGGCGATGTGAGCTCGCCGCGGGGCACCAATTCACTCAAGATCGCAGTCGGAGACGTGCCGCAGACCGCTGCCGATCTGGCTCAACTTCACTCTTCACTCGTCGGCTCCAAGCCGACCAGCGTCGTGATCGCCAGCAGCGAGCAACCCGGGTTCGCGATGCCGGCTGCGGCGTGGGCCGCGCGATCCGGGGATCCCGTCCTCTTCACGGGTTCGAAGAGCCTGCCCGACGCCACCGCCGAGTTCCTGCGAAGCAACGGGGACGCCTCGGTGTACGTGCTCGGCCCAAAGTCGGTAATTCCGGCCGGGATCGTCAAGCAGATCTCCAAGATCAGCCCCGACGTCCAGCGGGTGGGTGGCGATGACCCGGTGTCCAATTCGATCGAGTTTGCGCACTATACGGACGGGTCCTTTGGCTGGAACATCAATGACCCGGGGCACGGCCTCGTGGTAGCCCGTGACGACCAGCCTGCGGACGCGGGCGCGGTTGCCTCGATCTCGGCCAGCGGAACCTGGGGTCCGATGCTGCTCACCGACAGCGCCACGCTGCTGCCGGCCGTGCTTCGCAGCTTCCTGCTCGACATCAAACCCGGCTATGAAGCCGACCCGACCCGCGCCCTCTACAACCACGTCTGGGTGATCGGCGACCAATCTGTGATCGACGTCAGCCAGCAGGCAGAGCTCGACTCGCTGGCCGAGTTGCTCCAGATCGGCGGCGCGGCGGAGCAGGTCGGCAATACTTCGACCAGACCCGGGACGACCACGCCGGACGCGGGCTCAGGATCCACCGGTTCCACGGGTTCGACGGGCTCAACGGGAACCACAGGTTCCGCGAAACCAAAAACCGACAAGGAGAAGCAGCCGTGAGTGAGACCGAGCACCCCGATCGCCTCAGACCGCAGCACTCGGTCACGGCGGAGGACGTGCGGGCCCTGACCGGCGCGTCGACTCCGCATTTTGCTCTCCAGGTCCGCAATCGTGTTCAGCGTCTGATCGAGCCGCTCGCGGCCGACGACCCGGCACGTCTCGAGGGCGAGCGGCAGATCGCCAAGCTAGAGGACCTCGCCCACCACAGCGGCGACCCCCGGCGGGGCACTTGAACGCTTCAGCCCAAAGCGCTCCGACCGCCCTTGACCGGGCGCTCCCGCTGCTGCTTCCGGAGGCCCGGGCAAAGGCGGGGGCCGGGGCGGGCGACGCCCCCTACATCGACCTGCTCGAAGAGCAACCGGATGTCTCCGGGACGGCTCAGCGCCTCATGGTCACCTCGATCGTCCCGAGGATCTACGAGCGCTATTGGCGCCCCGCGCTTGGACAGGTTGCGAAGGGCATGACCGGGCCGAGCATGAAGAACGAGGTCCGCATCGCCCGACTCCTGCTCGGGCTCAGGCCGGACGACGGCGTGCTCGACATCGGCTGCGGCCCCGGCAACTTCACCCGCCCATTTGCGCAGACCGTCGGTGATTCCGGGCTGGTGGTCGGGCTCGACGCGTCGCCGACGATGCTCACCCGCGGGGCGCAGGAGCTGGCGAACACCGAACTGGAGAACCTCATCCTGATCCGCGGCGATGCGACCAACCTCCCGTTTGTCGATCAGAGCTTCGACGCGATCTGCTGCTTTGCGGCGCTGCACCTCTTCGACGACCCCTTCGCCGCGCTCGATGAGATGGCACGGGTCGTGACCCCGGGGGGGCGAATCGCACTGCTGACCTCGGTACAGCGTCAGCTCGTCCCCCGCGGGGCTTTCAAACCGCTGGCTGAAAAGCTCAGCGGAATGCGGGTCTTCAAACGTGAGGAGATCCCGGAGGCATTGGAGGCGCGTGGCTTCACCGACGTGCGCCAGAACGTGATGGGGTTGGTCCAGATGACCGGCGCCCGGATGAACCCGGACGAAGGGCAACTCGATGTATGAAGTAGCCGAGGGAGTCTGGCGCCTGAATGAATTTCCGCGCCCCGCAATAAACATCTATCTGGCAGGCGATGTCCTGATCGACGCCGGCCGGCGCTGGGATCGCAGGAGGGTATTCAGCCAGATCGCCGACCGGGAGATCTCGATGGTCGCGCTCACCCACGTCCATCCGGACCACCAGGGTGTGGCGAAGGATGTCTGTGTCCAGCGTGGGGTGCCACTGGCATGCCACGCCGATGACGTCGACGCAATGGAGGGAAGGCGCGCCGTGCAGGAGGCGGGCGCAAACAACATCTTCAACCGCGTGATCAGCAAGATCTGGGAAGGTCCTCCCCACAAGGTCGAGCACGTCCTCAACGAGGGTGATGAGGTTGCCGGCTTCCGGGTCATCCACGCCCCGGGGCACGCACGCGGCGAGGTGATCTTCTTCCGTGATTCCGACCGTGTGGCGATCTGCGGCGACGTGATCCGCAACATGAGCTACGCGACCACCCTCCCGGGGATCAGGGAGCCTCCGGATGCCTTCACCTACGACCCGGTCGAGAACCGCCGCTCAATCCGCAAGCTCGCGGCCCTCGAGCCCTGCATCATCCTGCCGGGCCACGGACCCGCGGTGATCGACATGGGCGATTTCGCCCGCTTCGTGGATCACCTGCCGAACTGAATTCCTCTACGAGTGAGAGTCCATGAAGGCGAAGGGATTCAAGAACTGACGCTCCCAGAAATCGCCCCGCTGGACTTGGGTGAGGCCCGCCTCATCACAGACGTTGTTCCAATTGGTGCGAATGACATCGACCTGATTGTCGACGATACCCTGCGCCTCTGCCTTGCTCAACTGGTACACGTCGGATCGAGCAACACATCCCGCAAGTTGGCTGTACCGCCACCCATCAGCTCCGATCCCCATCACCTGCTGTGCCTCCTGGCCTGACCTCGGATTTGGGCAGATGTCATAGGCAGGAGTCAGCGTCAACATCGTCCCGTCCCAAAAAGCCGCTTGGTTGCGAGCGTGATCATCCGTGTTGGAAGTGAGAATGTTGAAGGTGATGCGAGAAAAGAGTTCGCGGAGGGTTTCCCGAGAATCGGTGAAGCGGGCACGAATGATTGACGCGAGATCCGCGTAGCTGGCGTACCTACCGCTGAACTCATCCAATCCCAGCACCGTCAAGGCCGAAACCATCGCACGACGCCTCCCGTCGGGCAGTCGATCGAATCGCTCGACCAGCATGACTTTCTTTCCCTGCACCTCTGTTATTTCCACACTCGCAACGTCAAGGCCGGCCATGTCCGCGAGACGCATCGCCACAAACTCGCCTTGAACCATCCGGAATGTATCGGTCAGCGAGCCGAACTTTGCGATCAACTTTCGGCCGTCAGCGTCCAGCAGCGCCTTGGGCCGAGCCCCCCCGATGGAGGTGCCTCGCTTCAAGGCCTCTTCCAGCTCAGGGGGAATTGGGGACGACCCGTCTTCGACGCTTTCGGCGGCAGCCATCAAGTCCGCCAAGGAGGCAGAATCGGCGTCCCGGGATACGTATTCGCTTGGAGATTCCTGAAAGTCGAGCGCGCCGATTCGGCCTGAACCTGCCGACATCAAATAGGTCAGCGGGCGCAAGTCGGTGGTGTCGTGTGTCCCATCACCGAAACGCCGATACAGGATTGCTCGTTGTCCCCATGAATCTGGGCCGGCATCTGCGAGACAGCTGTGAATCCTGCCCGAACGAGGGACATGCTCGTCGTCATCAAGGGGTAGTTCTGGCTCGAAGATGGCGATGGCCTCGCTGTTGCCCAGATAGGACTTTCCGTAGCGAAACACCACGGTTTCACCCTGTTGATCGACCCTGCCCGCGACAATCGGTTCCGTTGCGTCAGGCAACCAAATCCAGACAAAGCCAGATTCAGGCTGCTCTTGAGTCGCGTTTGAGGAGCTAGAAGTCATTGTCGATTCGTTTGGTGGTGCGCCTGGCGCTGGCGGGCAACACGGCCAGTCGCGTGCTTACCTCGCGGCCATATAGGTGTCGACGTTCGGGGTCTGCGTCAAAGAGCGGGACGCCTACAAGGACCGCGGCTTCGAAGGCCGGACCCAAACCAACAGATAGGTCTCCGTGTTCGACCTTGCTCATGGTCTGGTGATTCACGCCGATGCGCTCGGCAAGTTCCTTTGATGTCCAGCGTCGCTCGATGCGCGCCAGCCGAATGCTGTCGCCAAGTAGCCGCGCTGCCTCCGCCGTCTGAGGTGAATACGTTCTGGGCCTCTTCATGAACGACAGTATAACCGAT
>JBBQZL010000087.1:0-10695 GCA_038207745.1 Solirubrobacterales bacterium
CGGCAAGCAGGCCGCCGACCTCTGCAGCTCGACCCTGACCCAGTTTTTCGTCCACGAGTATTTCGCCGATGGGAGGTGGCGCGAGTACATCGAGAGCCTGGTCACCCTCTATCGCAGCCGCCGCGACGTGATGCTCGATGCGCTCGAGCGGCACTTTCCGGCCGAGGCCGTCTGGACAAACCCCGAGGGAGGCCTCTTCATCTGGGCGACCCTCCCCGATTACATCGACACCGGCGACCTGCTCGCCAAGGCGATCCGTGAGAACGTCGCCTTCGTTCCCGGCGCCGCGGCATACGTCGACGGCCGCGGGCAGAGCTCGATGCGCCTTAATTTCTCCGGTGTGGTCGAGGATGAGATCGTCGAGGGGATCCGTCGCATCGGAAAGGTGATCGCTGAGCAGGTCGAGCTCTACCAGGCGCTGACCGGAACCCGGCCCAAGGCCGGCTCCATGGACCCCGAAGTGCAGGCCCGCAGTGCCGGTCCCGCAGGCGAAGCGAGCAGGGCCGGCCTCATTGCCGATCCGCCGGACAGCGAGCAGTCCGGCGGCAACGTCCTGCCGATGCGCCGCCGCGCCGGTGGGGCCGGCCGATGAAGGTCGCGGTCCTCAAGGGCGGCCGCTCGCTCGAGCGTGCCGTCTCGCTCAGGTCCGGGGCCCGGGTCGAGGATGCCCTCGACCGCCTCGGACACGAGGCTGTTCCGATCGACGTCGGCTCCGACCTGATCAGGACGATCTCGGGTGCGAAGCCGGATGTCGCCTTCATCGCGCTGCATGGCCGTGGCGGAGAGGACGGCACGATCCAGGAGTTGCTGGAGATCGCCGGCATCCCCTACACGGGCCCGAAGGTCGCCGCATGCATGCGCTGCATGGACAAGATCGTCGCCAAACACGCGATCAGGGCAGCGGGGATACCGACTCCGGATTGGGCCGGTTTCAGTTCCGGTGCCTTCAATCAACTCGGCGCGGCCGACTCGCTCCCGATGGTCGAGGAACAGCTCGGGATGCCGCTGATCGTCAAGCCGGCGGGACAGGGATCCTCACTCGGGGTCCGGCTGGTCACCGAGCACGAGCAGCTGACCGGGGCCCTGGTCGCGGCTTTCAGCTACGACGATCGGGTTCTGCTCGAGGCATTTGCGGATGGAAGGGAGCTGGCGGTCAGCGTGCTCGGTTCCGAGGCCCTGCCGATAGTCGAGGCGCTGCCCAAGGATGCCGGCCTCTTCGACTTCGAGGCCCGATACGCGATCGGGAAGACCGAGTACGTATGTCCTGCCGACCTCGACGGTGCCGAAGCAGACCTGGTCCGGACCACCGCACTCGATGCATATCGGGCGCTCGGCTGCTCGGGCTTTGGCAGGGTCGACCTGATCCTCACCCCCGGGGGCCCGCAGGTTCTGGAGATCAACGCGATCCCCGGATTTACCGACACCAGCCTGCTTCCACAGGCGGCCGAGGCGGCGGGAATCTCGTTCGAGAAGCTGGTCGAGGCGATCATCGCCGAGGCGGTTGACCGCTGCTCCGCGATCGCCTGACCCCTACTCGTCCTTTGCGAAGTCCTCCGGGGAGACCTCGTCGAGGAAGTCCTTGAACTTCTCCACCACCTCTTCGGTGTCCTCGACCTCGTGTTCGAACTCGATCGCCGACTCCTCGATCACGTCATCGGCGGCGAAGATCGGCGCCGATACGCGGACTGCGAGTGCCAGCGCATCCGAGGGACGTGAGTCGACCTCGACCTCGTTGCCGTTCACCGAGATCGTGATCGAGGCAAAGAAGGTATTGTCCCGCAGCTCGGTGACGGAGACCCGTTCGCACTTCGCATCGACCTGCTCGAGCACATCGCTGATCAGATCGTGCGTCATCGGCCGCGGAGTCGATGCCCCCTGGAGTTTCATCAGGATCGCGGCCGCCTCGGGGTGCCCGATCCAGATCGGCAGGAACTTGTTCCCGTCAACGGTCTTGAGCAGGACGATCGGCTGCTTGCCGACCATGTCGAAACTGACGCCGTAGATCTGCATTTGCTGCAAGGAGTGGCCCCCGAAGAAGGTGTGCGGCTGGCACCGATTATAAGGACGGTTGGCGACCGCGCCACTCGCAGGCGCCGACGACCGGGTGATGGGCGATCCTGGATTCGAACCAGGGACCTCGTCCTTATCAGAGACGCGCTCTAACCAACTGAGCTAATCGCCCTCAAGCGACGGCGGATGATAGCGGGGCAGGAGTGGTCCCCTACTTGCCCCGGCGGCGCGCGAGTGTCTTCGCGAGAGTGAGGACCTCACCGAGATCATCGAAGCGGATTTCGGCGCTCAGCTCGTCGCCCCTGGATTGCAGTCTGACCTCGTGGCCGAGTGCGGCCTCGAGACGATCGGCGGCGGCGCTGAGCGCGGCGGCCTCCTCGGCGCTGACCCTTGGCCTGGACCTGGTGACGCGATTCGTGGGCTCGCCGGCCTTCCGGGCGCGCTTCTCGGTCTCGCGGACCGACCACTCCCCAGCCGCAGCTTCACGCGCCAGCCGCCTGCGGACATCGTTTCCGTCCGCCTGGAGGATCGCCCGTCCGTGTCCCTCGCTCAGCCTGCCGATCTGCATCAACTCGAGTGCCTCGTCGGGGAGCTCGAGCAGGCGGATCAGATTGGAGACGGCGGGCCTGCTCTTGCCGACGCGCTTCCCCAGCTCCTCCTTGGTCAGTCCCAGGTCCTCGACCAGCGCGGCGCAGGCCCTTGCCTCCTCGACCGGATTGAGGTCCTCACGGACCATGTTCTCGATCAGGGCGGCCTCGAGACGCTCGGCCTCATTCGAGTCACGCACGACCACCGGCACCCGTTCGAGTCCGGCCTTCTTCGCCGCCCGCCAGCGGCGCTCGCCGGCGATGATCTCGTAGTTGCCGTCACCGACCGCGCGAACCAGGAGCGGCTGGACGATTCCGCTGGCCCCGATCGAGATCGCCAGAGAATCCAGAGCGTCCTCGTCGAAGCGTGTGCGTGGCTGATTCGGGTTCGGCCTGACCAGCCCGACCGGCAGCTGGCGGAGCCCGTCGCCCGCCGTCTCGGCATCAGGCAGGATCGCCGACAGCCCACGCCCCATGCCGCGCTTCTGCGCCATCAGCGAAATCCCCGCGGCCCGAAAGCCCCCGGGCGACGTCCCTCGCGAAGCCCCATGCGAGGCTCCTGCCCTGGGCGAGACCCCGGTCCACAACCCTGGAGCTTGTAACAATCGTTGCTATCCACGCCTCGTGACCTCCTCGGCAAGCTGCCTATATGCCTCGGCACCCCTCGATGTCGGCGAGTGGACATTGATGGGGACTCCATGACTCGGAGCCTCCGCGAGCCTGATGCTACGCGGCACGACGGTCTCGAAGACCAGATCAGAGAAGTGTTCACGGAGCTCGTCCTCAACGTCATGGGAGAGGCGAGTTCTCTCGTCGTGCATCGTGATCAACAGCCCGGACAGCTCGAGCGCCGGGTTCAGCTCCCGCCTGATCAGAGTCAGCGTGTCGAT
The DNA here is from genome assembly GCA_038207745.1 of Solirubrobacterales bacterium. Classification (GTDB taxonomy): domain Bacteria; phylum Actinomycetota; class Thermoleophilia; order Solirubrobacterales; family 70-9; genus JBBQZL01. The sequence goes on from JBBQZL010000087.1 coordinate 3,488, forward strand.
GAATTGGACGAGGCCCTCAAGTGCCAGATACTCGGCCTGCACAGGCACGACGACGCGGTCGGCGCTGGTCAGGGCATTGACGGTGACCGGTCCAAGCGATGGCGGGCAGTCGAGCAGCGTGTAGGCAAAGCGCTCGCGAACCGGGCCGAGGCTGTCGCGGAGCCGGGTCTCCGAGTTCTTGATTCTCGGAAGCTCAACGGCGGCCCCGGCAAGATCACGGTTCGCCGGCACGAGCCAGAGATTGTCGGGCCCCGCCGGCCGGGCGGCTTCGGCAACCGAGACGTCGCCGATCAGGCACTCGTATGAGGATGGCCGCAGGTTTCGGTCCCCGCCCAGCGAGACCGTCGCGTTGCACTGCTGATCGAGGTCGACGATCAGCGTCTGCGCGCCCGCCTGCGCAAGGCTGGCGCCCATATTGACGGTCGTCGTCGTCTTGCCCACGCCGCCCTTCTGGTTCGCGATCGCGATCACCGTGCCCATCAGCTCAGCCTATTGGGAACCGTAAGGCCGCTTTCGCGCGATTCCCGCTCGTCGCGGGATTCCGGCCGGGGTGGCGCCGATCTTTCGCAGCACGTGGATGTGGCGATTGCGACTGCCCGGATAGGGGACCACGGGGATCACCCGATCGGACTCCATCCCGACCTCCGCGGCCGCCCGGTCCAGCTCGACCTCCTCCTCGGGGTCCCGGCGCCCCTTCCACGCGACCAGAATTCCGCCTTCAGCCAGCATCGGGCTCGCAAGCTCGGCAAGGACCGAGAGCCGGCCGACCGCACGGGCCACGGCAACGTCATAGCGGCCGCTCCCCTCCCCACCGGCCCAGTCCTCTGCCCGGGCATTGACGACATTCGCGTTGCCGAGTCCCGAAGCCTCGATCGCACGCCGCATGAAATCGCACTTGCGACCGACCGACTCGATCAGATCGACTTCCGCCCGGGGCAGCGCGGCCGCAAGCGCAAGGCCCGGAAACCCAGTCCCAGAGCCGATATCGGCAATCCGATCGGCGGTCACGAGCTGATCCACCTCCAGTCCGCTGAGGCTGTCGGCAACGTGGACGTCCCAGGCCTCCCGGCCCTCGGTGACCGTGCTGACCGAGGCTCTTTCACGGCGGAGTTCGCCGAGCACCGCCTGCATCGCGGCGATCCCGGCGCGGTCCAGTCGATCGACTCCGGCGTCCCGTCCTCCCTGCCCGGCAGGCGTCACTCCGCGATCAGCGGAGCGATCACAACGCGGCGCTGGGGCTCGTCGCCCTCGCTGTAGGTCTCGATACCCGAGCGATCCTTGAGGTGTTCGTGGACGACCCTGCGTTCCTGGGCGCTCATCGGATCCAGCTCGACCGGCTTGCCGGCACCCAGGGCCTGCTCGGCAACCTGATCCGCCCTACCGGTCAGCGTTGCGCGACGCTTCTCCCGGTACCCGGCGGCGTCGACGATGACCCGCTTGCGCTCGCGGATCCCTCGAAAAGCGGCCTGGTAGCAGAGAAGCTGCAGGGCATCGATGGTCTGGCCGCGCTTGCCGATCAGGAGGCCGTAGTCCTCCTCGCCCTCGACGTTGGCCTCGATCAGCGATTCGGTCTCGACAACATCGACCTCGCCGTCGAGATCAAGTTCGTCGAGGACCCGCTCGAGCAGCTCGCGAACGCGCTTCGCCGGCTCTTCGGGCCAATCCGTCATCTCACTCACAGGCGGGAGTGTAGGGCCTTGGCGCTCCGTGGCACCCGCCCGGAGCCCCGGTCAGCGGCGCTTCTTCTTCTTGCGTGGTGGGGGTGGCGGCGCCTTGGCGGCAAGGACAGCTTCCGGCGTTGCGATCTCCGGCACCGGGATGAACCTCTTGACCGCCATCTGCTGGCCGATCGTCCAGACGTTGGTGGTGATCCAGTAGAGGATCAATCCGGCTGGGAAGCTGAGGATGAACGGGACGAAGATCAGCGGCAGCGCGAACATCATGATCCGCTGGCTCTTGTCCTGGCCCATCGCCATCACCGCACCTGAGGCGAGCTGGGTGCCGACATAGAGAATGATCAGCGCGATCAGGACTCCGCCCGTCGCGGTGGCGGTCAGGTCGGGAATGAACAGGAAGGACTCGCCGAAACCGCCGGGCGGCGCCGGGGTCACCTGGCCACACGGAATGGCACTCTGCCCGCAGATGTCGACCCGAAGGTCGCTCTTCAATGTGTAGAAGAGCGTGATGAAGACCGGGATCTGAGCGATCAGCGGAACACAGGAGGCGAAGGGATTTACCTTGTGCTCCTGGTAGAACTTCATCATCTCCTGTTGCATGCGCTGGCGATCGCTCTTGTACTTCGCCTGGATCGCCTTGATCTGCGGCTGCAGGGCCTGCATCGCCCGCATCCCCTTTAGCTGCTTGTAGGTCAGCGGGATCAGCAGCGCGCGGGTCGCGAAGGTCAACGCGATGATCGACATCCCCCAGCTGAAGCCGAAGGCATCATGGAAGAAGTTCAATACCGCGTCGGCGATATTGATCAGGGGCTGCAGAATGTTCGCGATCATGGGACTCAAGGCTTTACCTCACCGTGGTAGACAGCCGGGTCTATCGGCTTGACACGCAATTTGAAGCGGTCCGGGACTGGATCAAACCCTCCGTTGCTGAAGGGATTACAACGGATCAACCTCCACGCCGCCATCAGGGATCCGCGCAGGAGGCCGAACCTCTGGACTGACTGAGTCGCGTAAGCCGAACAGGTCGGCTCGTAACGACAGCGCCGGGGAAACATAGGGGAAATCCATCGCTGATAGGCGGCCACCAGAAAAAGGACGATGCGTTTCACGTGGAACGCTCCCCCTTTGAGCCGGAGATCAGAACCTCTTTGATGCACTCGCGCACTCCATCAGTGCCCTGATCGTCGATCAATGCGCCGATGCCGGACCGGGCGACGATCACGAAGTCGTAGGCGTCGATTGCGGTGTCATCGATACTCCAGAAGGCCTCGCGCAATGCGCGCTTGACCCGGTTGCGCTCGACGGCGCCGCCGACCTTCCGGCTGACGGAAACTCCGAGGCGCGCCTCGGGTGACTCGTCCTCTCCGCGGGGAAAGCGATAGAGGACCAGGTGACGATTGGCCTTCGATGAACCCTCCCGGTAAGCACGGTTGAACTCACCACTGCGAGACAGCCGCCGGCGCTTCCGCGGTCCGGCATCGCCCTGGGCCATGACTACGGCGTCAGGCGCTTGCGGCCCTTTTGGCGCCGGCGCTTCAGGATCGCGCGGCCTCCGCGAGTGCTCATCCGAGCACGAAACCCGTGGGTCTTGGCTCGCTTCCGCTTTTTGGGCTGGTAAGTACGTTTCATAGTTCGACAGCGCGCCAGTATAGGGGGCGCCGCGATCCGCCGCCAATACGTCTGTCCGGCTCCATCGTCGCCCCGCCCGGGCCGCCAATCTTTTTCTCCGGCATTTGCGGTGCTTGATCAATCCGTGCTCCGAGGCCTCGCTATGGTCGGCAAAAGAGGCGACCTGACCCGATGAGACCACCCGATCCCCACGACATCCCCACCGATCCCGCCCAGGTCTGGGAGCTGGCCGACCGGCGCCTGCAAAGCTCCGTGCCGGACTCGACCTATCGGCTCTGGCTGGAGCCGATCAGCGTCGTCGGCGCCCACGGGGAGACGCTCTACCTGAGGGCGCCCGACACGATCCGCTCCTGGGTCGAACGGCGCTACGCATCGCTGATCACCGATGCCGTCGCATCAGCCGGAGGGACCCTGCGCTCGGTCAGCTTCGCCCCGCCCCAGGGCCTCGTCGAATCGCCTGCTGGGGCCCGGGGAAGCCTCGCCGACACCGCCCCCAACCCCAGCTACACCTTTGAGCGATTCGTGATCGGCGAGGGAAACAGGTTTGCCCACGCAGCCGCGCTTGCCGTTGCCGAGGCGCCTTCCGAGGCCTACAACCCCCTCTTCCTCCACGGCCCGCCCGGCCTCGGCAAGACGCACCTGCTCTCCGCTGTGGCCAACTATCTCGAGGCAAACGCGCCTGCCCTCAACATCCGGTACGCCACCGCCGAGACCTTCACGAACGAGTTCGTCGCCGCCCTCCAGGCCTCCGGCATCGATGCCTTCAAGCGCAGATACAGGGATCTCGACGTTCTGCTGATCGATGACATCCAATTCCTCGAGGGCAAACACAACACCGAGGAAGAGTTCTTCCACACCTTCAATGCCCTCTATGAATCCGGCAGCCAACTGGTCCTCTCGGCTGATCGCATTCCCAGCCAGCTCTCAACCCTCGCCGATCGGCTCCGCGACAGATTCGAGTGGGGACTCACCGTCCCGGTGGACCGTCCCAATATGGCCACACGGGTCACGGTTCTCCAGCGCCTTGTCAGTGAAGCGGGAATCGAACTTCCCGATCGTGAGGTCCTCAACGACCTGGCCGGCCGGATCGACGCGAATATCCGCCAGCTCCACGGTGCGCTGACCCGTGTGATCGCCCATGCATCCCTGATGACCAGGCCGATCAGCTTGGACCTGCTGAATGAGGTTCTCGGCCCGCGCGGCGCCCCTCAGGCATCGCCGAAGATCCTCGTTGCCGATCTTCAGAACGAGGTCGCCACCCGCTTCGGCATCTCCCGCCAGGAACTCGTTGGACCAAGCCGCGCGGCGACCCCTGTACGCGCCCGCCAGGTCGCGATGTTCCTGACCCGCGAACTGACCGACCTCTCGCTTCCGCAGATCGGTCGGCTCTACGGCGGCCGTGACCACTCGACGGTTCTCAACTCGCTGAAGCGTGTCGAAGCAGAGTCAGCCAGCGACACCGAATTCGCCGAGCGAGTCCACAGTCTCCGCCTCGCTATCCACAGCACCACCCCGGGACAGGCTTGACAACCGATCCCGCTGTAAGGATCGTGTCCATCCACAGCTGGGCACACAGGCCAGACGCCGCAGTGGCAAGCTGTTTCGGCATCATCGACGGAGAACTCCACAGCCACTAAGAACAATCAAGAAGGTGTTATCGATTTGAAGTTCAGTACTCAGCGCTCCGAACTCGCATCAAAGCTGGCAATCACCGCACGTGCTCTAAGCGGCCGTGGAGGAAGCGCGGCGCTGGCCGGCGTACTGATCTCCGCGGGCCCGGAGGGAACGACCTTGCGTGCCACTGATCTGGAGCTCGGCATCCAGACAGAGGTGGTCGCCTCGGTGACGGATCCGGGAACCGTGCTTCTGCCCGGCCGCCTGTTCTCGGATGTGGTCCGATCCCTGAGCGCAGAGACCGTGGAGATCGAGTTGCTCGAAGCGGAGCGCTCGGTCGAGATCCGCAATGGAGCTTCCAATATCCATCTGAGGGTGCTCTCGCCGGAAGATTTCCCGCATTTCCCCGCAGCGGAGGGTGACCCCGTGGTGATTCCGGCGGCGGCCCTGGCCGAGACGATCGAGGTTGTGGCCCGCGCAGCCTCACGCGACGATATGCGCCCGGTCCTGACCGGTGTTCTGGTCGGGGTGGAGGAGGGAAACCTGACCATGGTCGCCACCGACTCCTACCGCCTCAGCGTCAAGCGGACCGAGGTTGCGGGCGGTGTCGACGGCAGCCTCGAGGCCAATATCCCCGCCCGCGCCCTGCGCGAGCTGAGCCGGGTGATCTCCTCTGAGAGCCCTGGCACCGTCGGCGTCATCCTGCAGAAGAATCAGGCGCTGTTCAGGGTTGGATCGGTGCTTCTCAACACCCGCCTGATCGATGGCCAGTTCCCGAACTACAAGCAGCTTCTTCCCGAGTCCTTCGAGCACGACGTGCGAATTCCGCGCGGCGAGTTCCTCGAGGTGATCAAGCGGGTCGGCCAACTTGCGATCCACAGCGCGCCGCTGCGGCTTGCCTTCAGCGAGGGCGAGGTGACGATCTCCGCGCAGGCGACGGAGGTCGGTGACGCGAAGGAGACGATTCCGGTCTCGTTCACAGGCGAGAGTCTCGAGATCGGGTTCAACCCGGAGTTCTTCCGCGATGGAATCGAGAGCATCGAGGGCGAAGAGGTCGTCCTCAGATTGATCTCACCTCTCCGCCCAGGCCTGCTCGAGCCGGTCGAGCCGACCGGCCTGCGCTACCTCGTGATGCCGATCCGGCTTGATCCCGTCTCCTGATCGGGCAGAAATGACGCGCGACTCGATCGCGACCAGATGCAGTCCGGGGATGTGACCCGGCGGAGATGCTGATCGAGAGCCTCGACACCCGGGGCTTCCGGAGTATCGATGCGGCCGAGATCACCCTTCCGGCAGGGATCACGACGATCGTCGGCCCAAACGGAAGCGGCAAGACCAACCTGCTCGAAGCGCTGTACTTCGGCCTCACGGGGCGCTCGTTCAGGACCTCGGATCGCCGCGAGCTGATCGGCTTCGGAAAGCCGATTGCGAGGGTCGAGGTCGAGGTCGTCGACCCGGACCGGATCTCCCACAGCTTTCTTGCCTCGGTGAGCCGGAACGAGGGTCGTCGCCTTTTGCTCGACGGCAATCAGGTCGACCTCCTCGAGGCTGCCCGGAATCGACCCCACGTGGTCGTATTCTCACCTGATCGCCTCAGCCTGATCAAGGGCCCGCCCGCTGAGCGACGAGCCCATGTGGACGCCTATATCGGCGCCAGGTGGCCGAGCCGTGTCGGACTCCGCAAGCAGTTTGGCCAGGCGCTGGCGCAGCGAAATGCCCTGCTCTCGAGGATTGCGGCCGGCCGCTCCGGCACTTCCGATCTCGATTCCTGGGACCTTGCGCTCGCAAAGGTCGCGGCGCCGCTTGTTGCAGCCAGAGCCGAGGCGATCGGAGAGTTGTCCGGGAGGTTCTCGGAGCTGGCCGCCCGGCTCGGGCTGGAGGGCGATCCGTCGCTTACCTACGCACCACGCGCGTCAGGTTCGGTCGAGGAGCTGGTCGAGGGGTTTGCCGAGCGGCGCCAGGCGGACCTCAATCTCGGTAGGACGTCCTGGGGGCCACATCACGACGAGGTCCGGATCGAGATGAAGGCGCACTCGATTCGCAGGTATGGCTCTCAGGGACAGCAGCGAACAGCGCTGCTGGCGTTGATCCTGGCCGAACGAGAGACACTGCTCGAGTCGAGCGGACGCCGGCCTCTGCTGCTGCTCGACGACGTGATGAGCGAACTCGACGAAGAACACCGCGAGCTGCTTGTCGAGCGCCTCGGTCTCGGCGGCCAGACCCTGGTCACCGCTGCTGACGCGGGGTCGGTCCCGGATGCCGCGCTGTTTGACCGGGTCGAGACTCCGG
>JBBQZL010000088.1:0-10345 GCA_038207745.1 Solirubrobacterales bacterium
GAGGGGCCGCGATGGGATCGTGAAGTCACGACGATCCTGCCCACCCAGGTCCTTCTAATCAGCGCCTAATGTTCGCGATGGATAATCGCTGCGATGAGAGTCCTGGTGGTTGAAGACCAAGCAAAGATGGCGCGCATCATCCGCCGTGGCCTCGAGGCAGAGGCGATTGCCGTTGATCACACCCAACGTGGTGAGGACGCGATCTGGATGGCGGGCTCGACCGCATATGACGCCATCGTTCTGGACGTGATGCTGCCTGGCATCAACGGCTTCGAGACCTGCAGCCGGCTTCGCGCAGACGGGATCTGGGCCCCGGTTCTGATGCTGACGGCGCGTGACGCCGTCGAGGACAGAGTCGAAGGTCTCAACGGCGGCGCCGATGACTACCTGGTCAAGCCCTTCTCGTTCTCGGAGTTGGTTGCGAGGATACGGGCGCTGGTGCGCCGTGGCCCGGCCGAGCGCCCGGCCATTCTCGAGGCTTCGGGACTGCGGATGGATCCCGCGAAGCGGCGCGTGTGGCGGGGAGACGCGGAGATCATGCTGACCGCGAAGGAGTTCGCAATGCTCGAGGCCTTCATGCGGCGTCCGGGAGACGTCCTGACGCGGTTTCAGCTGCTCGAGCAGGTCTGGGACTACGACTATGAGAACCGCTCCAACGTGATCAATGTCTACATCAACTACCTGCGGGCCAAGGTCGACGTGCCATTCGGAACGCACTCGATCGAGACCGTGCGTGGTGTCGGCTACCGACTGGCCGAGGACGCCTCTTGAGCAGGGTTCCGATCCGGATCCGGCTTGCCGCCGCCTTCTCAGCGGGCCTGATCGTGGTCATGGGCCTGGTCGGTGGCTTCGTCTACGTCCGGGTTGGCAACGAGCTGACCCGGGCGCTCGACACAAGCCTCGCAACTCGCGCCGATGACCTGGGGACACTGGTCCAGAACGAGCAGGCGGGAACGATCGACCTCGGCGGCATCAAGAGCGGTGAAGGCGAGTCGACGTTTACCCAGATTCTGGACCCCAATGGACAGGTTGTCGACTCGACGGTCGCGGGGCCGGCCGTCCTCGATAGCGGTCAGCTGGCCCAGGCCCGCGTCGGCGAGATCACCTTCACGGGCCTCCGCGTAGCGGACGTCGAGGCTCAAAGCCGAGCACTCGCCTTTCCCCTGCAGGCAGGAGACAGATCGCTGATCGCCGTCGTCGGGGCAACCACGAGCGATCGTGAGGAGGCGAAGGCGGGGGTCGTGCGGGCCCTGGTTGTGGGGGCGCCGTTTGCCGTCCTCCTTGCGTCGCTGATCGGCTACATACTCGGCGCGAGGGCCATGACGCCCGTTGAGCTGATGCGCTCACGAGCGCGTGAGATCAGCCTGCATGAGGGCGGCGAGCGTTTGCCGATGCCTCCGGCAAAGGACGAGCTGCGCCGGCTGGCAGAGACCCTGAACGAGATGCTCGACCGCATCGAAGAGGTCCTGCGACGCGAGCGGGTTTTCGTCTCTGATGCGAGTCACGAGCTCCGCAGCCCTCTGGCGATACTGAAATCGGAGATCGAGGTGATTGGTACGACTGGAGGCACCAAGGAGGAGCTTGAGGCGGCGCTTGACTCCGTCGGCGAGGAAGTGGACCTGCTGATCCGTCTTGCAGAAGATCTGCTCATCGTCGCCCGGGCAGACGGCGGTCGGCTGCCGATCAAGCGCGAGCCCGTGGACACCGGCAGGCTCCTCGCCCGCGTCAGTGAGCGCCATTCGGCCCGCGCCGCAAGGAACGGGTGCCGGCTGGTCGTCGCCGATGGCGGTCCACAGACGATCCAGGTTGACCCGGTCAGACTTGAACAGGCGCTGGGAAACCTGGTCGACAACGCGGTTCGATACGGGGCCGGCACCGTGACCCTACAGGCTGCGCAATCGGGCGATGGAGAGGTGCTGCTGTCGGTCAGCGACCAGGGCGAAGGTTTCCCTCCCGGGTTCGCGACCGAGGCTTTCGAGCGATTCGCGCGCGCAAGTACGGGCCGCGGTGGTTCCAGTTCGGGCTTGGGTCTGGCCATTGTCCGAGCCATCGCAAGGGCTCACGGCGGCGATGCGGCGATCGTCGAGCGCGACCAGCCCGGTGCGACGGTTGTGATCAGCATTCCAAACGGCATCTAAGCGCCTTCGATACGGCGGGCGGGCGCAGCGCGGGCGGTCCCACGAACGAGGACTCTGCAAACGGCGGCGAGGAGATGCTTCTCCCCGATCCTTCGACGACGTTTCGCCTCAATGAAAGGGATGTCGAGGATCCCGCCTGAAATTACAGATTCCCCGGCATCGGACTGAGGGGCAGGGACTCGAACCCTGGGTACGCCAACGTTGATCATTCGGCCTCGCTTGCTGCGACGGGTTCAAGTTGCTCTGAGCCCAACCGGGCAGCACGTCCCATGCTGCCCGACATCAGGTGGTTCGACTGGATGATCAGTGATCAGATCAGGTGAGCCAGGAAAAACGCTGAACGAGACCGGTCTTCGACCACCAGCGACCGAACCCGAGAGTGTTCCCGGCGCCGACCAACGCGAGCCCGATCAGAAGCAGCGCGTAAATGATGTGGTCATCCATGAAAATGTCATTCGCGGGTGGCAGGGACGCACTCCACATCAGCAGCACCAGCAGTGCTCCCGCTCCGCAAGCGACTCGCACAACGATGCCGAGAAGAAGCGCGACACCGATCCCCAGCAGGCCAACCATGAAGAGGACGTTCAGCCATCCGTCGCCGGCGATGCTGTGGTAAATGCCGGAGAACGGGCCGATCGAGCCGCTGAGGAATCCCTGAGTCGGGTTGCCGCCGTTGATGAAGGAGTCCGCCGACGCAGTCTCGTGTCCGAGACCAAACATCTTGTCCATGAAGGGCCACAGAAACACCCAAGCCATGCATAGCCTGGTGACCCCCCAAAGGTATCGAGCGGCCGTCTCACGAGATACGGAACGCTCACCTGCGTCAGCTTCCTGTGTCGTGCCTGCAGGCGCTGCTCTTCCAGCCAAGCCGTCCGCCGCGGGTGTACTCATCGTTGTCGATCTGATCTGCGAACCCTGGTGACCCATCGCACTCCTGTTCTCGGTCTTGTGGTTTCCAGAACCGACCATACCTCTGGATGGCCGACCATCCATCCGTATTTACCCACGGGGGTGATGCGTACACATTGGTCTGGTCTGGAACGCGGTCCCAACGAAGCGACAGCAGAGATCCAACCGATCTCGTCAGCGCCAGACTCACCGGCAAGATCTTCGATTGCCAGAGTCCTGGCTGTGAGCGGAGGGGCAGGGATTCGAACCCTGGGTACGCCAAAGACGCACAACGGTTTTCGAGACCGCCCCGTTCAACCACTCCGGCACCCCTCCAGTGAAAACCGGGAGAGAGGCTAGACGATCATGGGCTTACGGGTACTCGCTCTCGTTTTCGGCGAAGAACTCTCGAACAGGAGCCGGAAGCCTGCCTCGTTGAGCTTGGTTGCCATCCTTCCGCCGAGGAGGTTCTGACAAGGGGGAGCGGCCATTCAGCGGAGAGGGTGGGATTCGAACCCACGAGGCGGGTTACCCCGCCCACACGCTTTCCAAGCGTGCGCCTTCAGCCACTCGGCCACCTCTCCGTGAATAGCGGGAAGCGTAGCCGGAGAAGGGCTCGACCGCGCCTGCGCCCGGAGTTCAGCTTCGCCTGTCGCCGAAGAAGTCGCGTAGCAGCGCAGCGCATTCGTCCTCGCGCACGCCGGCAATCACATCCGAGCAGTGATTGAGCTGATCCATCGCCAGAACGTTGAGAACGCTGCCCGCCGCACCGGCCTTCGGATCCCAGGCACCGAAGACGACCGTTGGAACCCGGGCCAGGACGATCGCGCCGGCGCACATCGCACAGGGTTCGAGGGTCACATAGAGGACGGTTCCAGGCAGGCGCCAACCTCCAATCGCCTTCGAGGCCGCCCTCAGAGCGAGGATCTCGGCGTGAGCGGTCGGGTCGAGTTGCTTCTCACGTTCATTCCCGGCCGCCGCAATCAACTCGCCGTCCCTGAGCACCGCTGCACCGATCGGGACGTCGCCATGTGACCCGGCGAGGCGTGCCTGCTCGATCGCCAGCCCCATCCCGAACTCATGCTGCTGTGTGGTTGAGACCCCGGTCACGATCTCCAGCCTATGCCGCGACGGGCAACTTAGTCATTGATCTGGTGTTCTCAAGACAGGGGCGCCGACGGCGATCCCGAACACCGACCTGCCCATCTTGAGACTCCCGACCCTCAGATTTCTTGCTCTGGCGCTGATTGCAGCGTCTTCTTTGGCGATCCCAGCCGCCGCGAACGCCTCGGTCCCCGCCACCGGGAGCACGCAAATCGGCTCCTCTGCCGCCCCTGATTTCGCACCAGGCGAGGTCGTGGTCAGATTCAAGGGTGAGTCTGACGCCACCGTCACCCTGCCGGAGGAGGTCAGCGTCAGCGACGCCGCAAAGGCCCTGCGGCGAAACCCCCGGGTCGAGTATGCGGCTCCCAACTACATTGCCACCGCGTCGTCGGTCCCGAATGACACCGGCGCGCTTTCCGGCATTGACGCAATCGAGGGTGGCTGGCAGGCGGCGCAGTGGAACTTTCTCCCCCGCACGGCAGGCGGCAGTACCGCCGGTGCCGGGTGGTTCTCACCGGGCGGAATCGATGCGATCGGAGCGTGGGACCACCTTCGGGCGGCAAACCGGCCGGGGGCCAAGGGTGTTCGGATCGCGGTCCTCGACACCGGTATCGCCTATCGCAATTGGAAGCAGAGGTTTCGCCGCAGTCCCGACCTCTCCGCAAATACCTTCGCACCGGGCTACGACTTCGTGAAGAAGAACCGGTACCCGCTGGACCGAAACGGCCACGGCACCTACATTGCGAGCATCATCGCCGAGCGGAGCTTCAACAAGATCGGCTTGACCGGACTGGCGTATAGGGCGAGGGTGATCCCGATCCGCGTTCTCAATACGAGGGCGGCCGGGCGCTCCAACATCATCTCCAGGGGGATTCGCTGGGCCGTCAAGAAGCGGGCTGACGTGATCAACATGAGCTTCAACTTCGCCTGCGGACAGACCCCGCCCAATGTCGTCAATGCGATCAGGTACGCGCGCCGGAACAAGGTGACGATGGTGGCATCTGCTGGAAACGCCGGCTGCGTTTCGCTTCCGGCCACGGCAGCCGGCGTAATCGGGGTTGGCGCAACCACCGAGGGTGGATGTCTGGCGAGCTACTCGCAGCGCGGTCCGGATGTCGACATATCGGCGCCCGGCGGAGGGGGGCCCGCATCGGATCTGCCGTGCACCTTCAGTGACTCGAGGCCGATCTACCAGGTGACGATGATGGGTGGCAATCCAAGGGTCTTCGGCATCCCGACCGACTACACGGGCACCTCGATGGCGGCGGCCCACGTCTCTGCCACGGCCGCAATGGTTATCGCAAGTGGTGTCGTCGGTCGCAAGCCCGGTCCTTCAGCGGTTCAGAAGCGGATCTTCAAGACTGCGCAAAAGCTGTCCGAAGGAAAGAGCCCGGCCTTTGGGCATGGGCTGATCGACGCCGGCAGGGCAACCGATCCGGCCGTCGCCGGCGGGTAGACGACGCGCCCTAGTTCCGCCGCAATGCCGGCGGGGTGATCTTGCCCCAGCCGTTCAGCCCCGGTCGGAACGTCTCGTTCGGGGTGGTCACCAGCTTCGTGACTCCGATCACCATCGAAGCCGCGAGACAGAGGAAGAGCACCCCCATCGTCACTTTCCAGATCAAAGGCATCTGCAGAGCCTAGAGATCCACGTTCGCCGCCGACACCGATCGATGTCCTGTCCGGGTGCACAGAACTAGACTCCCAGCACTCGACAGGAGGGGTGATGCATGGCAGAGGAGAAGCTGTACCCGGATAAGCGGATGAGTCCGTACCTGTGGTCGGTCGCCGATGGCGTCTGGGTCCTCCAGGGCGACATCAAGCACGGCATGAACATCTACTTCATCGAGACCCCTGCCGGCGTCGTCCAATTCGATGCCGGGACCAAGGGGATGACCCGCGCCGTAAAGGCCGCCGGGCAGCGTCTGGGTGGCATCGAGAAGATCGTCCTCGGCCACGCGCATGCAGACCACAGGGGCTCAGCCGCCGGCCTCAACCTGCCGATCCTCTGCCACGCCGATGAGGTGGCCGACGCCAGAAGCGACGCCGCCATCCCCTCCTATTTTGATCTCTCACTGCTGGAGGTCGCACCAATCAAATGGATCTACCCGACCCTGCTTCGGCGATGGGACGGTGGTGGCGTCGAGATCTCGGACACGGTCGCCGAGGGAGATGAGGTTGCCGGATTCGAGGTGATCCACTTCCCCGGCCATGCACCGGGGCTGATCGGGCTGTGGAGGGAATCAGACCGTCTCGCGATCGTCAGCGACGTCGTCTACTTCGTTGACTCCGCCCGCCTCAAGGCCCTCCCCGAAGGTGAGGCGACAATCCCCCACCCTGCGTTCGCATGGGACCACGTGGCCTCGAGAGACTCCCTGCGCAGGCTCGCCTCGATGCAGCCAAAGACGGTCCTGGCCGGCCATGCGGAGCCGCTTTCCGGCGACAACCTGCAGTCGGTCCTGGAGCTTGCAGCCGACAGGTATTAGTTTGGCTCCTCGATGATTTCGACATTGGTCGCCCTTGGGTTGGTCTGCTGTGGCTCACTCCTGGTGGGCCGCGCGGCCCTCTCGATCGCGGGCGAGGACCGCTGGACCTGGCTCGAGCCCGCGGTCGGCTTTGCGGCGCTCGTCACGGTGACCGGGGTGCTTGGACGGCTTTACGGTCACGCGACCTCGGCGGGAGTGGGCGTCCTCCTCCTGCTCGTGATCTCGCTCGTGATTGTTCTGCGGCGTCCGTATGCCGCGCCCGGAGCGCTGCGAATCGGTCTCACGGTCGCGGCCATCGTCACGATCGGGCTGACCCTGCCGTTCATCATCAACGGCCGCTGGGGGCCGCTGGGGGTCGGACTCAACAACGATCTCGGACTCCACCTCGCATGGAGCGAGTGGCTGCGAACCGGAATCGGTCCTGCGCCGGTGGTCGGCTACCCGATCGGCCCGCACGCATTGGCAGACGTTGTCGCGTCACTCCCCCGCATCAACCTGGGTCCGTCGTTCATCGGAATGGTGATGGCAATCACCGTCCTCACCGGCCTCACCTCGCTGGGCCTACTCACCGGGCTGAAGACCTGGAGCCGGATTGTCGTCGCATCGCTTGCCGCACTCTCGTACCTCTCGGTCTCCTACTACGCGCAGGCGGCCTTCAAGGAGCTTGCGCTCGGCCTCTTCGTCGTCGCCTTCGCGCTGGCCCTAACCCAGGCAACCCGCACCGGACTACGTCCCTACAGACGCGGAATAGGTCCGATGCTCGTGATCGCACTCGGGATCGCCTTCACCTATAGCTTCGCCGGGCTCGCCTGGCCGATTGCGATCCTTGGGATCTGGACCCTCGCCACACCGGCGGCCCGCGCGAAGCTGGAGCCGCGGCGCGTTCTCGGCCATCTGAAGAATTGGCGGGTGGTCGGGCTGATCGGCGCCGGCTTTGCGGCGGTTGTCTTTCTTGCCTTCGTCGGGCCCTTTGGTTTTGTCGGCGGCTTCTCGGATGTCGCGGGCGCCGACACCTTTGGACCTGTCTCGCCACTCGAGGCGCTCGGCATCTGGCCGACTCCCTATTACCGGCTGGACGGGCTGGAGCGTCTCGCCCACCCTGCGATCTTTGGTGCAATCGGGGTCCTCGTCCTGCTGATCGGGATCGTCACCCTCTACCGGCGAAGGGACACCGTGATCGCCTCGGCCCTGGCTGGATGCGTGACTCTCTACCTGATTGCACTTGCGCTGACCGGTGACTACTCGCGGGCGAAGGCTCTGATCGTGGCCTCGCCGCTGGTCATGTTGATCGTCGCCGGAGCGCTCCTGAGTGGTCCCTCGTCGGCGATCGGGCCGGAGAAGGCGCGCCGTCTGCCGATTCGGATGGGCTGGATCGTGATTGCGATCGTCTTCATCGGCGGAGCGGTCTACTCGAGCTTCATCACACTCCGCCAGGCACCGGTGGGACCCCCCGGGCACGGCGCGGAACTCCAGGCATTCATTCCGGAGATCCGTGGCCAGCAGGTCATCTATGCCGGCCAGGATCGCTTCGCGGCCTATGAACTTCGTGGTGCGGACGCTGCGGTACCGCTGGTCGAGTTTCCCGACGACCGGATCCTCGAGTCTCCGACCAAGCCGTTCAGCACGGGTACTGCCTATAGCCCGATCGATTTCGACTCGTTCTCGTTCGGCACCCTCAACCACACGCCTTACGTGATCACCAGCGCAGCGGCATGGGACAGCAAGCCGCCGCCGAACTTCCGGCGGGTCTCCCGTACGCCTTCGTACATCCTCTGGAAGCAGTTCGCCGAGACCCCGATCAACCGGAACACCTTTCTCGAGGGTGGAGAAGCCGCCGCCAAGGTCGACTGCGTCGCGCCCGAGACCAAGATCTTCGTTGCCGGAAAGGGGATCGCCTGGCTTTTCCCCGACCCCGTGATCGGCGGCATCGAGACGTGGTCAAACGGTGATCGCCCCGGGTTGGGAGACGAAACGAGCCAGACCTTCACCCTCCCCAAAGGAACCTGGAGGTTGTCCCTCCAGTACTTCTCACCGGTCGATCTGACCCTCGGCGCCCCGGGTTTCGAGCAGGTCCTTCCCGCCGCACTCGATGGCGAGCGCCCGTCGACGATCAGCCTCAAGAACAGCGGCCAGTACTGGCCGGCGGGACAGTTCACGCAGTCGGTCGGCGGCCCCGTCACCTTCACGATCAAGGTCGCCGGCCGCTCGGCAATCCAGAAGCTGAGCGGCTTCAGCGGCAGCGCCCACCTCAGTCGCCTCGTTGCCGTCCCCAACAAGCCCGACTCGGTCGTCAGGCTCGGCAACACCTGCGGCAGGTGGATCGACCACTACCAGCGAGCGGGCTGGCCGTAGGCCTGCGGATCCGGGACCGGGGCGACATTCCTACCCAAGAGGTAGTTTTGTCGCCCCGGTCCCCGCGATCGGAAGGGAATCCCGCGAATCCCGCCAGAGCGGAGCGACCTTGCGACCCCCAGGGTGGAGAAGTCGCGCCAGTTCGATCGCTCGGGAATTTCGTTCGCCTCGCAGCCGCCTGGGCTGACGACCTTCGAGGTGCGCGCGCGGGGTGGGGTGGCTCGGGACTTTCGTTCGCCCCGCAGGAGCCGCAGGAATCACCGGACTTCCTCAACCCCGATGCCGGCCTTCAGATCGGGAAGCCCTGCTCCAGGGTCTCGAGTAGGTAGTCCGGTTTGGCTTCCGAGAGCTCGTCGGCGCTGTAGTTGCCCGTTGCGACAGAGACGACACGGATGCCGGCGCCCTGGGCGGCGGCCACATCACGCGGCGTGTCGCCGACGGCGATGCATTCGTCGCGCTTCAGGACTCCGCCGGAGATGAACACACCTCGCTCGATGCCACGGCGGGTCAGCTCGATGCGATTGTTCGAGTCCGAGCCGAACCCCCCGAAGGAGAAGAAGTGGTTGATCTTCGCGCGGGCAAGCTTGACGTGGGCGGCCGGCTCGATGTTGCCGGTGCTTAGGCCGAGAAAGAGCCCGGCGTCGACGAGGCGGTCCAGCAGTCCGTGGACGCCCGGCATCACGGTGTAGTCATCGGATTCGGCCACCGCGTCGGGGAGGTACTTGATGTACTTGCGGAGCGCACGCGCCAGCTCAGGAGGTTCCGGGTCACGGCCAAGGAAGTGGTGGAGGGCGACCCGCCCCACCTCTGCATCGGTCATCCCGTTCTCGGTCACCTCGCGGATGTCGAAGGCCGTTCCGTAGATCTCCTCGAAGCCCCTGCTCCATGCGACGGCGCCGGCTCCTCCGGTTGTTACCAGCGTCCCATCGATATCGAATAGGACGGCCTTGATGTCCTGGTCAGCCACGCTCTTCTCCTTCACCCAGCAACTCCTTTTGGCTCAATATGTAGAGCAGCCCGATCGCAGGCAGGACCACGATCGCCGCGATCACGAATACGACAAACACGGAGATCAGGGTCGGGTCCGGTGCTGCTGCGTCGTCGATCTTCAGCGAGGTCGGCAGCAGATATGGATACTGCGCCACGGCCCAGGCCCAGATCATCGCGACGACGGCGCCTACTCCGAGCGGGCGAAGACCCCTTCTGCCCCCACGGAACAGGACCGCGATCGCGCCGAACCCCGCCAGCGCGGAGACCAGCACGAGAGGCAGCGCCTGATCGAGCAGCCGGTCGTAGACATAGCGGCCATCAGCGTGGAGGGCGACAAGTCCCGCGGCGGCGGCGAGGCCGGCGACGATCGCGGCGGCCATTGCACGCCTC
>JBBQZL010000089.1:0-10302 GCA_038207745.1 Solirubrobacterales bacterium
TGCTGGCGATCCCCTATCTGCTCCTCGCAACCGGGCTCGCCGCCTCATGCTCGTTCGGCAACGGCTGCTTCGGTGGGCTCCTAAAGCCCGGGCTCGGAGTCGTGATCTTTGTGATCGCCTTCACGAGCTGGACCTTCATCGCCCGGATCATCCGTGGCGAGACCCTCTCGCTTCGCGAAAAGGAGTTTGTCGAGGCGGCCAGATCGGTTGGCGCTCCCAACTCCCGGATCATCTTCCAGGAGGTCCTCCCGAACCTGGTTGCGCCGATCATTGTCTACACCTCGATCCTCGTTCCCCAGGTGATCCTCT
Source organism: Solirubrobacterales bacterium (assembly GCA_038207745.1). Taxonomy (GTDB): domain Bacteria; phylum Actinomycetota; class Thermoleophilia; order Solirubrobacterales; family 70-9; genus JBBQZL01. The sequence goes on from JBBQZL010000089.1 coordinate 310, forward strand.
ACGAAGCCGCCCTCTCGTTCCTGGGAGTCGGGGTCCAGCCCCCCACCGCCAGCTGGGGTCAAATGATCTCGGATGCAACCGGGACCTTCGACACGGCCTGGTGGTACATGTTCTTCCCCGGACTTGCACTGGTCTTCACCGTGCTCGCGTTCAACGTGATCGGTGATGCGATGCAGGACGCGCTCAACCCGAAGTACCGGCGCAAGAAATGAGTTTTCCATTGCGAGCAAATGCAACATCGAAATGCCCACGAATGAAGCGAAAGGACATCTGATGCAAACCCAATGGCGTGCAGCAGCCCTACTCTCATGTCTCGTCTGTCTGGTCCTGGGCCTTGCCGCCTGCGGCAGCAGCAGCGACAGCGGCAGCAAGGAGACAGGCACGGGACAGAACGACTTCCCGCCGGTCAACACCGCTCCTGACAATTCCAAGAAGGGCGGGACCCTGACAGTCCTTGCCGCCGGCGATGTCGATTACCTCGATCCCGGTGCGGGCTACTACCAGTTCACGTACATGGTGGATTTCGCAGTCGAGCGTACGCTCGTCGGCTGGCCCCCGGATGAGATCGACACCCCGCAGCCGGACCTCGCCGATGGTGAGCCGGTTGTGAGCGACGGCGGCAAGACACTGACCTTCAAGATCAAGACCGACGTCAAGTACTCGCCGCCGGTGAATCGCGCAATCAAGTCCGCAGACTTCAAGTACGCGATCGAGCGCGGCCTCCTCCCCGGGGTCGCAACGGGATATCTCGAGTCCTACTTCGGTGACCTGATCGGATTCGGTGACGCACAGGCCGCGGTGCGGAAGGATCGTTCCTCGGTCCCGGACATCTCGGGAATCACAACTCCGGACGATGCGACGCTGGTGCTCAAATTCACGAAGCCAGTCGCTGCAACGGCGCTACAGGCGCTGTCGCTGCCGATCGGCTCGCCGGTGCCTGAGGAATACGCGAAGCAGTTCGACTCCCAGAGCCCATCGACCTACGGCCAGAATCTCGTGGCCACCGGTCCGTACATGATCGAGAACAATTCGGCGGGCAAGCTGACCGGTTACACACCTGGCAAGCAGATCAAGCTGATCCGCAACCCGAACTGGGATGCCTCGACGGACTACCGCCCTGCCTATGTCGACAAGATCGACATTCAGGAGGGCTTCTCCGACACCTCATCCGCGTCGCGGAAGATCCTCACCGGCAGTGATCAGGTGAACGGCGATTTCCCGCCGGACCCACCGGTCCTCAAGGAGGCGACCACCCAGACCCCGGACCAGTTGATGCTTGCTCCGCAGGGTGGAAGCCGCTACATCTCGCTGAACACGACGATCCCGCCGTTCGATGACATCAACGTCCGCAAGGCCGTGATTGCGGGTTCCGACCGCGATGCGCTTCGGCTGACCCGCGGAGGTGCCATAGTCGGCCCGATCGCGTCGCACTACATCCCGCCGGCAGTTCCCGGCTTCGAGGAGGCCGGAGGCGCCGTGGGCCCGGGCTATGACTTCCTTGCAAATCCAAAGGGGGACATGGCTCTGGCCGCCAAGTACATGAAGAAGGCGGGTTACAAGTCCGGGAAATACGAGGGCAATCAGACCCTGCTGATGGTCGGCGATGACTCCGGAGTTGGTCGAAAGACCGCCGAGGTGGCATTGAACTCATTCGAGAAGCTTGGCTTCAAGGTCAACTTCCGGCCGGTCACCCACGACACGATGTACACGCGGTTCTGCAACGTACCGAAGTCGAAAACCGCGATCTGCCCGAACGTGGGTTGGATCAAGGACTTCAACGACGGTCAGACGATCCTGGATCCGACCTTCAACGGTCAGGCGATCCAGCCGGTCAACAACTCGAATTGGCCGGAGCTGAACGACCCGAAGATCAACTCGGCGATCGACAAGGCAAGGCTCATTTCCGATCCCAACGAGCGAGCCAAGGCCTGGGGAGAAATTGACAGGCAGATCAGCGCACAGGCACCGGCGATCCCATGGGTGTGGGATTACTTCCCCGTGATCATGTCGACCGATGTCGTCGGTGTCGTCAACGCGTTCAACGGCAACATCGACCTCTCGTACACGTCGCTGAAGAACCCGTAGTCACGTAGGACGACGAACCAGCCCCGCCGCCGCGTGCTTGTGAGCGGCGGCGGGGCGTATGTCTGTTCAACCAGAAAGCCAAGACGAGACCAGGATGCGCCGCTACATAGCCAGAAGAATCCTCTGGGGCATCGCGCTGTTGTTCATCACCAGCGCGGTTGTCTTCGTGATCTTCTTCGTCTTCCCCACCGCCGACCCGGCGGCGCTGAGGGCCGGTCGTTCAGCCACTCCCGAGCAGATCGAATTGATCCGCAAGAGCCTTGGACTCGATCAGCCGATCTACGTCCAGTTCTGGTATTTCATGCGCGATCTCGTCCTTCATCTCGACCTCGGCTACAGCTACCAATCGAACATCGACGTCAGCACCCTGATCATCGACCGACTGCCGGCAACGATCTGGCTTGTCACCGGCGCCTCGATCCTCTGGCTCGCGATCGGTATTCCGGTCGGGATCATCGCGGCGCTCCGTCCCCGCTCGTTCCTCGACCGGGTGACCATGGTCACCACCCTGACCCTGATCTCCGCCCCCGTCTTCTGGCTCGGCCTTGTCGCCCTGTACCTCTTCTCGGACGACGTCGGCTCGCTGCTTCCGATCTTCCCGGGAATCGGCAGTTATCTCGATGCGACGACGCCGCTCGAGAAGGCGGGCTCAATGCTCCTACCCTGGATCGTCCTCGCCTCCGCATCGGCTGCGATCTATGCCAGATACATGAGATCGAGCCTGATGGATTCCATGTCCGAGGACTACATCCGCACCGCCCGCGCCAAGGGCCTACCCGAGAAGACAGTCGTGAGGCGCCACGGAATGCGAAGCGCGATCACTCCCATCGTGACGCTGCTCGGCCTCGATATCGGAACCCTCCTGGCCGGTAACGCGATCCTCACCGAAACCGTCTTCAACATCCCGGGGGTCGGACGGCTTCTCGCCTCCTCGATCGAGCGCTCCGATCTTCCGGTGATCCAGGGATTGGTCCTATTCGGAGCCTTCTTCATCATCGTCTTCAATCTGATCGTCGACATCGCATACGCGTACCTCGACCCGAGGGTGAGGTACCAATGAGTCTGCTTTCGGTCGAAGATCTGAACGTCCGGTTCCACACAGAGGACGGGGTGGTCCATGCGGTTGACGGAGTCTCCTTCTCGATCGAGCCGGGTGAGACGTTGGGAATAGTCGGCGAGTCCGGCTGCGGCAAGTCCGTCACCTCGATGACGATCATGGGGCTGACGCAGAGCGATAACACCGATATCTCGGGTAGCGCCAGTTTCGAGGGCGCCAACCTGCTCGCGATGGGCAACGACGATCTGCGCAAGGTCAGAGGCAACGAGATCGCGATGATCTTCCAGGATCCCCTGTCGTCCCTCCACCCCTTCTACAAGGTCGGCAAGCAGCTGTCCGAGGCGATCACGACCCACCGGGATGTCTCGAAGTCAGAGGCGAGGAAGCACTCGATCGAGCTGCTCGGCATGGTCGGCGTGCCCGAGCCGAGCCGACGGATTGACGACTACCCGCATGAGTTCTCCGGCGGGATGAGGCAGCGCGCGATGATCGCAATGGCGCTCTCCAACGACCCGAAGCTGCTGATCGCCGACGAGCCGACCACCGCGCTTGACGTGACCACCCAGGCCCAGATCATTGATCTGCTCGCGAAACTGCAGGCTGAACTCGGGATGGCGGTGATGATCGTCACCCACGATCTCGGGGTGATCGCCGAGACCGCTGACCGGGTTGTCGTCATGTATGCGGGGCGGATCGTCGAGGAAGGCGTCCTCGACGAGATCTTCTATGACCCGCAACACCCGTACACCTGGGGCCTGCTCGGTTCACTGCCGAGGCTTGATCGGCCGCGGCCCGAGCGCCTACCCCAGATTGCCGGGCTGCCCCCCTCGCTGATCAATGCGCCGCAGGGCTGCCACTTCAGACCGCGCTGCCCCCATGCATTCGGAAGATGCGTCGAGATCCCGCCGCTCAAGGCGAGGATTCCCGACCGGCCAGATCACCTTGACCGCTGCTGGCTGGACGTGGAGAGCAAGCGCGAGCTTCGAGTCGTGGACGAGGGCATCGGACTTCGGGAGCCGGCAGGATGACACCGCTTCTGGAGGTCAGGAATCTGGTCAAGCACTTCCCGATCAAGTCGGGAATCCTGGTCGATCGGGAGGTTGCCAGGGTCCAGGCGGTCGACGACGTCAGCTTCACGATCGAGCAGGGCGAAACGCTCGGCCTGGTCGGCGAGTCAGGCTGCGGAAAGTCAACGCTGTGCCGGACGATCCTGCAGCTCATCGAGCCGACCTCGGGCTCGGTCCGCTTTGAGGGAGAAGAGATCGCCGGACTTGATCCGAAGCGGATGCGCTCGATGCGCCGAGAGATGCAGATGATCTTCCAGGACCCCTACGCCTCGTTGAATCCCCGGCGACGGGTCGGCCAGATAGTCGGTCAGCCGATGGTCCTCCACGGCACCGTTGAGAGGCGGGATGTGCGTCGCTCGGTCGAGGAGCTGCTCGACCGGGTCGGGCTGTCCGCTGAGCACTACAACCGATTTCCGCACGAGTTCTCCGGCGGGCAGAGGCAACGGATCGGAATCGCGCGGGCTCTTGCGCTGAGACCAAAGCTGATCGTCGCCGACGAGCCCGTCTCGGCTCTCGACGTCTCGATCCAGGCTCAGATAATCAATCTCCTCGAAGATCTTCAGGAAGAGTTCAACCTCACCTACATCTTCGTCGCACACGATCTCGGAGTTGTCAGGCACGTCTCCGATCGGATCGCCGTGATGTACCTGGGCAAGGTCGTCGAGTCCTCGCCGGCTGACCGCCTCTACAGCGACCCCGTCCATCCATACACAAACGCACTCCTCTCGGCGATCCCGATCCCCGATCCCAGGCGCAGCGCCGAGCGCGCACCGCTGGTCCTCGAAGGGGACGTACCGAGCCCGATAAACCCGCCTTCGGCGTGCCGCTTTCACACCCGCTGCCAGTGGGCCACCGAGATCTGCTCGGCCAACGAGCCCCCACTTGCCTCCTACGGTCTCGACCGGGTCGCGGCATGCCACCATCCGCGCAACGTCAGTGCAGCGCAGCTCTCACGCGCCGAGGTTGTGCCGGAGAGCCCGGAGAGCGCCGGCAACTCGGTGGCCGCCCCGGCCGCCCCAGCAGCACCCTCGACCCCCAGCGCCTGAGCGCCGGGACCTGCGGTGGCCACCACCGTTTCGGCCAAGCGCCGGACGTGACTGGTTTTCTGGCTGATATGCATGCCAGAAAACCAGCCACGTCGGCTATCCGGCCTGATCAGGGAGCTTGAAACCGGAGTCGGCGGCGCGTGACCGGCAGGAGCGGACCCGCAGCTACGGCTTGTGGGTGGCGGAGAACTCTTCGAGCTGAGCACGAGCGGTGTTCCGGGCACGCATCTTGAGCGGAGGGAGCAGGCCGATCGCCCAGCCGGCTGGTCCGAACGCCTGGCGCGCCCAGCGCAGAAAGTCGAAGTGATCGTCGTGCTCGACGATCAGGCCATCAGCAAAGACGAACCTGGCACGGATCTCGTTGACCACCGGTCGATTGGTGCGCGTGAAGGTGTAGGTGGCAACCCAGTCGCCGTGGCCGGTGGTCTCGTCGGCGCCGTTGTCACCGAGAACAACCGACAGATCGGTGGACCTCGAGGTCAGCATCCGCCACATGTCGCCGATCTGGCTGCCCTTCAGATCCCCGAAGGCGGGGTCCGAGAAGCGGGCGTTCTCGGCGTAGCAGGCGGCCATCGACTCCCCATCGCCCGCATCCAGCGACGTGTAGAGGTGCCTGATCAGGTCTCTGTTGCCGTCTGCGCTCATCTGCCGAGCCTATTTGACGGGTGCCGCAGAACCAAGAGGTTGACCGATCAGCACGACGATCAGGTCGTTGACGTTGGTACCCGTCGGTCCGGTGAAGATGAGATCGGACAGCTTCGAGAGCGGCTCTCCCGAGCGATGCCCGAGCAGTGACCCCCTGAGGTCGAGGTCGAGTTGCCTGGCCCGTGCCGCGGTTTCACCATCGCTGATCGCGCCGGCCGCATCGGTCCCGCCGTCGGAGCCGTCGGTGTCGAGAGCGATAAGGACAACGTCCCGGCCATCCAGCTCAAGGGCGGCGGAGAGCGCAGCCTCCTGCCCCGGCCCGCCGGCCCCAAAGGCGCCGCTTTCGCCGAGGCTCACAGTGCTCTCCCCGCCGCAGGCAAGCAGCGCGATCGGCGGCTCGAAGGGGGCGCCGGTGATCTGGCTCGTCGCTGCAAGGTTCGCGATGATCCGGCCGACCTCACGCGCCTCCCCTTCGATGCTGGTTGAGACCGTGGTTGCCGGTATCCCGAGACCGTTTGCCTCGGCCGCCATCGCCCGGCACGCGACTCCACCGGTCGCGAGCATCACGGTCTGTATCGGGTACGCGGAGAGATCAGGCGAGTGGGCTGCGTCGCTGCGGAGATGACGGAGCACCGATTCCGGAATCTGATCCTTGATGCCGTAGTCGCGGAGCGCGGCGACCGCGTCTTCCACGGTCGAGGTGTCGGCAGCCGTCGGATCGGTGATCACATCGACGATGTCGCCCGCGACGTCGGAGACGGTGAGATTGACCAATCTCGCCGGGGCGATGGTCGCCGCCAGACGCCCACCCTTGAAGGCCGAGACATGCTTGCGGACCTCGTTGACCGATGTGATCGGCATCCCCGAGGTGAGAAGCAGTTGATGGAGTTCGCGCTTCTCCTCAAAGGTGACCCCTTCCGGAGGAAGGCTCACCAGTGCCGAGCTTCCGCCGGTGAAGCAGGCGATCACGAGGTCGCCATCTCCCAGTGGACCCGAGAGCTCGAGCAGGCGTGTTGCCGCGGCGACGCTTCTCGTCGACGGCAGCGGATGGTCGGCGCCGAGCAGCTCGATCGGATCCAAACGATCAGCCGGGAGATCGCGCACGACGACCGCTCCGGCGTCGATGCGATCACCAAGCACCGACTGGAGCGCGGTCGCGATGGCCAGCGAGGCCTTGCCGGCACCGAGAACAACCAACCTGGCATCCGGAGCAAGTGGATACCAGACCCCTGCGACGCACACACCTCCATCGCCCGGCTCAACGATCTCGACGACCGCGGGGGCAGGGTCGCAGGCGACCAATCCCGCTTCCGCTATTCGAAGCGCCTGCTCGCGAAGCCCGACAAGACCATGTGAGCAGAGCTCATCGTGGTTATCCACCACCAAGGTCAACGCGAATCCCCCCGGCTGTGAATCAGCCACGCCCTGCGCCAACCAACGCCGACAAGGTTCCGGTTCCAGGCTCTGAAAGAGTGGCGGGCAATCGGCCAAACATACAAAACGAACAGGAGGCAGCGGTGAATACGAACGGCGAGACCCAGGCCAGATTCCGCGACGAGAGGGTCCGGGAACTGATGGCGCGGGAGCTGGAGACCTTTATCGCCGCGCATCCCCGTTCAAAGGAAATCCACGACGCCGCCGAGGAGACGCTGCTCTCCGGCGTCCCGATGAACTGGATGACCCGCTGGCCAGGAGCCTTTCCTGTCTTCTTCGCCGAGGCCGAGGGCAGCACGCTGCTGGATGTGGACGGGAATCGATTCACCGACTTCTGCCTTGGCGACACCGGTGCGATGTCGGGGCACTCGCCGCCCCCGACCGTCGCCGCGGTCGAGAAGCGGATGAGACGCGGTGTCACGACGATGCTGCCAAGCGAGGACGCACTCCCGGTCGGCGAGGAGATGCAGCGCCGCTTCGGGCTTCGCCACTGGCAGTTCACCCTCTCGGCCAGCGATGCCAACCGATTCGTGATCCGGATCTGCCGTCAGATAACCGGCAGACCGAAGATCCTCGTCTTCAACCACTGCTACCACGGCAGCGTCGACGAGACCGTTGCGACAATTCGCGACGGAATCCCCGCTCCACGGGTGGGCAACGTCGGGCCGCCGGTCCCGATCGGGGAGACCACGAGGGTGGTCGAGTTCAACGACCTCGAGGCCCTGGAGCGCGAGCTTCGCATCGGCGATGTCGCCTGCGTGCTCGCCGAGCCGGCCCTGACCAATATCGGGATCGTGCTGGCGGACCCGGGCTACCACGAGAGGCTCCGTGCCCTGACCCGGGAAACCGGGACCCTGTTGGTCATCGATGAGACACACACGCTCTGCTGTGGACCCGGTGGGTATACGGGGGAGCATGGACTCGAGCCCGACCTGATGACGATCGGCAAGCCGATCGCGGGCGGAATCCCGATCGGCGCCTATGGGATGAGCGATGACGTCGCCGCGAGGGTGCTTGAGATGACCAACTGGCCCGCCGCCGATGTCGGCGGTGTCGGCGGCACGCTTGCCGGTAACGCCCTCTCGCTTGCGGCCGCCCGCGCGACCCTTTCCGAGGTATTCACCGAAAAGGCCTTCGAGCGGATGATCGAGCTGGGCAGGCGCTTTGAGAGCGGCGTCGCCGAGGTGATCAGCGAGCGCCATCTCCCCTGGACCGTGACCCGGCTCGGTTGCAGGGTCGAGTACATGCTGGGGTCCGAACGACCACACAACGGCGGTGAGGCCGCAGCCGCGTTCGACACCGAACTCGACGCCCTCCTCCATCTCTACATGCTGAACCGGGGCATCCTGATGACGCCGTTTCACATGATGGCGTTGATGTGCCCGGATACCACCGCCGTAGAGGTCGATGCCCACACCGCGGCGCTGCACGAGGCCGCAGCCGAGTTGGGCGGCGCATAGGGCCAAGGTCGGCGGTCAGCCCGGAAGGGTCCCGTTGATCACCCGGCATCAAAGGCGGCATCCATTGTCGGTACCTGTCGCCGAAACGGACCACGACGATGTCGGCGGCCCTGATCAGCGTCTGGGTGCGGATCGCGTTGACACCGGCTCCCATCTGGTCCGCCCAGAACTTCTCCGGCTCGGGGCCGAGGGTCCCGACACCGGCGTCGTCGGAGGCGGCGTGGTCGGTGACCGGCGCCACGAAGGAGATCGGGAGACCGAGTGCTTCGGAACCGGCTTCGATCCGCCCACGCCAATCCGAGTGGATCTCTCCGGACAGGTAGACATTCCAGGTTCGCCGACCAACATCATCGCCGCTGTTCATACGCGGAGACTGGTCAGTGGGCGGCATGTACCGGGGTCGCAGCCTGAGCTGCGGTCGGCACATCATCGGTGACGCCCGTGGATGTGCATTCAGCCTTCGCACACCAGCATCGACGGCAGCGCACGTAGAAGCCATCCCGAGGTGAAATAGCCTTGCGCCAGTCATGGCCGACGAGCACACACTTGATCCGCTGTCCGATTGGGGCGGTCATTGAGAACCCCTTCGGCCGATCGTGACCGATCCTTTAGCCCGAATTGCCTGTTCATACAATTGTCCAGACACAAGTCCGAAAGGAAACTCCCCTCCGATGAACTTCTCCGGCAAGAGTCTTGCCCGCGGCACCATCCTCTTCATTGCCGGCGCCCTCTGCGCCACGCTTGTCGCGGTCGCGGTCGCCTCGACGCTGAGCACCGGGAACATCCGTGTCACCTCGAGTGGCAGGGGCACGCCGACGGAGGGGCTGCGCCCGACCGGAGTCGGACTGCCGGAGATCGGTGCGGTGGGAACTGTCGGGGTCGGTGACCTGGCCGCGACCATCACCGCGTACCACGACGGCGGGCAGTACGCGTCGGACCTCGCCGCAGTCGGCAAGCGGGCCTACGCCTACACGAAACATCAGGCAAAGCAGATCCGGAAGTTCGCCGGCAAGAAGTGCAAGTCAGCAAAGAAGAGGAAGCTCAAGGGATCCAAGCTGACCAAGGCCTGCAAGAAGCCGAAGCTCGGAATCGTCTTCGACATCGATGAGACCGCGCTCTCGAACTACGCCTACCTGAAAGCGCAGTCACCGGACTTCTCGCAGCCGAATCTCGGGCTCGGCCTGGCGATAACGCTGGCC
>JBBQZL010000090.1:0-10268 GCA_038207745.1 Solirubrobacterales bacterium
GCAGCTCAGCCGAAAGAACAGCAGCTCTTTCCGGTTGGCTTGACTTCTATAATTGGAAGCGACCTCACGGATCTCTGGCAAAGAGACCGCCCGGGGCTCGATTAGCCGAGCTCAACCGGAACAACGTGGTTGGTTCTTACAGCTAGTGGGCGTGATGGCCGCGAACGGTCCGCCAGGAGTCCCAGGTGATCTTGAGGATCACGACTGTGATTCCGAGACCGATCAGGGGGTCGGCGACAGGGAAGCCGATTGCGACCACCAGGGCGCTGGCAACTACAGCAAGGCTGACGTAGGCATCCGCGCGGGCGTGGTTGCCATCGGCGATCAGGGCCGGACTGTCGAGGCTTCGGCCCGCGCCGGTACGGATCTGCGCTGCAACCCGGTTGCCGGCGTAGCCGATGACTCCGGCCCCGGCGAGCGCGATCAGATGCGTCGGCGCCTCAGGATGGATCAGCCGTGAGACCGCTTCGACTCCGGCGACGCATGCCGAGATGAAGATCGCAGCGACCACGAATAGACCCGCAATTCGCTCTGCCCGCTCTGATCTCAGCAGGAACGCGATTGCGAGCGGTATTGCCGTGGCGGCATCTCCGAAGTTATGGATCAGGTCGGCAAGCAGGGCGACACTGCCGCTGGTGATGAAGATGGCCGTCTGGGCGAGCGCCGTCGCCCCAAGGACCGCAAGCGAGAGTCCGACGGCCTCCAATCCCTTGCGGGAGCGCATGATGCTTCGGTCGACCAGGCCGTGGGTATGTCCGTGACCACCATGATCTTCGGTGCCGTGGCCGCCGCCGTGATGGTGGTGCTCATGCTCATGCGCTGTGGAGAGGGCGACATCGTGGCTGTGGGGTCCGGTGTGATCGTGCGAGTGCGGCGGCTGTTGCCCGTGCCTGTGCAGATCGCCGCCGAGGTGCTCGTATGTCAGCGAGCCGTCCGCCAACGGTTTCAGCGCCTCAGGAAGGTGTTGATCAGGCTGCCGACGCGTTGCGGCTCCTGCGCCATGAAGGCATGGCCACCGTGGCGGAAGCGGGCCAGCCAGGAATCTCTTCGTTGGCCGGCGATCAGGTTGGCGTTCTCGGGCGGAATCACGATGTCGTCGGTTCCGGATGCGGCCAGTGTCGGGGCCTTGATCGCCGAAATACGATCATCGGCCGGGTCGACATACCACTGGCGCATCGCCGCCTGTTGTGCATTGAGAAGCTCGGGGGAGAGCTTGGCCTGGGCTTCCGCGACGATGTCGCCGAAGGCCGAGAAGATGCCCTCGGCGACATCCGGCGGAAAGAGGAGATTGAGAAGCCGATGCGCCCGCTCGCGGGGGGTACCGGTGTGGTCGGTCAGCCGTTGATACGCATCGAGGGTGCCGTGGGTGGCTATCAAGCCTCCGGGATCCGTGGCGAGGAGCACCAGGGAGTCGATGCGCTCTGGCGCGGTCGCGGCAATCTGCTGGGCAACGAAGCCTCCCATCGACCAGCCGGCAATCGAGGCTGAATCGATCTGCAGCGCATCGATCAGCGCGACCGCATCTTCGGCCATCGCGCCGATTGTGATTTCGGAGTCTCCGCGCCCCGATTCCCCGATACCGCGATTGTCGGCGCAGATCACTGTCGAGGCGGCAGCCAGGCTGCCGAGGAAGGCCGGGTCCCAATCGTCCTTGGTTGCTGCGTAGCCGTTGATCAGCAGCAACGGTGGGCCGTCGCCGATCCTGCGCCACGCGATGTCGCCGCCGGGACCGGAGACGGTGCCCCTCTGCTCTTCGTTGTCCATGGTGAGATTCTACGCCCGGTCGCGACTTCTTCCGAGGCCCGCTCCAAGCCTCCACCTATCGTCGCCGAGCACCCTTGCTCGAGACCCGGGCAGCCGCGTGGGCATTGCGCCGGGCCTCCGCGGGTGTGAGCCTGCCGGCTGCAAGCTCGACCACGAACGAGGTGCCCGCAATGTGTTTGCCCTCCCATCGGATCGCGGTTCCGGGACGCCTGCTGGCTCTGCAGGACAGTTCCATTTGGGCGATCTCCGCATAGCGATGCTGGATGCGCGCGTCGCCGCCGCAGGGTTCCAGGACGGCGCCCCACGGCTGGTGGTACCAGATCGAAACCACGGGGCGAACCCGCAAGAGCAGGTCGCGAAAGGCTCTCGACTCAGGCTCTGAGAATGGCCTGGGGCCACCGAAATATCCGCTCGATGGGGGCTCCGCACCCGACCACCTGAACGAGAAGTTCCGGTTCAGGTCGACGCCATGTGCGTTCTTGCGTGCATCGAGCTCTGCGCCATCCGGGTTGGCGGTCATCACGGTCCAGACCTCCACATGGTCGAGGTCCCCGTACTGCCGGCGCAGGATCCGGACGATCCGACGACCCTCGGGCTCATCGCCGTGGATCTGGCCGACCACGAGGGCCTTGCGCTCTGCGGAAGGGTTGCCGATCCGAACCGCGACCAACGGTCGTCCCATCACGCTGCGACCGAAGCGCACCCGCTGTCTGACCACGCGGAAGGTTCGCCTCGCAGGGGTCGCCTCGACCGCGCCGTGTGGTTCGGCTGCCCTGACCTCAAACCTGTGCCGGCCGATCGGGAGTCCCGACAGATGGGTGGGAGATGCGCAGGAGTGCCAGCGGCGCTGGTCGCGGTGGCACTCGAAATCAGCAGAACCCGGACCCCTGAAGCGAAAGGTCATAGATCGCGCATAGGTCGCCGGGCCGGGACCGCTGATCACCCGGATCCCGGGGCTCCGCTGGGCCGACGATGCAGCGCAAGCCGAAGCGGCTGTGAACAGCAGGGCCAAGGCCATCAGCGGCATCAAGAGCCCCGAAGTTGCACCCCTTCGCGCCGCCTGACCGGGAACCGTCAACGCGGTTCATCCTCGCCAACGATCGCGACCACACGGCTCGGGGCTCCACTCCCGCCGACCAGCCGGAGCGGAAAGCAGCAGACCGTAAACCCGTGGGAGGGCAGGGCGGCGAGATTGACCAATCGCTCGATCTGGGCGTAGGCCAGATCAATCTGGTGGGCTGCCCAGAAGACACCCTGATCACCCGTCTCAATCGCCTGCTGCGCCTGCAGGTGCAGGGGGGAGTCCCAGCCCCAGGCATCGATGCCCATCACCCGGATGCCCCGGTCGCAGAGCCAGCGGGTCGCCTCAGCGGTCACCCCGGGCCCCCGGATGATGTAGTCGGCCTGCCCATAGTAGGCATCGCGGCCGGTGTGGATCAGAACGATGTCGCGCTCGGCAAGCGGCCTTGGGAGGCGCTCTTCGAGATCGGCCGCGGAAAGTGCCTCGCCGTCGGACCGATCGGTTGCATCGATCACCACACCGGGCGCAAAGAACCACTCCAGCGGGAGCTGATCGATCGTCTGTGCCGGCTCGCCACCAATCGTCGAGTTGTAGTGCCAGGGGGCGTCCACATGGGTCGTGCTGTGTGTGCCGAAGTTGGTGAAGGTCTCAACCGCCCAGCCCTCTTCGTTTCGCAAGAGCTCCGGCCCGACTCCAAAGAGGGTCTGGATCGCCCGGGCTCCGGCCGCGTGCGACTCGTAGGTGATGTCGGTTCGAAGCTGATCGGGAAACTCGGGTGGATCGGGGGCGATCGGAGCCGAGAGGTCAATGAGGGGCACGCGCTGCTCCTTCTTCCGGATTGTGGATTCCTGGAACCCGACAACCCAATCGGGATTGCGCGAGGTTAACGCTGATCAGGGCCACGGTCCGAATCTGATCAATCCGGGAATCGGAGGACCAGCCTCGGCATCGTCCGGCGCGAGGCACTCAGGATTTCGTCACGTAGATGCGATCAGAATCGGCTGATGACGAAAACACAACGCATATTCGCCTCGATCTCCCTGACACTGGTTGCACTCGCGTTCACGGGCTGCGGAAGCTCTGGATCAAGCAGCACCTCGACGTCGACGTCCGGTGGAGGTGGTTCCTCAGAGGCGGCATCAGCCGCGACGGGAGATATTCCTGACAACCAGGTCTTCCTCACCTTTCACAACATCGAGTCCGGCTACTCAATCAGGTATCCGGAAGGCTGGACGCAGAAGGGCACCGGAAATGATCTGACCTTCAGCGACAAGGGTAACTCGTCGCACATCGTGGTCGCATCCGGTTCGCCGGCGGACATCGCCAGTGTCAAGTCTGATTTGACGAAGCTGAGCCAGACCGACTCAACGGTGAAGGCCCAGGTACCGGTCGCGGTCTCGCTCAATAACGGGCGTGCGATCAAGGTGACCTATGAAGCTCTGGGTCCGCCCGATTCGGTCACCGGCAAGCGTCTGCCTCTGACCGTCGATCGCTATGTGTACAGCCGGAACGGCAAGGTCGCAACGCTTGATCTCGGGACAGTCCAGGGAGTCGACAATGTCGACGCCTACCGACTGATCAGCGAGAGCTTCTCATGGAAGTGAGGAGCCTCTATGAGGAGCCCGAGCAGGCCGTCGAGCAGATCGAGTGGCCTGCGATCGAGTGTCACGACGTCTTCAAGATATTTCGCTCCGGACCCACCGAGACGGTTGCCCTTCGGGGGCTCGATCTTCGAATCGAGCCGGGCGAGGTCGTAGCGATCCTGGGAGCGTCGGGATCCGGCAAGAGCACCTTCATGTCTCTGGCGGCCGGGCTCGATCGTCCTTCGGCAGGAGAGGTTCGTGCGTTTGGCAGTTCACTGGGTACGCTCAGCGAAGACGATCTGGCGACCTACCGGGCCCGCCAGGTTGGTCTGATCTTTCAGAGCGACAACCTCTGGCCGACGCTCACGGCTGCAGAGAACGTTCTCATTTCGCTGCGCCTCGCCGGGAAGGATGTCGAGGCCGGTCAGGCGGAGTCGGCACTCGCAGCGGTCGGCCTCGCCAAATGCTCCCGCCACCGTGCGGCATCTCTCTCGGGGGGTGAGAAGCAGCGGGTTGCGGTTGCGATCGCGGCTGCAAGAAAGGCGCGGATCGTGCTCGCGGACGAGCCGACCGGAGAGTTGGATGAACGAAACGAGTGGATCGTCCTCGAGGCTCTGCTCTCGCTTCGCAGCACAGTTGGATCAACGGTCGTGATCGTCACCCACTCCGAGCGTGTGGCCGGCGAGGTCGATCGGGTCATTGAACTCCGCGACGGCAGGGTTCACTCGTGACACCCGCGAGTGCCACGTCGGGGCACCTCGGATCAACCGAGAACCTGACAGTCACCCACGGGAGCGATCAGACCCGCATCGATGCACTGAGCGACGTTTCGCTCTCAATCGAACCCGGGGATTGCATTGCGCTCTGGGGACGGTCGGGCTCGGGTAAGACGACCCTGCTTCACGCGCTTGGCGGTCTCGTCGGGCCGACCTCCGGCACCGTGTGGCGGCACGGCGAGCCGCTCTCCTCGCTCGACGCGGCAGCTCGCGGCGAGGCACGTGCAGGAGGAATCGCCTACGTATTTCAAGGAGCCAACCTCCTGCCGTACTTCACATCGTTTGAGAATGTCGCATTTGCGGCGGCCCAGAGACGACGCGCCGGGGAGTCGATCGCGAAGCGCGCAGAGGAGATGCTGGGGCTGGTCGGGCTCCTGCCGAAGCTCGAGAGCCTGCCAGCCGAGCTGTCGGGTGGCGAGGCGCAGCGGGTGGCGATCGCTCGCGCGCTCGCCCAGGACCCCGACCTCCTGCTTTGCGACGAGCCGACCGGACACCTCGACTCCGACACCGGAACCCGCGTCCTCGACCTGATCCTCCGCTTGCGAGAGGAGTTCGGGTTTGCACTGGTCATCGCCACCCATGACGCGGCAGTCGCCGCACGATGCGACCGGACGATTGAGTTGAATGACGGCCGGATCGCATCTGGGGGGCTCGGAAAATGAACGCCACGACCCGGCTCGCACTCGCCGGCCTGTCGCGTTCTCCTGGCCGAACCCTGACCAGGATCCTGGTTCTGGCCGTTGCCACGGCCCTACTCGGAGCGATGATCCTCTTCATCGGAAATTCACTCCAGACGATGGCATCTGGAGCGGTTCGAAGCGTCCCACTCGATTGGCAGGGGCCGGCTCTTTCCTATTCAGAGGCGCAGAGGATCTCCGGTGCGGTCGCCCGCCAGCCGGGAATCTCCCAGTCCTCCGCCACCGCCACCGCACCGCTTGCCGGCGCGATCTCAACGGGAGCAGCGGGCGTCACACGCTCGGGGGGCGGTTCGGTCCTCGCGGTGCCACCCAGATATCTCTCTCAGATCAAGACCTTTCGCCTGCTGCAGGGGACATTGCGGCCTGGTCAGGTCGTGCTCGATCAGCAGATGGCGGCGACGCTTCAAGCCCGGATTGGAGGCACGGTGCGCCTTCAACCGGCCAGGGGAGCGCGGCCGGTCAGCTACAAGGTCAGCGGAGTTGCAATCGTCACCGCGCCGGACACGCTGTTCCAGCCGTTGAATCCGGTCGTCGGCCCGGCACCCGCGCAACCGCCGGCAAACATCGCGATCCTGTCGCTGCGGACTTTTGCGAAGACATATGCCCCGTCGCTCAGGAACATCACTCCGGCCAACGTCGGTTCGAACGTCCAGCCGGGCGCGCAGACCGGAGTGCAGTGGCAGGTCCAGGTCCAGCTATATCCAGGGCCGCTATCCAGCGGCAGCCCGACCGCGGCCTTCAAGCTTGCCGACCAGACGCGAAATCGAGTCGAGCGCTCGCTGCCTGGTCAGATCCAGTTCGTTGACAACCTCTCGGACGGGCTCAACACAGCCGCGGCCGATTCTCTGTTCGCAATTGCGCTGTACATAATGCTCGCGCTTCCGGGCGCGTTGATCGCGCTTGGCCTTGCGTACCTTGCGGCTCTGGGAACCGTCGAACGTGACCGGCGTGACCTGGCCCTGCTGAGGGCTCACGGGGCGACTCGTCGAGATCTGTTGTCGATGGCAGGCATCGAAAGCACCGTGATCGGCCTGCTGGCCGGATTGTTCGGCGCAGGGTTGGCGTTCGTTGCTGTCTCCGCAGTCGTCACGGGTGGGGTCGGGCTGACAGTCACGCGCATCGCGGTCACGGCGGCGGCCTGCGTGGCACTCGCAATCGGAGGAGCGGCTGCGGCGCGGATCGGCGCCAGCCTCTCGGTGCTTCGCGCAAGCGTCGCTGACAGTCGCCGCACCGGTCGTCGGGAGGGAAAGCCCCTCTG
Source organism: Solirubrobacterales bacterium (assembly GCA_038207745.1). Classification (GTDB taxonomy): domain Bacteria; phylum Actinomycetota; class Thermoleophilia; order Solirubrobacterales; family 70-9; genus JBBQZL01. The sequence goes on from JBBQZL010000090.1 coordinate 7,101, forward strand.
GCAAAGGCTCTACCTGGACTGGATCGCCCTCTCGATCAGCGGCTTGATCTATTGGCTGACCGCAAGCACCGGGTTCTCAGCGGTTGTGAACCCGGATTCAAACCCGACGCTCTCGCTATCGGTCTACATGTTCTTTGCGCCGGCGCTGCTGTGGATTGGCGCGACCCTTCTGCTGGTGCGGCTGAGGGCACGAGGTATTGCGTGGCTTGCTGACCGTGCCTCGGGCACATCGTTTGACTCCGGGAAGCGCTTCCTTCTCGCCAGCGTCGCGCGACGAGGTCCCGCGATCAATCGTGGCCTGGTCGTCGTCGGGCTCCTCCTGGCGTTTGGAGTCAATCTCGGGATCTTTTCGGCGACCTACAACCAGCAGTCGAGCATCGATGCCCAGCTCACGCTCGGGGCCGACATAGCCGTTGCGGCACCGCCCGGGGTGGTAGGCAGTAAGCACCTTGCCTCTCGAATCGCGGCTGTTCCCGGAGTCCGGAGCACGACGGCACTGGATCACTCCTACGCCTACATCGGACCGGACCTTCAGGACACCTATGGAATCGACACATCCAATTTCGCCGGCGCGACCACTCTCCGGGACTCGTACTTCCTGGGCGACTCCGCAGCCTCGGCAATAGCCAAACTCAGCTCCACGCCGGACGGAATCCTGGTCGGCAGGGAGACGATCACGGACTATTCCCTGAATACCGGCGATCTGCTGAGGCTTCGGGTTCTCGATCGTTCCACGGGCAGATTTCACGTGGTTCCATTTCACGTCGTCGGAGTGGTGCAGGAGTTCCCGTCGGCACCCAAGGACTCGTTCATGGTGACCAACTTGAACTACCTGCAGACAGTCAGCCACGGCACCGGGCCAAACGTCGTCTTCGCGAAGACCGCTGGGACGCCATCCACGATCGGGCAGGCAGTGGCGGCAGCCACCAGGGTGGACGGGACGGTCGTCAAGAACATAGATCAACAGGGCCGGGTGACGGCAAGTTCGATCACCACCGTGAACCTGAGCGGCATCAGCCGGATCGAGCAGCTCTTTGCGATCCTGCTTGCCGCGGGTGCCATGGGCCTGTTCGTTTCGCTGGGAGTGGCCGAGCGCAAACATGAGTTTGCGACCATGGCGGCGCTTGGCGCACCGCTGCGCCAGGTTGCCTCGTTCCTTTGGAGCGAGGTCGCGCTGGTCCTGATCGCTGGCCTGGCGCTTGCTGCCGGACTCGGATTTCTGCTTTCCGAGATGCTGGTTGCAATGCTTCAGCATGCGTTCGATCCTCCCCCCGATGCGCTCGCAATTCCCTGGATGTTCCTGGGGGCGTTGGCAGGGGCGGCAATCCTTGGTGGGCTGTTCTCCACCGCGCTGGCGATGCGGCAGTTGCGCCGTCTACCCCTGGGGTCGATCCTGCGGGAGCAGTGAGCATTGCCACACGGCGCCTCAGATCTGGCCGGCGTGCAGCTACCCACCGACCCAATCATCAAGTATCTGCCATCGCTCGTATAGCCAGATGATGCGGGACTTCTCGTCCAGGGGAATCTGATCACCGGGGAAGCGCCAGAAGCGGATCCGGATCGTCCTTCCGACCAGCTTGCCGTTCCAGATGTCGCCGATCCCGACCAGACCGTCGAAGCCGGTGTGCCCGCAGATCACCACGTCGGTTCCGGCGGCTTCGTCCAGCAGCGCCAGCGGACCACCCAGCCGAGGCGGAAGCAGGTGCTTCAACCCGGCAGCCAGCGGCGCGATCTCCGGCTGGCGCTCGGCGATGATCTCCTGGGCGCGGGCGATCTTCTTCGGGGTGGGACGGGTTCCCTCGGGGTAGATCAGCACACCTTCGCCCTCGCCAAGGCCGTGGACGAGGGTTCGCATCGCAGCGATCTCCGACTCGGGATCCTCAGACGCGCGACGCACATAGAGGGTGGGCACCCACCGCCCGGCGATATCGATGGTGGGCAGCACCTGCAGCTCGCGCTTGATCACGAAACGCATCCCAAGCCCATGAGCGTGACCGACGATTGCATCGGGGAGGAGGTTGTCGACGATGCTCGCGTGGCGCATCATCATCACGAAGGGACCCCGCGCCACCTCCTCCAGGCCCTCCAGCTCGAAGTGAAGCCCGAACAGAACTCGCACCCCGCCGAGATGGCTCCCCGCCCAGTGGATGCGAAGACCGTAGAGCCAGCGTCTTCGCCGCAGCGAACCCTGCCCGGCCGGTCCACCGGTCAGAACCCAGATCCCGAGTATCCCTGCCAGCGCCTGCATCTCGCCGAACAGAAACCACCAGAGCATCGCCACGAGACGGATGCCGGTCCACGGCTTGCGCCGGGTCAACCAGAGGAGCAGGTCGACGATTGCAGCGATGATCAGGAGGACTGGAAACAGCAAGGTCACGACGATGAAGGCGATGATCTCGATCACGATCCCCCGTGTCCGGCGGATCACCCGTGGCAGGCGCGGACCCTGGTCGGCGAACAGGGGGCCGTCTGCGGGTTGCCTGACCTTCACCGATCGATCCTAGCCGGGTCCGGCCGGCTTGAGGCCCGGCGAGTTCGGCCGGCCTGGGCCTCGGCTGCGCGTCTGACCGAACTCGTGAGCAATAGCGCGACAGCCAATGGCATGATCAGCCACGCGATTGCGCCGGAGGCCACCAGCGCGGTCAGGCCGATGGCGGCCACCACGCCAGCTGCGGTGACCCAGTCATCACCGACCACGAAGTCCCAGAGAAACTGCGCCAGGGCGCGAAGCTGCCTCATCCCTCAACCGCACCGGGGACCGCGACCGAACCGGAACCGAGCCCTTCTGTGATCTCTCGCCGAAGTGACCAGACGAGAAGCAGCTAGAGACCGAGGAGCGCAGGCATTATCGCCAGCAGCGCAACCTCGGAACCGGGCCAATCGGCGCCTGCACCCTCCGCCGCCCAGAAGAGCCCGAAGGCGGTGAGCATGATTCCGACCCCGAACTTCATCGTGTTCTCCGGTACACGGGCGAGTGGCGCCCGGACCGTGAATCCGATTGCCAGCACGACCAGCAGGGCGATCGCCGCCGCCGCCGCCAGTCCGATCCGTTGCTGATTGGCTCCGAAGGTGAGAACGATGAAGACAACCTCCAGACCTTCGAGCAGAACCCCCTTGAAGGAGATCGTGAAGGCGTATGCGTCAAACCCGCCATGGGGGGAGCCGGCA
>JBBQZL010000091.1:0-10264 GCA_038207745.1 Solirubrobacterales bacterium
GAACCACGAGCCCATTGTCGACAGTGCACCGTCATGCGCAAAACCATGATCGAGATCCACGTATCCGAGATCGGCGTTGCTTGCGTAGATCTCCGCCGCAATTCCGTTCGCGTTTCGCAGCTTTCCGACGATCTCGGTGCCATGGATCGCAGCTCCCGGGGGCGAGGTCCAGTTGAATCTTCCGCCTGCACCGCTGGCCAGGGAGAGGCCGGATCGATCCTGATAGATGCCGATCTTCGGATCGTCCAGGCGCCGGCAGCCGTCAACGACATCGACCCGGTCTGCGCTCAGTTGCTCGTATGTCCCATCGAAGAAGACCGATCCCGAGTAGGTGCAGTTCTTGACATCGTAGTAGCCGGCAGAAGCCGTCGCGGCGCCGAGCATGAGCAGGCAGATGGAGATCGAGAGAGCCGCAATGCTGAGCCGGGCGGATCGCCGCCGGCTTTCCGGGCAACCCCTCATGGCCCGAACTCCGCTGCGACGGCACCGCCAGACGAACTACCGCCGCCACCGGAGGACCCTCCACCTCCGCCGACGGGTGGCGGTGCCGAGTAGGTCGGCGCCGGAACAGACGAGCCTGCCGCCTCAGGCGTGAACTCCTGCTCGACCGGCGTCGGCTCCGGAGCGGTCTTGACCGCGACCTGCTGGGGTGTGCTCGTCGCGGTAGTGGTCTCGGGCGCAGGGTCCGGAACTGACGCCGGTGCCGGGTTCGGGTCCTCGGGGAGCGGGTCGATCAGCGGAGTCGCCGGGACCTCGTTGGCCAGGCTTTCGATCGCCTTCGATGCTTGTCCAGCGGTCCGGTCCGGCCCGCTCACGGTAGATGGCAGGACTCCTACGGCGACACAGGCCGCTGTCGTTCCGGCGCCGGCCGCGCAGATCGCGATCACCTTGGTCACAAGGGCGAAGCCACCCCCCGCGGAACTGCCGGTTGCCGCAACCTGCGAGAGCGCCGAGTCGCCGGCGCCGGTCCGACCGGGAAGCCGCGCGTAGACGCTTGTGAACAGATCGTCGGCTCGCTCGGCGATCGTCCGGGTGAACGGAAACAGTGGCGCAAACGCTGCGGCGGCGGCCGGTGTCGCGCGGTAGGTGCGCAGGGTGGCGCGGCAATGGGAGCAAGCGCGCAGATGTAGTCGCAACTCCCGGCTCTCAGCCTCTGATGTCTCGCCATCGCAGAATCTCGAGAGAAGGCCGGCAAGCTCGGAGCAGCGCTGCCCCTGATCGCTGTGGGTGAGGAAGGACCGGAAGCGGGCCCGACCTTCGGCCAGGCATCGGTTCACCTTCGTGTAGGTCCAGCCGGTCATCTCGGTGATCTCGGAATACGAGTAGCCCCCGGCCAGGAGGGTGAGCGCACGCAACTCCTGCGGCTTCAGGGTGTGGAGCGCCTCACGACTGCGATCGACCACTTCCTGGCGCTCGACCAGGGCCTCGGGGCCGTCGCCGTCGGACGGGATCATCTGAACCCAGTCCTGGCGCTCACCTTCATCGAGCCCCGGGGGGTTCGGGTCGGAGAGCATGCGCTCGCGCAGACGCCGGACTGCAAGTGCCTCGTGCTTGGTCACGACCTGCATCCACCGGATCAGCTGACGAAGATCAGTGGTCGGCGCCTTGGTGATCAGGATCTCCAGTGAACGCTGATAGGCGTCCTCGGCGTCATCGCTGCAGATCGAGTAGCGACGCGCGGTTCTCTTCAATGTGGGTTCGTAGCGCCTCATCAACTCGACGGCGGCCCGATTAAGCTGCTCGCGGCGTGCGCCGCTCGGCGTGCCGTCTGCAGGAAGACTCATGACGTGTGCGGCTCTGTTCATTCGTCGCGGTTGAACCGCTCACCTTTCATTGCCAAATCGGAGTTCCGGCGAGAGCCCATTTCTCTGTCGCCGGTGGCAGGAGCATCCTTGTACGAACAGAAACCCGAGACTCAGAGAAACGGAGTGGTGACTTGGCCGGGTGTTCTATTTGTCGATTGCAGGCCATCGTTTGATCTAAGCGGGGGGCGAACGAATCTCTCCCCCATCTGGCCGCCAAGAGTGCGTTTTGATTGCCCGGTGCTGCTGGCATCAAGCTCGAGGCAGTCCTGCGCTCGGGTGACCGCGTCGCAATCGTTTAGCGCCCCCGGCTGGTCTCGCCGACCGCTGCTTTGCCCCTCCTCATCTACGATCAACCGTTGATGCCGAAGCCGCGACGCACTGTGAGCGACGCCGAGACCACCAAAGGGGAGAATCGACCGTGACCACCTGCGTAGTGACCGGAGGCGCCGGGTTTCTTGGCTCCCATCTCTGTGAGCACCTGCTCGGCAAGGGATATCGGGTGGTCTGCATCGACAACCTCGACACGGGGTCGCTGGAGAACATCGAGCAGATCCGGGATCAGAACTTCCACTTCGACAACCACGATGTGACCGAGTTCGTCGAGGTCGATGAGCCCGTCGACTTCGTCTACCACCTGGCTTCGCCGGCCAGCCCGATCGATTATCTGCGGCTGCCGCTCCACACCCTCAAGGTCGGCTCTGTCGGAACCCACAACATGCTCGGCCTCGCCAAGGCAAAGCGGGCTCGCTTCTTCCTCGCCTCCACCTCGGAGGTCTACGGCGATCCCCAGGTCCATCCGCAGCCCGAGACCTACTGGGGCCACGTCAACCCGATCGGCCCCCGCGGCGTCTACGACGAGGCAAAGCGCTACGCCGAGGCGCTGACCATGGCCTACCACCGCCAGCAGGGTGTCGACACCTCGATCGTCAGGATCTTCAACACCTATGGCGCACGGATGAGGCCCCATGACGGGCGGGCGATCCCGACCTTTCTCCGTCAGGCGCTCGAGGAGAAGCCGCTGACCGTCTTCGGCGACGGCAGCCAGACCCGCAGCTTCTGCTTCGTCGACGACCTGATCCGCGGTCTGGTCTCGCTGGCCGAGTCCGACACGCACAAGCCGGTCAACATCGGCAACCCCGATGAATACACGCTCCTGCAGCTCGCCGAGGCCGTGATCAAGGTGACCGGATCCGAGTCCGAGATCGTCCATGAGGCGCTGCCGGTCGACGACCCACAGGTCCGCCAGCCGGACATCACCCGGGCGCGGGAGGTACTTGGCTGGGAGCCGACGGTCGGTCTCGAAGAGGGTCTGAAGATGACGATCGAGCGCTCGGGAGAGGCAGGGCTTCTCGGCCGGCTCGAGTAGGGCCGGTCCGGCCGCCGATCGGTCCGAGGGCGCGCATCAGCCCCGGTGGCAGCCGGCCGTCCGTCGAAAGCCACGATCCCGCCAGGATCAGAATCAGCCCCGCGAACGCGCCTGCTCCAGGGCTCTCATCGAGGATGATCATCCCGAGGCCAAGAGCCACGACGGGGTTTATGTAGGTAACGACCAGCGCCCGCCCGGCGCCGATCTCGAGGATCAACCGGTTCCAGATCACGAAGGCGACCGCGGTGCAAAGCACTCCGAGCACGACGATCGAGATCACCTCGGTTGCGGGAGGCGCCGGCGTCGGCGCTGTCGAGATCCCGATCGGCGCCAGCATCAGGGAGGCGACGCCGAGTGCTGCTCCGACCACGACCAGCGGATTCAGCTCGGCGAGATGCCGCCTCAGGATCATCGGCCCGATCGAGTAGCCGAGCGCCACCCCGAGGAAGGCGAGGACGCCGATGATCTCGTCACTGCTTCCGGCGAGGTTGACCCCGACCAGGACGACGACGCCGCTGAAGCCGACGAATAACCCGGCCAATCGCAGACCCTGGACGCGCTCTGAGTGGTCGAACCAGATCGCGAGCACCGCGACGATCAGTGGGCAGGCAGCAATCACGATTGCCGCAATCGACGAGTCGACGTGCTGCTCGCCGAAACCGAGCAATGGGAAGGGAAGGGCGATCTCGATCAGGGCAAAGATCGCAATCCACTTCCAGTGGTGCCGGGAGACATTTCCGAGTCCGGCGCGAAGGGCGAGGGGCAGCAGCACGAGGGCGCCGAGCAGGACCCTGGAGAAGGCGATCCACCCCGGCGTCGCGCCGTCATCGATCGCGACCTTGATGAACAGATACGGCACTCCCCAGATAAGAGAGAGGGCGACGAATCCGGTCCAGGCTCGAGCGCTCATCCAGGCAAGATGACAGACCGTACCGTTTGCGAAACCCTCGCCTGGTGGTACAGTCCGCCCGGAACTTTGACTGGGGAGGACTAACGGTGGAGGTAAGGGAGATGGGAATGCGCTCGCGCATTTCGAGGATCATCTTGGCGATTGCGATTGTTGCCGCGCTGATGTCGGCGGCCACTCAATCGGCCTTCGCGGCCAAGCAGGGCAAGTCCGGAAAGGCAGCCAAGGCGAAGATCGTCAGCGCGGGCGCCACCACCCTCGCCCACACCGGCAAGCTCAAGGTGACTGTGCGGGGATGGAACCCGAAGACGAAGGTCAGGGCCAAGGCCAGGGCCCGCCAGGGCGGCAAATCGATCTCCCTCGGAAGGAAGAAGTTCCGCACTCATCGAGGCAGGACGAGCTTCGCGATCCTGCTCGGCCCGGCTTCCCGCGGCACGGTCTCCAGCTGCCTGCCGACAACGATCAAGGTCACCCTCGTGGCCCGCGGCAAGTCAAGGGGCAAGGTCAGGACGAGCGCGAAAGTCCGTCGTGACACCAGCTTCTGCGCCGGCTCGAGGCCCCGCGGTCTCGACGTCAGCGACGCCGGCACCTGCGACCCGATCGCGACCAACACGATCGATTGCCTCTCTCCGTTTCCGAACAATTACTACACGAAGAAGGACCCGACTTCTGATACCGGTCTCCGTGTTGATCTGAAGAACGCGGCGATGCCGGTCAGCGACAACAACGACCACGCGATCGACACCACCGAGCTGAACACGGCAGAGGGTTTCAGCCCCGGCGCGATGATCACCGCGCAGATCCCGGGTCTCGACAACCAGGCGGCCTTTGACAGAACCGGCATCGTCCGTCAGGGCAAGATGTCGATGGCCTACGAGAAGAAGCAGCCGGTCGTCGTGATCGACAAGAGCACGCTCGAGCGTCAACTGATCTGGGCGGAGATGGACAGCAACGTCGATTCCGACAAGAACCGGCCGCTGATCATCCGGCCCGGTAAGAACCTCACCGACGGCCACACCTATATCGTCGCATTGCGGAACCTCAAGACGTCCGCCGGTAAGACGATCAAGCCACCGGTGGCGTTCAAGCTCTTCCGGGATCGGATCCCCTCTGGTGTCTCGGTCCTGGAGAAGCGTCGCGCGCACTTCAACCAGATCTTCAGGAAGCTCGGCAAGGCCGGGATCAAGCGTAACGACCTCTATCTGGCCTGGGACTTCACGGTCAACAGCACGACGAACCTCACCGAGCGGATGCTGCACATCCGCGACAACGCGTTCTCGCTGCTCGGCGACAACAACCTGGCCGACAACGACATCAGCGGCACCACGGCGCCGGTCTTCAATGTCCAGACCGTGACCGACTACCCGACGGCGACGGGGGACGGGATCGAGCTGATCCGCCGCGTCGAGGGAACGTTCCAGGTGCCGTGCTACCTCCACCATCCGGACCCAGCCAAGCAGGACTGTGATCCGGGCGCCAGGTTCGAGCTGGACGCCAATGGCATGCCGATCCGCAACCCCGGCAGCGTGATGACCGCGAAATTCATCTGCAACATCCCGCGCACGGCCGCCGACGGCACGAACGTGATCGAGAAGGCACGTCCCTCGCTCTACGGCCATGGGCTCTTCGGCACAGTCAACGAGGTCAAGGGCAAGAACATCCGCCAGCTCAGCGCCGAGAACAACGTGATCACCTGCGCGACCGAATGGAGCGGAATGGCCGATGAGGACGTTGTCCCATCGGCGCTGCCGGCTCTGGTCGACCTGAGCAAGTTCCCCTCGATTCCCGACCGGCTCCAGCAGGGCTTCCTCAACTTCATGTATCTCGGGCGCCTGCTGATCCACCCGGACGGGTTCTCGTCGGACCCCGCATTCCAGTTCAACGGCGTGTCCGCCATCGACACCCAGCAGCTCTTCTACTACGGCAATAGCCAGGGTGGAATCGCCGGTGGCGCATTGACGGCTCTCTCGCCGGACGTACGGCGATCGGTTCTGTACGTGCCGGGGATCAACTACTCGACCCTGCTCCCCCGCAGCGTCGACTTCGACGACTACCAGGTGCCGCTCTACGGGGCCTACATCGAGGAGCGCCAGAAGTCGCTGATCTTCTCGATCATGCAGATGATGTGGGACCGCGGTGAGCCGGACGGCTACGCCAACCACATGACCACGGATCCGCTGCCGAACACCCCATCGCACAAGGTCCTGATCGAGATGTCATACGGCGATCATCAGGTGTCCAACGTCACAACCGAGGTCGAGGCGCGGACGATCGGCGCTCCGCTCCGCGAGCCATCGGTTGATGCCAACCGCCTTGCCGCCGGCGACGACGAGCCGCATTTCGAGATGCAGACGCTCGGTGACCTCAGCGGCCCCGCCGCAGACGGCAGCGGCATGTTCATCTGGGACATCGGGCCGAAGCGCGGCGTGGAGCCGAACGTGCTCGGGACGATCCCGGAACCGCTGACCAACTCTCCGCCCCGTGATGCCGGCGTCGACCCGCATGACACGGTGATCCGCAGCTCGGCAAGGATCCGCAAGCAGATTGCGGACTTTCTGAAGATCAACGGCAAGATCACCAATCCGTGCGGGAACGACCCCTGCTACGCGGCCGGATGGAACGGATTCAATGATTGATTCAAGGAACTTGGGCGGGCATGGCCGAAACAAGCGGCCCTGCACCGTGTTCAGGAGTCAGGACAGTCGATTCCAGCACGGATAGACTGGCTACACAGCTTCTTGGGAGACGGGGTCTTGGCCGGTGGTTTGCCGGGGGAGGGCCAACTCTCAGGAGGAGAGGTAATCAGTGTCAAACAATTCTCAAGGAGGCCTCATGGGTCTAAGTAGAAAGGCGCGATTCTTCTGTGTGACGGCCATGGTGGCCATTGCAGGGTTCGCGACAGCCGGAGTGGCAAGCGCCGCCCCATTCACAATGACGCTCGACAACGGTCAGCTGAATCTCGGCGCCGTGTTCAAGGGCAAGACGATTTTGCCTGCCCCGGTCCCGGGATCACTCGGCGCCAATACGACGGCCAACGCGACGATTGCCGGTGACAACACCGGCGGCGCACTGACGGTCACTGCAGCAAACGTCAAGTTCCCGATCGTCGAGGTTCCGAACCCGCTGAACCCGGCGCAGATGGTGCCGATCATGTTCTCGGTTTCCAACGATCTGACCGGTACCTACGACGCCGTCACAGGCGCCGTTTCCCTGTCAGTTGCTCACATGGCATCAGACGTGGTCACGGGTACGGGCAGTCCGGATCCGTTGCTGCCGGCAACCTGTCACATCGCACCGATCGACGTGACGTTCTCGTCGACCAACACCGCGCAGTTCATCGGTGTGCCGTTCACGGCGGGTATCGAGGGCAACGGTGCGATCGCAGCAAGCTGGACCACGGTCCCGGCCGGCGTTGAAGTCAACGGCGGCGACTGCTCGACGGTCAACACCGTCACCGCAGGCAAGGGTGGACTCTGGTTGTCACACGGCATCGTGACTCCGCCGGTTCCGAGTTGTGCATCGGACCCGACGCTCTGCGTCCCGGCCATCGGCTCGGTCAAGGTGAACCCGAAGTCGAAGACGGTCAAGGCAGGTAAGTCAGTGACCCTGAAGGCCAAGGTCACGAACACCGGCGACGGCGAGGCAACAGGCGTGAAGGTTTGCGCCACGGGCAACAAGAAGCAGGTCAAGGTACCGAAGTGCCAGACCAAGACAATCGCAGCTGGTGGATCCACCACTGTGAAGCTCAAGGTCAAGGTTCAGAAGAAGGCGAAGAAGGGCAAGGCCAAGGTCACGGTCAAGGCCAGCTCCGCTGATGCAGGTAGCAAGACCGGCAAGTCAACAATCAAGATCAAGCCGCTGAAGAAGCACAAGAAGCACTAGTTCTTCTTCTCGCTTGTTTCGCGGAAAGGGCGGCCATTTGGCCGCCCTTTCCTGTTCCGGGGCGGCCCTCGGGCTGCCCCGCTTTGTACAAGGGCGGCATGCTGTGTGAGTGAGCGATGACCGCCATCTTCTTCTGCTCGGCTGCCGGGGGTTCATCGGCGCCCATCTGCGGGTCGTTGCCGAGGCTGCCGGGCTCCGGGTGACAGGGACAACCCGCGACGGCATGGGCGCTCAGCTGTTCTGTGATCTGCGAGACCCCGACTCGGTACGGGCCGCGATACGGACTTCGACGCCGGATCTGATCATCAACGCGGCCGGCAGCGGCTCTGTGCGTGCCGGATGGGCAGACCCCGCTGAGGCGCTCCGCATCCACGCCGCGGCGGTGGAGAGCCTCTTGGAGGCTGTCGCAGGCGAGGCGCCGGATGCCCACGTCCTCTGCCTCTCGTCAGCCGAGGTCTATGGCGAACCGGGCGCGGAGGATCTGCCGCTGACCGAGCAGCAGCCGATGATGCCGGTCAGTCCCTACGGCAGCGCCAAGGCTGCGATGGAGGTTGCATGTCAGACGGCCGCCGGGTCCCTGGGCCTGCGAGTCGGGGTCGCGAGGCTCTTCAACCAGATCGGCCCGGGCCAAGCTGCATCGTCTCTGTTTTCAGGCATCGCTCGTCTGGTTGCCCTGGCAGAGGCCGAAGGCGCCGGCTCGGTCAGCGTCCCGATCGGCAACCCGGACGCAGCGCGGGACTTCGTCGATGTCAGAGATGGCGCGCGGGCCTGCCTCTCGATCTCCGAAGACGGTCTGACCGGTCCCTTCAACGTCTGCTCGGGCCGGGCGTTAGTGGTCCGCGAGGTCGTTGATGCGTTCGACGAAGTGGCGTCGATCACGGTGGCGATGGAGATCGATCCCGATCTGGCACGGCCGAGGGATCCCAGCTCGGTTGTCGGGTCCGCGCAGCGATTGACAGAGGCCACCGGCTGGCATCCGGCCATCTCGCTAGAGCAGACGATCACGGACCTGCTCGAGGCCTGGAGGGGCTGATCCCGCTCGCGCGAGCGGGAGGTAGGGTCTCCACCATGACCACGACCGCCTGCCAGAAATGCCACCGGACCCGGTGGCCGGCGATCCTCGGCGCTGCCTCGGTCGTGGGAGCCGGGCTGTGGTGGCGACACCATCCATCCGCGTGCCCGTACGGTCAGCGCTTCTGGCTTGCGCCGCCCCATCCGCTGATCACGCGTACCCGGCTCCGGGAAATACTCTCCCCGCAGCCAGGCGAGCGGATCCTCGAGGTGGGGCCCGGCACCGGCCACTACAGCCTCTCGCTCGCCGGATGGATCGCCCCCGACGGAGAGCTCGACATCCTCGACATCCAGCAGGAGATGCTCGACGCGGCGATTCGCCTGGCGGAGCGAGAGGGCCTGTCGAACCTGAGCCCCACGCTCGCCGATGCTCAGAGGCTGCCGTTCCCGGATGCGACATTCGACGCCTTGGTGGTGGTCACGACCCTCGGTGAGATCCCCGATCAGGACACCGCGATGCGGGAGTTTGCGCGCGTGCTCAAGCCGGGAGGCCGGCTCGTCAACGGCGAGCTCTTTGGCGACCCACACTGGGTCTCCTCGCGGGCGGCCGGGCGACGAGCTGCCGAAGCCGGCCTCGTGTTCGACCGGCGTGTCGGGCCCGCTGCCGGGTACTTCGCCCGCTACGAGCGGCCACTGGACGCCGAGAGCGCCTAGCGCGAAGCGGTCTGCGCGTCGCCCACTGCCGTGGCACTCTTTGGTGTATCCGGCTGGGCAGCGCGCTTCCTGCCGGCAGAGCCCAGCCAAACTCTTGCCAGACCGGGGTCACCGGTCTTGGCGAACGCGTGACGCTCCCGGAGCAGTGACGGGATCCAGCGCAACATCTCGAGCTTGCCGGCCAGCGTCATCAGGAAACGCCGGCCGATCAGGGCGCGCCCCAATGCACCCACCTCGACCATCGCGATCCGCGAGATCGAGTGAAACGGCATGAACTTGATCTGCGTGGCAAGGCGATTGCGGGCGACCAGGCGGGCATTCTGCGCGTCGGGCCTGCGAAAGCCGGCGTGCCAGGCCTGGTTGCCGTAATGCCAGACGATCGCCTCGGGATCGAGCCAGAATCGCCAGCCGGCCATCCGCGCCCGGACGTTGAGGTCAACATCCTCGTAGAAGGCGAAGTAGCGCTCGTCGTAGCCGCCGAGGTCTCCGAGCAGCTCCCGCCGGAACAGGCAGGCTGCGCCGCAGACGCCGAAGATCTCTCGCGAGTCGATCACCAGCTCGCCCTGCGGTGTCTTCTCG
>JBBQZL010000092.1:0-10201 GCA_038207745.1 Solirubrobacterales bacterium
AGTTGACTGCGGCCGGCCTGCCGGTGCCTCCGGGTTTCGTGGTCGGTGCGCCCGCCTATGCCGCCTACTGCGACGACACCGGCCTGCGGGCGAAGATCGAGCAGCGGCTCGAGTCGCTCGACGTCGAGGACACCATGGCCCTTGACGCCGCGGCCACAGACATCCGCACGATGATCGAGGCCGAACCGATCCCTGAGTGGCTGGCTGCCCAGATCTCGGCGGCGTACAAGGAGCTGTGCGGCAAGGACGGCGACGTCTCTGTCGCGGTCCGTTCGTCGGCGACTGCCGAGGACACCGAGTCCGCCTCGTTTGCCGGCATGAACGAGACGCTGCTCAACGTCTCCGGCGCGGACGGGGTGCTCGACGCGGTCCGGCGCTGCTGGTCCTCCCTGTTCGGCGCCCGCACCGTCTTCTACCGCGTCAAGCGGGGCTTCAGCCAGGCCGATATGGACATCGCGGTGGTGGTCCAGCGCCAGATCCAATCGACCCGTGCGGGCGTCATGTTCACGATCGATCCCGCCTCAGGCGCGTTGGATCACCTGATCATCGAGGGTGCCTTCGGCCTCGGCGAGTCGGTTGTTTCCGGTTCGGTGACTCCGGACCGATACGTGGTCGGGAAGGACAAGCTGACGATCACGGCGCGCGAGGTCCACAAGAAGGAGCTGGCAATCGATTCGGCCCCCGACGGCGGCATCGTCACCCGTGAGCTCGACGAGGACGAGTCCGTGCAGCCGGTGCTGAGCGACGACGAGGTGCGGGAGGTGGCCAAGCTCGGCGTGCGGATCGAGTCTCATTACGGCTCTCCGCAGGACACCGAGTGGGCATATGACCCGACGGGCGAGGTCTGGATGCTCCAGTCGCGCCCGGTCACCGCTTCGGGTGGCGCGAGCGCTGACGCCGGGGGTCAGGAACCCGCCGACGAGGGTGCAATCCTGATCCGCGGGCTGGGAGCGGCACCGGGCGCTGCCGATGGCCCGGTAAGGGTCGTCGCAACACTCGATGAGGCGTCGAAATTCTCCGAAGGCGAGATTCTGGTCACCCACCTGACCAAGCCTGACTGGGTGCCGTTGATGCGCAAGGCCGCGGCGATCGTCACCGACTCCGGTGGGATGACCTGCCACGCGGCAATCGTCTCGCGAGAGCTGGGCATCCCCTGCGTGGTCGGCACCTCCGAGGCGACGACGGTTCTTCGCGACGGCGAGGTCGTAACCGTCAACGCGACCCGCGGCGTCGTCACCGAGGGAGCCTCGGCGCCGGACCCGGCGATTGCCGCCGCCGCAGCGGCCGCAGGCACCGGTGGATCGGCCGGACTCGTCACCGGCACAAAGCTGCTCCTCAACCTCTCCGAACCCTCGCAGCTCGAGCGAGTCGCCAACCTCGATGTCGATGGAGTCGGGCTGCTCCGGGCCGAGCTGATGGTCGTGGAGGCGCTTGACGGGGTTCACCCCAGGGAGTTGCTCGAGCGGGGTGAGAGCGAGAAGTTCGTTGATCGTATGGCTGAGTCGCTGACCGCCTTTGCAGACGCATTCAGCCCGCGGCCGATCACCTACCGGACGATCGACTTCCGCACCAACGAGTTCCACGATCTCGAGGGTGGCGAGAAGTTCGAGCCCGAAGAGGCCAACCCGATGATCGGCTACCGCGGTGCTCTGCGCTATATGCGGGAGCCCGATCTGTTCCGGCTCGAGCTCGATGCGATCGCCCGCGTCTGGGATACCGGACACACCAATTTCCACGTCATGCTCCCCTTCGTGCGAACGCCGCGAGAGGTGGTCGCATGCATAAGCGAGATGGAGGCGACGGGACTTCTCTCCCGGCCCGGCTTCGAGCTCTGGATCATGGCGGAGGTGCCTTCGGTGTTGTTTCACCTCGGTCACTACGCTGATCTCGGCGTCTCCGGCATCTCGATCGGCTCAAATGACCTGACCCAGCTCGTCCTCGGCGCCGACCGCGACGGCGAGCTCGTGGCCGAGGTCTTCGATGAGCGCGACACAGCCGTCACGGACTACATCACCGAGCTGATCGGCCGGGCAGGCAGCCTCGGCCTCCAGACCTCGATCTGCGGGCAGGCGCCCTCGGTGCATCCCGAGTACGCGGACATCCTCGTACGCGCCGGTATCGACGCGATCTCGGTCAACATCGACGCGGTCGACAGAGCCCGCCGCCTGGTCGCGGCTGCCGAACAACGCCTGCTGCTCAGCGAGGCACGCAACCACAGGGGAGAAACGGCTTGAAGGCCTATCGGCTGACCGAGTGGGAAAAGGCCCCCGAGATGTGCGAGGTACCCGTTCCGGAGCCTGGGCCCGGCGAGGTGCTGCTCAAGGTCGGCGGGGCGGGAGCCTGCCACTCGGATCTCCACCTCATGGAGTGGCCGGAGGGGACCCTCGATTTCGAGGTTCCATTCACCCTCGGGCATGAGAACGCCGGCTGGGTCGAGGCGCTCGGTGCCGGAGTCAAGGGCCTGAAACACGGCGAGGCAGTTGCCGTCTACGGTCCATGGGGCTGTGGGAGGTGTCGCTCATGCCGTCTCTCGTCGGAGAACTACTGCGAGCACCAGGCGGAGATCGGCGCCTTCGGCGGTGGCCTGGGTCTCGACGGTGGAATGGCTGAGTACATGCTTGTCCCCGACCCCCGTCTCCTGCATCCGCTCGGCGATCTCGACCCCCGCGACGCGGCGCCACTTTCCGACGCGGCCCTGACCCCCTACCACGCGATCAAGCGCTCGCTCGATCTGCTGGTTCCGGACTCCACCGCGGTTGTGATCGGAGTCGGTGGTCTCGGGCACATGGCGGTCCAGATCCTGCGCGCCTTGACCCCTGCGCACGTGATTGCCGTCGACAAGTCTGCGGACAAGCTCGAGCTGGCGCGCGACGTGGGCGCCGACGAGGCATTCGAACCGGGCGAGGAGGCGGTTGGAGAGATTCGCGAACTGACCCACGGCCGCGGGGCCGAGCTCGTGATCGACATGGTCGGCTCAGACGAGACCATGGCTCTTGCCTCTCAGCTCGTTGGGCTGAAGAGTCACCTGACCGTGGTCGGGCTCGCCGGAGGCCACGTGGAGTTCGGCTTCGGCTCACTGCCCTTCGAGTGTCAGCTCGCAATCCCCTATTGGGGCAGTGCGGTCGAGTTGATCGAGGTCCTCGATCTTGCGCGTGAGGGCAAGATCAACGCCCATGTGGAGCACTTCGCGCTCGACAGGGTCGAGGATGCCTACGAGAAGATGCGCAATGGCGCCCTCGACGGGCGCGCCGTGATCTGTCCCCACGGCTGACCGGAGCTCGCTTCAGGAAACAGCCCAGGCGTCAGGCCCGGGAGATCAGCCTGCCCGATCGCCGGTTGAATCCAGCGCCGCGAGAAGCTCGACGTAGCCCTTGAGCCGATAGATGCCCAGAAAGCTGTTCATCACGCGGCTTCGCGCGGCCTTCCCCATCTTGGCGGCGCGCACAGGATCGTCAAGCAGGTCCCGGATCGCACGCCCGAATGACTCCAGGTCACGTGGATCGTCAATCAGCACACCGCTCTCGCCGTCAACGATCTGGTCCTGAATGCCGCCGAGACGGCTGGCGACCACGGGCCGCTCCTTCCACATCCCCTCGGAGACGGTGAGGCCGAAGCCCTCGGCGAGGCTCTTTTGAATGATGACGTCGGCCCGGCGCTGGATCGCATTCACCATCGCGCCGTTCTCCTCGAGGTCGTCCATCGGCAGGATCACGATATGGGCGCGGCTTCGCTTCGCGTCCGGAAGTTGCCTCCAGGCCGCGATCACATCGGCCAGGACGGCCGCCCCCTCCGGATCGTCGGAGACCGAGCCGTCGGAGGGCCCGACAAGTGCGAGATGTATGTCCGGATCATCGAGATACCGGGAAAAGCACTCGAGCACCCCGGGATGGTCCTTCAGCTCATCCCAGCGTGAGATCTGGGCAACCAGCTTCACTTCAGCCGGCAGCGGTGCCTCCTCGAAAAGCTCGGCGTGCCGTTCCACCCTTCCCGGAGTCCCGTCAGCCCGGGTGAACACCGGGACCACAGAAGTCTCCTTGTCCGCCAGGCCTATCGTCCAGAGGATCGCCTCCACCACGTCCGGGGACAGATCCTGGTTCTTCGACAGGAAGGGGTCGATGGAAGGCGCCATGACACGCGTCCGCGCCTGGTCCAGGCTGTCCCAGATGTACTCGGGTCGCGAGAACACGTAGGCGTCCGCCTCCTCGACATACGGGCTGAGGAATCGCCAGGCACGGCGGACAAGCTGATTGGGATGGTCGACCCCGATGTGGCATCGCCAGACGACCCTGGCCCCGGCTGCCGCCATCAATGGAACGAGCCCGGCTGTTTGCGGATCATGGAGAAAGATCACGTCATCGGTGCGGACCAGATCGCCGAGGCGATTGCCGCTCTCTGCCAGCGTCTCCTCGTAGAGGCGATGCTCGCTTTCGCCAAGTTCGCCGCCGTCCCCCGGATTGCCGTGGAGATTGTTGTGGATGCGCTTGGTGAGCTCGAAGAACTCGGGGATCTCGCGCAACACCACCCATCGGACATCGACACCCGCGCCACGCGCGTAGGGAAGCAGAGAGCGAAGAATCTCCGAGACGCCCCCGCCGCTCAAGGTCGAGTTGACGTGCCAGATCGCCCGGCCGGCGTAGATCCGCTTCGCCATGGCAGCAGCCTGGTCCATGCCTTCGAACCCGTCCCCGTCGACCAGCAACTCCCTGTATGCCTCGAGGGACTGCGGGACAATATGTACAAACTCAGGTTCGGCCACTCAACAACCCTCCAGACGGGACGCCATCGGCAGCAAGATCAGTTCCCCCCGCAAGCCTAGGGATCGACCATAATATCGCGCTCAAGCGCGTAGCGGACCAGTTCGGCGCGGGTGGAAAAACGCAGCTTCTGCTGAATGTGGGCCCGGTGACTCTCCACCGTGCGGATGCTGAGGTGTAGCTGATCGGCGATCTCGGCGTTGGTGTGGCCGAGCGCGATCAGGCGCAGCACCTCGCGCTCGCGATCACTCAGGTCGTCGCTGCGCCCATTGTCCGGCTCGGCGACCATGCGGGCGCCGAGGGCCGGTTGCAGGTAGGTGTCGCCGGCTGCGGCACTCCGTACCGCCTGGACCAGTTCAGCGTCAGCGGCCTCCTTGAGCACGTATCCCCGGACTCCCGCCTGCAGTGCCTTGCGTGCGAAGGCGGGCTCGTTTTGCATCGTCAGGATGACGATCTCGGTCTCCGGAGAGACCTTCTGGATGTCCGGAATCGCATCGAGGCTGGAGCGGCCCGGCATGCTGAGATCGAGGATCAGGACCGTCGGCTTGTGTCCGAGCACGTAACGAACGGCGGTATCCGCGTCGCCCGCCTCGGCAACGACCTCGAAGCCTGGCTCGATCTCCAACAGCATCCTCAGGGCGCTCCGCACGACCACGTGATCGTCAGCCAGGACGATGCTGATCGTCGAATCAGCTTCCTCGGCCGGGGGGTTGTCGGACGGCATGGCAACGAGGTTACCCGCGCGCCCGGATTCATCCCCTGAATGCATCCTGTAATCCAATCTGCAACCGGTCAACCCGTCATCCGTGTTTTCCCGTGGAGTTTTTCGCCCGAAACCCGAAAAACAACATCAGTCCAGATGCCGCCAATAGAATGGGCCTGCCAATGACCTCCAATCCAGATCGGGCGTCGATGAGGCTTCCGGAAAATGACAGTGGGGTATTGGACGAGCGCAGATTGCGCGAGTTGATCGAGGTTGGACGCGGGCTGCTGGCCGAGCTCGACCCGGAGGCCGTGCTGACCCGGGTCCTCGAAGTCGCCTGCAATCTCACCGGTGCGCGGTATGCGGCCCTCGGAGTGCTGGACGCCGACCGGCACGGGCTGGAGCGATTCATCACCCGCGGCATCGACGAGGAGGAAAAGCGGGCGATCGGAAACCTGCCCCGCGGGCGCGGGGTGCTCGGGCTTCTGATCGAGGAGCCCACGCCGCTGCGACTGGGCAACGTCGGCGACCATCCCCGGTCATACGGATTTCCCCCGGGTCACCCGCCGATGGCCAACTTTCTCGGCGTCCCGGTCGTGATCCGGGGACGCGCCTGGGGCAACCTCTACCTGACCGAAAAGGCCGGCGGGGACTTTGACGAGGCAGACGAGCAGTCGGCCCTGGTCCTTGCCGAGTGGACCGCGATAGCAGTTGACAATGCCCGCCTGTACCACAACGTCGAAGAGCAGCGCGACAACCTCGAACGTGCGGTCCGCAACCTCGAGTCGACCAGCGAGATCGCCCATGCGGTCGGAGGTGAAACCGATCTCAGCCGGATCCTGGAGACGATCGTCAAGCGGGGACGTGCCCTGGTGGGGGCACGTTCGCTCCTGATCCTGCTCGAGGACCGTGATCAGCTGCGGATTGCGGCCGCAGCCGGCGAGTTTGATCTTGACCCGAAGATGCGCCTCCCGGTTCTGGGCTCGGCGCCGGGCAGGGTGTTCAAGGCCCGCCACGCCGCGCGCATCCGCAACCTGAATCAGAGCCTTGTGGAGCAGCCCCTCAGCCAGGGCACCGGTGCTGCGGCGTTGATGGTTCCGCTGATCTTTCGCGGCCGCCCGGTCGGCGTTCTGGTCGCGCTCGACCCGCTGGGACGCGACATCGAGTTCAGCGACGAGGACGAGCAGATGCTGGGATCGTTTGCCGCAAGCGCCGCGACTGCCGTCGCGATGGCCCAATCCGTCGCCGAGGACAAGGTGCGAAACAGCATCGAGGCTGCTGAACTCGAGCGCGGACGCTGGGCTCGCGAGCTTCACGACGAGGCCCTGCAGAGCATGGGTGGAATACGGGTGCTGATCTCCACCGCCCGCCGGATTTCAACTGATCACAAGACCGACGATCTACTTGCCCAGACTCTCGACCGGGTTGACCACACGATCGCCGAGATGAGACGACTGATCGCCGACCTGCGACCTGCGACCCTGGATGAGCTCGGCCTTGCGACTGCGCTTGAGGCATTGATCGAGCGGCTGACCTGGGGCGAGGTGCTCGACGTCAGGCTCGATGTTGATCTCGACTTTGATGCCGGTCGTCAACCAACCCGCCTGCTCGGCCAGATCGAGGACACGGTCTACAGGCTCGTCCAGGAGGCGCTCAACAACGCAGCGAGACACTCCGGCACCGACCAGGCCTCCGTCGAGGTTGCCGAATCCGGCGAGGACATCCTGGTGCGCGTCGAGGACGAGGGTCGCGGTTTCACGACGGCTGATGTGACTGAGGGCTTCGGGCTCCTGGGCATGCGCGAGCGGGTTGAGCTGGCGGGCGGATCGCTGGTTGTCACGAGTGTGCCCGGCGAGGGGACCTCGATCACCGCCACGCTGCCGGCCCGCCATCGAGTCGAGAACCAGGCGAAAGAGCCGAGACCTGCTGGTGATCAGACAACGGACGCTAAGTTGAGTCCGGGCGACAGCGAGTTCGGCAACCGCGCCGCAGGGGGGCCCTGACCGACCGCACCCCGACAGACGGAATTGCTCCGGCGCTCGACCCCAACGAGCGGATTGACCTGCTGTTGCGCGACCTGCGCGCCTCGCGGGACGGACTCTCGGAGCGCGAGGCCGAGCGCCGTCTCCTGACCGACGGTCCGAATCAGCTGACTCGCCGTGGCGGGCGACGTTGGCCGGCTGAGTTGGCGCGTCAGTTCACCCATCCCCTGGCGCTCCTCCTCTGGGGCGCAGCCGTGCTCGCTGCCGTGGGGGGAATCGTCGCCGTGGCAATCGCCGTGGTCGTCGTCATATTTGCCAACGCGGGGTTTGCCTTTGCCCAGGAGCAACAGGCCGAGCGGGCCGTGGAGGCGCTTCGCGAGTTTCTGCCGTCCCATGCCAGGGTGCTGCGCGACGGCCTGGCCAGGCAGATCGAGTCCGCCCGGTTGGTCACCGGCGATGTCCTCCTGATCGAGGAGGGCGACCAGATCTCGGCCGACGCGCGATTGATAGAGGGCGCGATCGAGGTCGACCTTTCGACGCTTACCGGCGAGTCCGTGACCGCGGCGCGGTCGGCAGACATCGTCGAGACCGGAAGATCGCTGATCCACTCTCGAGATCTTGTCTTCAGCGGCACCGGCTGCACCGGCGGCGAGGCGAGGGGGCTGGTCTTTGCGACAGGCGCACAAACCGAACTGGGCCGTATCGCCGCCCTCTCCGAGCGGGCGGAAACGGAGGAGAGCCCGCTCGAGCGACAGGTGCGTCGCGTCGCATGGCTGATCGCAGGGATCGCCGTCATCTGCGGCATTGCCTTCATCCCGATCGCCACACTGGTCGCCGGGCTCTCGCTGAGTGATGCGCTCGTCTTCGCGATCGGGCTGATCGTCGGCAACGTCCCCGAGGGTCTGCTCCCCGTAATCACCCTGGCCCTCGCGGTCGGGGTACGCGGCCTGGTCCGGCAGGATGCCGTCGTCAAGCGCCTCAGCGCCGTCGAGACACTCGGATCCACCGATGTCATCTGCACCGACAAGACCGGCACCCTGACCCAGAACCGGATGCAGGTGACCCGGGTCTGGACCGCCGGCCGTGACCTCGACCTCGAGGGAGATGCCGATCTCCAGCTTGCCGATATCCCGGTCACAGGGCGGCTGGCCGATGCGATCGCCGCCTGCAACAACGTTCACCGGGGCGACGACGGCGAACCGAGGGGTGACTCCACGGAACTCGCGATGCTGAAGGCGGCCGGCCGCTTTGGGGCCAGATCGGCGGGCGCCGATGCGGACGGCCGGAGGGCAGGCGGTCCGAAGGCTGCGGATCGCATCAAGGAGTTCCACTTCGACCCCGTCCTGAAGCTGATGTCGACGGTCGACGGGCACGGCGACTCGCTGACCCTCCACACAAAGGGGGCGCCGGAGTCGGTCCTGCCACTCTGCCGCCGACTTGCCGGAGCGGATGGCGTGGCGGCGCCGCTGGAGCCGGACAGGCGCGCCGAGATCGAGGAGATTGTCGACGGATACGCGAGCCAGGGTCTGCGCGTGCTGGCGGTCGCCGACCGACCGCTGGGCGTCATCGCGCCGGAGGAGCGAGGCGATGCCGAGCGCGATCTGGTCCTGCTGGGACTTGTTGCAATGCACGATCCACCCCGTGAAGAGGTCGCCCTCGCCGTCGCCCGCTGCCACAGGGCCGGGATCCGGATCATCGTGGTGACCGGCGACCACGGCCTCACCGCTGCGGCGATCGCCCGGCAGATCGGGATCGCCCGTGGCGAGCCGAAGGTGGTGACCGAGGAGCAACTCGACGCGATGAGCGAGCCGGAGCTCGACCGGCTGCTGGAGGGCCATGAGGAGCTGATCTTCGCCCGCACGACGCCAGAGGCGAAGCTGCGGATCGCCGACGCGCTTCGCGCGGCGGGTCACGTGGTCGCGATGACCGGTGATGGCGTCAACGATGCCCCCGCCCTTCGCCGGGCCGACATCGGCGTCGCGATGGGGCGCTCCGGCACCGACGTCGCCCGCGAGGCGGCGACGATCATCCTCACCGACGACAACTTCGCGACGATCGTTGCCGCCGTCGCGGCCGGCCGGCAGATCTACGACAACATCCGGAAGTTCATCGTCTACATCTTCGCCCACACAACGCCGGAGGTGGTGCCCTTTCTCGTCTTCGCACTTGCCGGCGGCGCCGTGCCCCTCCCCCTCACGATTCTGCAGCTGCTCGCCTTCGACGTCGGCACCGAGACGCTCCCCGCGCTTGCCCTCGGCCGGGAGCGCGCCGAACCCGGGATCATGGACCGCCCACCACGACCGAAGTCCCAGAACATCGTCACCAAGGCGATGCTTGTCCGGGCCTGGCTCTTCCTTGGCCTGATCGCGGCGATCCTGCAGATGGGCGCCTTCTTCTACGTCTTGCTGCGCTCGGGATGGCAACCCGGAGATCCGACCGGCGCCGGGGATCAGTACCACCACGCCTATCAACAGGCGACAACGATGACCTTTCTCTCGATGGTCGTCGCCCAGATCGGCGCCGCATTCGCCTCACGCACAGAGCGAGCCTCCCTGCGATCGATCGGCGTCTTCAGCAATCCGCTGCTGCTCTGGGGTATCGCCTTCGAGCTTGTCCTCAGCGCGATCTTCGTCTACACGCCGTTCTTCCAGGATGTGCTCGGCACCGCGGCCCTTCCCGCCAAGGACCTGCTCATTCTCCTCCCCTTCCCCTTCATCGTCTGGGGAGCAGACGAACTGCGCCGCTACCTGATCCGGCGGGGC
>JBBQZL010000093.1:0-10201 GCA_038207745.1 Solirubrobacterales bacterium
AATGGTCTGCGTGGAGACGAGCGAAACCCCGGAGGGGATGCTTTCGGCGATCAGGGAGGGGGCCGATCAGCTGCCGAACCTCGATCTGCTCGAGCCGCGGCCGCGGGCAGAGCTGCTGGAGGTGATCGAGAGATCACATGCGATCGTGCTCACCTCTGAGTTCGAAGGTATGCCCAACGTATTTCTCGAGGCCTGGATTCGGGGAATCCCGGTCGCGACCCTGGGTTTCGACCCGGATGGATTGATCGCAGGCGGTGGGATGGGAATTGCCGCCGAAGAAGATTTTGAGGTCTTCGTTTCAGGCGTTCTGGAATTGTGGGAGAGGCCGGATACCCGCGAGAGAATGGGCGCGTCAGGTCGGGATTACGTGGTCTCCGAGCACGCGCCTGATGCCGTCGCGGGTCGCTGGTTCAACCTCCTCGGGGAGCTCCGGTAGGCACATCGAACATCTGTCTATTGAGCGCCTCGCAGGTCGGGGTCAAGGTGCGTGGGGTCGATTCAAGGGTCAGCAATGGCTCTTCGAAATCAAACATCCCTCGGCCTCGCAGTCACCGGACTGTTCGCGTTGATGATGATCTTCTCTTCGGTCAGCGGCGCCGGCGCCGCGGTCACCTGCGACGCGTATGCGGCGCCAGGGGGAAATGACTCGGCCCCGGGTTCGGAGGCGGCCCCGTTCGAAAGCGCTCAGCACCTCATGGACACGCTGTCGGGCGGCCAGGTCGGTTGCCTGCGCGCCGGCACGTACTCCGCGGAGGAGTTCAAGGTGACAGGCGGCGGGTTCGCGCTGACCAGCTATCCCGGCGAGACCGCAATCCTCAAGGGCCGTTTCTGGATCGCCCGGGGCTCCGACGATGTCAGCTTCAGCAATCTCAGCTTCGACGGCCGCAACAGTCGGGGACTCCCCAGCCCGGTGGTCAACTCGGCGGACGTCACATTCAACTCGGTCGACGTTACCAACCACTACACCGGCATCTGCTTCAAGCTCGGTGACATCGACTACGGAAGAGCCGTACGCACGGTGATCGAGCACAGCAAGATTCACGAATGCGGAAAGCGGCCCTCAGGGAACCAGGATCACGGCATCTACATCGGTCAGTCCGACGGCGCGATCATCAGGGACAATTGGATCTACGACAATGTCGATCGCGGTGTGCAGGTGTATCCGGACGCCCAGGGGACTGTCGTGACCGGAAACGTGATCGACGGCAACGGTGAAGGGGTGGTCATCTCCGGAGATGGAAGCACGGCATCACGCAACACCGAGATCCGCGGGAACATCATCAGCAACTCCACGATTCGCTGGAACGTCGAGTCCAACTGGCCCGGTGGTGTGGTCGGAAGCGGAAACGCCGTCAACCGGAACTGCCTCGTCGCAGGCAACTCCGCGTCCTACTACAACCTCAACGGTGGGATCCTCCCCGAGTCCGAAGGGGCAAAGGGATTCACCGCAAACAGCAATATCATCGCGTCCCCCGGGTTTGCGGATCGCGCAGGGAAGGACTTCACGGTCGGCCCGGACAGCGAATGCGCGAGCGTCTACTCAGGTGGGGGTGACACCGCCGGCTCCGCCTCCGACCCGGTCGACCCACCGCAAAATTCCGCTCGCATCTCGATCAAGGTTCTGAATCGCGCGCCGGTCAGCCGTTCAACTCGCGTCTCCCTGACCGGCAAGGTGTGGGCTCCGAAGACCTCGCACGCCCGGCGGATTCAGATCAGCAAGTTCAAGCACGGCTCATGGCGGAAGGTCAGAGGCGCCAGGGTGACCAGGTCGGGGCACTTTCGCATCCGCACCCGCTTCAACGCCCGCAGAGGTTCGCGTCGCATACATCTTCGGGCCTCGGTTCCGGGAGTCGCCCAATCCCGCGCGGTGACCGTCAGGACAAGGCGCATCTAGGAACAGGTGGTCGCCTGACTGGACGGGCCGTCGACGAACTCTCGATGCCACAGTTCGAGCATCATCAACGTCCACAGCTTCTGACCGTTGTCCGCGGTCCCGGAGGCATTCTGGTCGACCAGCCTCCTCACGGACCGGGGACGAAAGTAACCGCGATCGAGCGCACGTGGATCGAGGATTATCTCGTTCAGCGATCTGCGTAGGTCCTCTTTGAACCAGCCGCCCACCGCGGGGATGCTGAAGCCGCGCTTCGGGCCGGCGATCACCTCTTGGGGAAGCCATGGCTCGACTGCCCGGCGCAGGGCGATCTTGGTTTGGCCCTGATCGATCTTCTGCGTCGAGGGGATCCGTGCTGCGAACTCGATCAGCCTGTGGTCAAGCAGCGGCGAGCGGGCCTCCAGTGAGTACGCCATCGTCGCGATGTCGATCTTCGCGCAGAGATCGCCAGGCAGGTAAGTCTCGAAGTCGACGGCGAGCAGACGACCGGTCAGGTCGAGATCGGCCCCTGAAGTCCTCTCCCATGCTTCCGTGAAGACCCGGGGTACAGATGACTCACCCACGGCCTCCTTGAAGTGGTCCGTGTAGAGATCGTCCCTGTCCGCCCGGTTGAAGCAACTCATCAGCTGCTCGTGGCGACGAATGTGACTCATGCCGAGCAGGGAGGCGAAGCGGCTGCCACGGCGGATCAAACCGTCGTCTCGCCCGGTGGATCTGCCCAGGTTTCCGGCCACCGCGATCGCCGAGCGCAGGGGACCGGGGAGACCATCGAAGCGGGCGAGGCGCTCCTGGGCGATGTAACGGTGGTAGCCGGCGAAGCTCTCATCTCCTCCGTCACCGTTGAGTGCAACAGTCACCTCACCCGCCGCGATCCGGGAGATGATGAAGCTCGGCACCGATGACGTGTCAGCGAAGGGCTCTCCGTAGCGCCGGACGATCGACGGAATCACGGCCAATGCGTCGGGCTTGAGAATGAACTCGTGATGCTCGGTGGAGTATCGCTCTGCGACCAGGCGCGCCAGGGGCAGCTCGCTGTGGTCTCCATCCTCAAACCCGATCGAGAACGTCTTGACCGGGCCAGACGAGTTCTGGGCCATCGCGGCCACAACTGCGCCCGAATCGATCCCACCGGAAAGGAACGCCCCCAGCGGCACATCCGACACGAGGCGTCTCCTGACGGCGTCCGAGATCTCGAGTCGGATTCTCTCGTCGAGATCGCGATCGGACAACTGCTCCGATCTGACCGAGCGATCAACCGACCAGTAGCGGCGGATCTCGGTCTTGCCACCCTGCCAGGTCAGGACGGACGCGGGCGGAAGCTTCCTGACTGACTCGAAGACACTGATCGGGCTCGGAACGTATTGAAGAGCCAGGTAGCCATCGATGGCCCCCAGATTGAGGTCCCGGGAGATTTCGGGGTCCTGGACAAGTGCGCTCATCTCAGACGCGAAGGTGATTCCACGGTCGTGCTCGCTGTAGAGGAGCGGCTTCTTCCCGATCCGATCGCGAGCCAGGATCAGGCGCTGCTCACCCACGTCCCAGAGCGCAAAGGCGAACATTCCGTCGAGCTGATCGACGCACTCGGGACCCAGGTCCTCATAGAGGTGGACGATAACTTCGGTATCTGACCTTGTCCTGAACCGATGACCGGCCGCTTCGAGTCGCCGGCGAAGCTCGACGAAGTTGTAGATCTCCCCATTCAAAACCACCACGACCGAGCGATCCTCGTTGAAGATCGGCTGGTCCCCGGTGCTGAGGTCGATGACGCGGAGGCGCTGAATGCCCAGTCCCGCGATCTCGTCGCAGTAGATCCCGCGATAGTCCGGTCCGCGGTGCCGGATGGCATCGCACATCGCCTCGACCAGACCCCTGTCTGCCGGCCGGCCGTCGCATCGAGCCTGCCCGGCGATCCCGCACACTGTCAGGCGCTCTCGGTCGGGGCGTCGCCGCGAAGTTTGCTTTGGGCTATCGCGAAAACGACGGGACAGAGCGCAAGCATCAGCCACAGCGCCTTCTGAAACTCCTCGGATTCGAAGAAGTCGGCAGCGAGAAGCCCGATCAGGCCGATCAGGATTGAGCGGGAGAGGATTTCCAATCGCACCGGGCCGTCCCGGGCAAAGATCCGGGTGGCGTGCACGCAGCAGCGAATGCAGATCAGGAGGAGCGCCATGAACAGGGCAAAGCCGACGATCCCCAACTCGGCAAAGACCTCGAGGTATGTGTTGTGCGCGACCTTGGGGGAACTGATGATGAAATCGGATCGGGTCAATGCGCCGGGCTCAAGAAGAAAATTGACCGACGTGATCGGAAAATTGCTTGCCCCGACTCCGTTCAGGGGATGCGCGGAGATCATCCGGGTTCCGACCTTCCAGAGGTCAACCCGGCCGGTGCCGCTGCCGGGATGGGCGACGCGATCGCGCGCCTCGGGCGAAGCCACGAATGCGAAATAGCCAAGCGACAGCAACGTGACCGTCACCACCAGTGCGGAGATCTGTGGTCTCCATTTGCCGCCAAAGAGGATTCCGGCAAGACCGGCAACTCCCATTGCCACCAACCCTGTCCTCGAGAGGGTCATCAGCACACCAGCCACGCAGACCAGCACCGACATCAAGGCCAGGACCCTCAAGGCGGGTGATTTTCGCGAATAACCGATCAGCCCTACGGAGAGCACGGCGCCCACGACCAGGATTGCCGCGAGTTCGTTGGGATTTCCGAGTGTGCCGGCAAGTCGGTCGAGCTGAGTGGGGTCGGGAGGCTGAAGGATGCCGTAGAGCGCCGATACTGCGCATCCAGCTACAAATGCGACGACCACCGTGACGAGATTCTTCTCATTCCGGATCGCGGTGAATGCGATGACCAGGAGCGCGGCGTTGAGTGCGAAACGGGACAGCGCGGTCCGCACCGCCGCCGAGTCCTGTGCCCACAACTGGCTCAGGGCAACCCAGACGAGCAGGAGGACGACTATCAGTGCGAGGCCGGCGTGCTTGCGGAAGAAGTCGGTCTCGGCGTTGGGTCGTGTTGTGACCGAGGCGATCCAGGAAATCACCAGCAGAAGTCCCGCCGCCTTGACGAAGCTGACCGCCGGTCCCGCATTGATCGGTACCAGAGCGACGAAGGTGAGGAACGTGAACGCGGCGAACCCCGCGGTCAGATCGGCAAGGATGACCAGCACGAAGATCAAACCCAGGGACACGCCGATCGCCAGTCGCGGCTCGATGCCTGCAAGCAGGCCGACAAGGGCGGCGGCACCCGCGGTCGCGAACACCCACAGAAATCCAGGCCTGGCATTCATCGCCGTCAATGGCACACGAATCCGTCATCTTCGGAGTCGATTCGGAGTCGGATCACCGCGAAACAGATCTGCCGATGTGCCTCGATCTGATCCTCACCTTGTGCTCACACGATCTGCTGAAGCGGCGTAGTAGTGATACTCACCGCGCTTGGGGCGCGGGGTCCCGACAACTGTAAAGCCTGCTGGCCGAATTGAGTTCTCGGCGAGGAGCTCGCCGAGCTGGTTGATCTTGTCGAGGCGTGTGGTACCGAGCCTGACGACGATCAGTACGTCGTCAGCGTGTCTGGCGAGCGGCAGGGCGTCAACCACCTCGTTGAGCGGTGGGGAGTCAACGATCACGAAATCAGCCATGTCTCTTGCATCTTCAATCATCTGTTCAGCCATCGGGATCGAGAACAGCTCGGCGATCCAGCCACCTTCATAGTCCGCGAGCAGCAGCTGGAGATTCGGCCCATAGGTTCGGACCTGGGTAAGTGATTCGGCGAGTGTCGTGTTCTCGAGCAGCACGCTGACCACGCCGCCCGTTGACGGATTGGCGCCGAGTGTCCGCCCCAACACGGGACGCCGCAGGTCCGACTCGATCAGGACCACGCGCTTGCCGGAGAGGGCAAGCGAAGTCGCAATGTTGATCGCTGACGACGTCTTGCCCTCCGAGGGGCTCGATCCGGTGATGAACACGACGCGACCACCGGGCCGACCGGCGGCGGCGCTTGTCAACGTTGTGCGGATCGTCCGGAATGCCTCTGCTGTCACCGGTGAGATGGACTTCGGGTCGAGCGGAGTGCTGCCGGTCTTTCGATTCTCGATCGGGATCCGACCGAGAATGGGGAGGCTGTATAGACGCCGAAGCTGAGATTCTCGCCGCAGCTTCGGATCGAGCGCCTGGGAGGCAAACGCGGCAATGATCCCCAGGATCAACCCCGTGACCAGCCCGGCGGCAATGCTCAGCGCCGGTCGTGGGCTTGCCTGGGTTGTCGGAAGCGTTGCGAGGCTCTGAACCCGCATGGTCGGATCTGATGCGGTCTGGAGAAGCTTCAGCTGTGCAATCTGGTCGGAGATCGCCGTGCTTTGATCGCCTGTCTGGCTCTTTGCAGCCACTTCCAACCGGGGAAGCTGCTCATTAATCTGACGATGCATCAATTCCGTTCGAAGTGCCACGGCCTGCTCCGCAAAGGCATTGGCGAGGTCCCGCGACGCGGGAGGCGAGTTCTCGGTGGCGGTGACCGCCACGAAGTTGCTCTGGGCCACGGGCTGGGCGATCACCTGGGCAAGAAGGGATTCCGGTGTGGCAGACAGGCCCAATTTCTCCTTGACCCTCGTGGCGACATCGATGTTCGTGACCAGCTGGGAGGCCGTCTCCACATCGCGGGTTGGATCCGAGGAGGCCTGAATCAGGCCAAGACTCGTCGAAACCGAATCGCCGACAACGATCGGCGTGATGATCAGATTGGACTGCGCCTCGTAGGTCTTTGTCGCTGTGAAGACGTAGGCGCAGGCCGCGCCGGTGGTGATCAGCGTAATCAGGAGAATCAAGAGGAAACGCTCGCGAATGGTCTCAACGTAGCGCTGCAGTCCCTCCTGTTCCTCGGTGGGCTTGAGCCAGTCGGCTGCGTCGCTTTCAATCAGCTTGGACAATGTCTCCTTAAGGGTTGAGCGCACAAGCATGCGCCCGCGGCGAAGCCGCCATTGTTACGTGCAGCTCGGACGTCCGAGTGTCTCGGCTAGTTTGACGGCAGATGCCCGTTCCGCGGATCGAACAACCAGGGCTGAAGGCTGCTCCAGATGAGTCCCCGATCGCCGGCGGAAGTCTCGCTATCAGGTACGGGGGACTCGACGCGGCGATTCCGATACTCGTCCTCACCACGGCCCTCTTCACATGGTGGGCATGGAAGCAGGGCGCGTACTTCGGACCCGTCTTCTACCCGGGCTTGATCGGACTGGCCGGCCTGATGGTCATCCTGCTTGTGACCGCTCCCCTGCGGGCACGTTTCACTGGCTGGACGCTGATCTCGGTCGGTGCCCTTCTCGCGCTCGCGGCCTGGACCGCCCTATCGACCGTCTGGACCGATGTCCCGGCGGCACCGATCGTCTACTCAGGACGTATTTTCGCCTATGCCGCACTGTTCGTGGCCGGAACGTGGGTGACCAACCTTCTCGGTCGCGACATGGTTCTGGCGCTCGCTCCCCTGGCAATTGCGGGGGCCCTGGTGGGTGTCGCGACCACGATCGTGATCGCTGGCGGCAGCGACGTGACGTGGTACCTGCATCCCGATGGAAGTCTCCGATTCCCGATCGGCTACCGAAACGCGAACGCGGCCTTCCTGATGATCTGCTTCTGGCCGCTCCTGACCCTTGCGACGCAGAACAGATGGCATTGGTCGATCAGGTCGACGTGCGTGGCATTCGCGACGGTGCTTGTCGAGTTGGCGATCCTCTCCCAGAGTCGCGGATCGCTTCCCGCGGTCTTGCTTGCGCTGATCGTCTTTGTCGTCGTTTCGCCATACCGCCTTCGCTCGGCAACCCTGGTCCTCCTTGCGGTGATTCCGGCCGCGATCGCGCTGCCGACGCTGCTTGACGTCTACAGACACGGAGCCGCGAACGAGACATCGATCCCACTGCTCAGGGACTCGGCCCGGATGATCGGAATCACCGGAGTGGCATCGCTCGCCCTTTCCGCGGTCGGGCTGGGGATCATCTACCCCCGTTTGAGACTCGGCGCGAGGGGAGTGCAGAGCCTGACCCGGGTCCTCGGGGTCCTGGTTGCGGTGGTCTCGATCGTGGCCGTCGGGAGCTTCATCGTCGAGAAGGGGGGGCCGATCAAGTTCCTCGATCAACGGGTCACGGAGTTCAGTGCTGTCGGCTATCCGGATCTGCATGGCCAGGGCGCCAGATTTGGCACCAACGTGGGTTCCAACCGACATGACTTCTGGCGGGTTTCACTTGACGAGGGCCTTGATCATCCGCTTCTCGGCGGGGGCGCCGGCTCGTTCCAGCCCACCTATCTGGCAGATCGAAAGTCGGATGAGACACCTCAGGATCCACACAGCGTCGAGATGCTTCTCTTCTCGGAGCTGGGATTACCCGGAGTTGCCCTGTTTCTGATCTTCATCGCCGGAGCGACAGTTGCCGTGGCTCGATCGAGATCATTGGGCGCGTCCGCCGCAGTCCTCTCGACGGCCTCTCTCGCTGTCGGTGTGCAATGGCTGGTTCCGGCTTCATACGACTGGTTCTGGCAATACCCAGGGGTCACCGGCGCGGCAATCTACGCCCTGGGAGCGGCCGCGGCCCCCCGGTTGCTCGACTTCAGAGCGCGATCGTCCCGCAGCTGGCGAGCACTCGCTGCGGCAATTGCAGTTGTGGTCGGGCTGGTTTCCGTTCCGCTCTATCTCTCGGGCTTGTACCTGAACCGGGGGTTTGACAACTCCCGCTCAGATCCACGCGGTGCTGTCGACGACCTTTCCCGATCGGCGGACCTGAGCCCATTGGACCCCGAGCCGCTGCTCAGCAAGAGCCAGGTGTTGATGAGACTCGGCGATGAGGAACAGTCAATCGCTGCAATTCGGGAGGCCCTGGACCGTGAGCCGGACAGCTTCGCCGGCCACTATCTGCTGGCCCGGCAGCTTGCGCCGACGGACCGAACGCTGGCGCTGGCCGAACTCGAGACTGCTCGCCGCCTCAATCCGTCGAGCCGAGAAGTTCGCGCGCTTGCCCGGAGGCTTCGGTAGCCGGCCACGGAATCACGGAATGCGCGTGACCGGGCGCAGCGTTGCAGTCGACAGATAGGCAGTGGCGAATGGGTTTCGCTGTGTCACTCTGCAGGTAGGCGGATCCAATTTCTGCTCGGTAACTCATCATGAAGACATCAAAGTCGATTCTGCAAAATCGCAACGGGAGAAATCTCGCATCGCTGGCGCTTGCGCTCAGCCTTTCCGTCCTGGTGATCGGTGCGCTGCCGATGGCGGCCATTGCGCAGACCTCCGGCGACCCCACCAAGGCCCAGTACGACAACAGCATTGATCAGATCCAGGACGGTTTTGGATCCACGCCGAGCAGCGGGTCATCATCGGGACTGCAGCAGGAACTGATCTCCGGGCTTCCATTCACGGGCCTCGATCTGATCGCGCTGTTCGCGGTGGCCGTGGCGCTGGTCGGGATGGGCTTCGCGCTTCGCCACCTCACCGCTGAACGAGAATAGGCCTCAGCTGGGCTTGAGGCTGGCGGCGATGGCAATTGCCTGGCGCCGTAGCTTGCTCGATGCGCCGTTCTTCGTTGTCCTTATCGTGATCAAGAGGTTCTTGCCGCTGACCGATCCGGTCGCGTTCTGGGTGAACTGCGAGCCCTTTGCCTGGACAACGAAGCCGGGCCTGCCTGCGACGGAATGAACTGATGGGGGAGAGGCCTTGGCGGATGGATCGCGCCCGGTCAGGAACTTGGCGATCTCCTGTGGTGCCCCCGCGGCCTCACCGGGCTTGATCGGCTGGGAGATAATCTCAACCGTGGCCGCGTCGGAACCCTGCGGCCGAAGGGTCGTCTGGCCGTTCTTGACGCTCTCGGACCATGAGCTGGGGGCCCTGACGGTGAAACCGGTACCGGAGATCGTCCGGATCGATCCAGCGCCCTTCGCCGCTCCCTGGGAAGTGCTCGAACCGGCCGAAGCGTCCTGATTGCCAGATCCGGAGGCACCGGCTGCACCCTGGTCTGTGCCGGGGAAGGTTGAAGGAGTCGGGACGGACCCACCATCCGAAGACCGGATCTGAGTGACGATGAGGGCTGCACCGGCGGCAATGACCGCGATCAGGGCGACGATCGCGGCGAGGCGAGGTGCTCCGCGGCCACCGGACTTCTTGGGCGAAGGCCCCGGCTTCGGCGCCGGTGGCCGGGCGCCAGTCTCCGAAGTGCGCAACGCACGCCGACGTCCGCGCCTGCTTCTGTCCGGCTTGACGGGATCGGGCTCTTCAGTTCTGGAGGGGGATGGGGGGCCGACCGGCTCGACACTGGGCATCTCTGGAGTCTCAATC
>JBBQZL010000094.1:0-10128 GCA_038207745.1 Solirubrobacterales bacterium
ACAACGAGGTCTTCGGCATGCGCTTCAACGGCTGCGACGGCAGCGGCTTCGACATCGATTATGACCAGGACGGGACGGTGGTCCAGTTCAACTTCAGCCACAACAATGAGGGCGGCTTCATGCTGCTCTGTACCGACGATGAGCCGCGCACAGCCGCGGTCCGCTTCAATCTCAGCCTCGATGACGGCTTCATGTTCAACACCTCGCCATGCAAGTCGGCGCCGGGGAATTACAACGGCATCGAGATCTACAACAACACCGTCGTGGCGCCCGATCCGGGCCTTGCATTCCTCGGCAGCCCGACGTCCTCGTTCGTCTCGGGCAACGGACCGCCTCAGATCAACTTCTTCAACAACCTGGTCGTCGCAACCGGCAACGGACGGGGCTTCGATTGTGAGCCCGATTGCCACGACAACCTCTTCTGGGGAATCGCCCCGACAGGAAATGCCTATCTGGTCGCCGATCCGAAATTCGTTGCCGGTGATCATCGCGGCACCCCGGACACTCCCGCCGGATTCAGGCTCGGGGCCCACTCACCGGCGCGCGGCGCGGCGGCGCCGATACCGACTTCCGTCTCGAGTGACTACTTCGGAGCGCCGATCAAACCCTCGCGTGCACCGAGCATCGGCTTCGATCAATCGCTGCCGCCGGACACGGCCCCGAAGCTGACCGGCTTCCGGCTCGAGCCGAGGCGATTCCGGGCCCGCCCCGGCAGGGGTGCAAGCATCGGCCGACGGGGGTCCAGGCTGCGCTTCCGGCTCGACTCGGCGGCGAAGGTCACCTTCAAGGTGAGCCGGGCGGGACACGGGAAGGGCACGAGAACCCTTGGTTCCTTCACCGTCAGCGGCAGGCGAGGCTCAAATGCCCGCCGTTTCACCGGGCGCCTCCACCACCTCCCGCTCGGCCCCGGCTCGTACCGGCTCGGGGCCGTGGCGCGTAGCGCCGGAGGCAGGAGCGATCAGCGTCACCGGCGCTTCCGGATCATCGGGTAGACCGGCCGGCGACTCCATGACCGATCGGCCGGCCGGTCCGGCGTTACCTGTCCTGCCTGATTGCTTCGATTTCGATCGCCAGCTTGACCTTGTCGGCGACGACCATGTTGCCGCTGCCGAGAGCCGCGTTGAACTTCATCCCGTATGCGGCACGGGAGAGCTCGCCGGTTACTTCGAGCCCAACACGAGTCGCACCTGAGTCGTCGATGTCTGTGCCGGTCACCTCGGCCACAAGCGGGATCTCGTTGCTGACGCCACAAATGGTCAGATTTCCGGCGATCTCGAATTCGTTATCGCCGGATGCCCGGATCGCGGTCGACTCGAAGCTGATCTCCGGGAACTTCCCGGCCGCGAAGAAGCCGGCCGAGCAGAGATTCTGGTCGCGGACCCTATCTCCGGTGTCCACCGACGCGACCCTGACCGTTCCAAACGCCCTGGAAGGCGCGGGGCTTTCGCCGAAGACAAGCGTTCCGTCGAAATCCGAGAAGCGGCCGTGAACCGTCGCAACGCCCAGGTGCTTGACCGCAAAGCCGATGCGCGAGTTCGAGACGTCGACGGTCCAAGTCCCCGTTGACGCCAATCTGGAACCCACACCGGGCACCTCGCTCAATTCCCCTCGATCCTTCACCAGATGGGTTTCTCGCGGAAACAATAACAACAGCCGCACCCTGCCTGGGCACTCGAAAAGTGACGCGACGTGGCGGGTGGCGAAGTTCTCAACCGCGACTGAGTCGGGTAGATTGACCGTCCAGCTCCCATCCGGCTGATCAAACGATGCCGGGGATTCAATTGCCTTTGACCACAAGCCTCTCGGAGTTCACCTCGCTGCGCCTCGGCGGGCCACCCCGCGACCTGATCGAGGTTTGCGGCGAAGATGAGGCGATCGAGGCGGCGCGTCAGGCCGATCGCGATGGAATACCGCTGCTGGTGCTCGGCGGTGGCAGCAACGTGGTGATCTCCGACGACGGCTTCCCGGGCACCGTGATGCGGATGCGCGAAACCGGGGTCGAATACAGCGACAGCGAAGCAGACGTGGTGCTGACGGCCAGGTCCGGTGAGCCCTGGGACGACCTCGTCGGGAAATGCGCCGGCGTGGGCCTGTCCGGCGTAGAGTGCCTGTCCGGCATCCCCGGCCTCGTTGGAGCGGCGCCGATCCAGAACATCGGCGCCTATGGCCAGGATGTCTCGCAATCGATCGTCTCGGTTCACGTTTACGACCGGGTCGATGCCCTGGTTCGCGATCTCGGCCCGGGCGAGTGTGGATTCGGCTATCGCGACAGCGGCTTCAAGCGCTCCCCGGGTCGCTTCCTGATCCTCGCGGTCAGCCTCCGGCTCTCGCGATCGTGGCTCTCCGGCCCGATCCTCTACCCGCAGCTTGCGGAGACCCTCGGCCTTACGATCGGCGAGAGTGCGCCGCTTGAGGACGTGCGCTCCGCGGTGCTCGCGTTGAGGGGAAGAAAGGGTCTCCTCACAGGACCCGAAGGAGAAGCGATGGCTTCGGCCGGCTCGTTCTTCACCAACCCGGTGCTGGAGGCCGATGCGGCCGAGAAGTTGAGGATGAAGGTGCGCGAAAGTCTTGGCGACAGTGCCGAGCCGCCGCTTTATCCTCAGGCCGACGGCACGGTCAAGGCCTCTGCAGCCTGGCTGATCGAGCGGGCGGGCTTTGACCGCGGCTTCGGTGACCCGGACGGCATCGCAATCTCGCCGCTGCACACCCTGGTGTTGACCAACCGAGGCCGAGGTAGCACCCGCGAGCTTCTTGCCCTCGCCCACGAGATCGCCGATGGCGTCTCAAACCGCTTCGGCGTCAAACTTCACCCCGAGCCGGTGTTGGTGGGCGTCGAATGGGAGGCTTCGGGCTGAACTCCCGGGGGGCGGTGGCGCGAGGTCCCGCCGGCGACCGGGACGAGCGGGTCCTAAGGCTGTGCGGCCTTTGGAGGCAGGTCCGATGACGCCTCGATCCATCCTCGTACAAGAACCGGGAGCAGCCGTCGTCTAAGCTTCTGGCCAGGGAGCCAGGGCCGCGGGGGCCGGGGCCACGGAGTAGTCATTAGGGGGAGCAGATGTCATTTCGCCGATTCTTCATTGCCTTCACCTGCGCAGCCATCGGGGCCTTTGCGGTTGCCGCGCCCGCCTCGGCCGCGATCGGCGACGTTCAGACGCCCACCATCACCGGCCCGATCGCGAACACCGCGACATCGCACCCGTTCCAGGCGACCGACATCGACCTCTCGAAGTACGGCTACGAGGAGCAGGAGTACTACCTCGAGGGAAACGCCTACGCCTACGACACTTCGGGTTCCCTGACGACCGCGACCAAGATCACGACAGGCGGCCCGCTCAACGACGGACTGCATCCCTATAAGACGCGGATCACAGTGCGGCGCCCGATCAACCCCGCCGACTACAACGGCACGACGATCGCCGAGTGGAACAACGTCACCGCGCAGTTCGACCTCGAGGCCAACTGGTTCGGGGATCCCCTCTACCTCCTCAAGCACGGCTACGTGTGGGTCGGCGTCTCGGCGCAGGGGGTCGGCGTCAACGCTCTGAAGGGCTGGAATCCGGACAGGTACGGCGACCTCAACGTCAACGACAGCGGTGCAGTGACGGGAGATGCCCTCTCCTACGAGATCTACTCCGCCGCGATCAAGGCTCTGCGAGGCCAGGGCACCGGCACCAATCCGCTTGCCGGTTTCGGACCACAGACCGTGATCGCCTCGGGCGAGTCCCAGTCGGGCAGCCGCCTCTCGATCTACTACAACGCGATCCAGCCGCTGCATGAGGTTGCCGATGCTTTCCTGCTCACGGTCTCAAACGGTCCGGTGCGGACAGATCGGCCGGAGAAGGTGGTGCGGGTGGTCACCGAGACCGAGAATCAGAAGACCCTTCCCGAGGTCGACACAAACACGCTCCGGCATTGGGAGGTCGCTGCCGGGTCTCACCTGCCCGAATTGGCATACAGGAACTTCACCGCGCCGGTGGAGCGTGACCTGCCTGCGTTTGCCCCGCTTGTCGCCAACTGCGACAAGACCCCTCTCTCGCGTGTGCAGTGGCCGTATGTGGTCAACTCCGCGATCGACGGCCTGGTCAGGTGGACACACGGGGGAGCGGCGCCGCCGACGGCACCGCGCGGAACCTACGCGGCTCCAAACACGCTGGTCCGGAACTCGCTGGGGATAGCCGAGGGCGGGATCCGACTCCCCGAGGTGACGACACCGGTTGCAGTAAACACCGGCTCCAACACGGCCACGCCGGGAGGCGCACTGTTCTCACTCTTCTGCCCGCTGCTCGGGTCCAACACGATTTTGCCCCAGAACACGATCAACGGTCTCTACGCGGACTTTGGCGACTACACAAGCAAGGTCAGGGCCGCCGCGAAGACCGTCTCGGGACAGGGCTTTGTCCTCCCGGAGGATGTTTCCCGCCTCGTCGATGCGGCAAGGAAGTTCCCCCAGATCCGCCCGACCGCTCCGGCGTTCAAGGGCAGCAGGCGAACACGTGGCGCATTGAAGATCTCCTGGGTCGGCACCCGGGCGGCGGCCACGAAGTTCCAGCTCCGGCACGCCAGGGCAACCGGAAAATCCTGGTCGAAGGTCCGCAGGGCGAGCGCTCTGGTGAAGCCGGCGTTCAGGTTCAGCAACAAGTTCCCGGAAAGGGACGGCACCTGGCGCTACCGGGTACGCAGCATCACCAAGGTGCCTGCAACACCGATCGCTGCCGCGTATGTGGTGACCACCCCCTGGTCTGACGCCGGGACCCGCGCCACCGTTGACGGGACGAAGCCGAAGCTGAAGATCAGCTGCCCGAAAAAGGCCAGGCTGGGCAGCAAGGCATTCGCCAGGATCAAGGCGAGCGACGCGGGCACGGGCCTTCGGAAGAAACCGAAGAGAAGGGTCAGGATCCGGACCGGCAGGCTCGGCAGTACGACGATCCGCCGGACGGTCTCCGACAAGCTCGGCAACAAGCGCAGTGGCCGTTGCGTCGTCCATGTGATCGCGCGATAGCCGGCCGATGACAGACAAGAAGCTTCGCGCGACTGCAATAGTGACGCCATGAACAATCACGTGGAGACAGAGGAAGAGATTCAGGAAGAGATGGCGGAGCTCGGGGTCAGCAATGACGAGACCGGGCCGCCAAAGCTGTTTCTCTCATCTGGGCTGGTCAAGGTTGTCGCAGCGGTCTGCGTCGTGCTGCTTGTGGTGGGCCTGATCACCCTTGTTTTCTGAGGCCCGCCCGGGTCGCGTGCGGGAGGCTCAGATACCGGTGATTCAGCGGTAGCGCTGGTAGACGCACTTGAGGCCGTCGCGGACGATCGTCGCGACGCCGGGGGCCTTGAGGACGAGCGCCCTGTGGAGCTTGTGCGTCTTGTACTTCCAGCCCTCTGGAAGCCCCATCAGCGGGTTCCGGTCGATTCTGTTGAGTCCTCTTTCAGTCAGATCAGGATCGACATTGTTGGTGTACGCCTGCATCACGTAGTGGTGGCCGGAGGGTGAGATCAGCTCACGCAGGGTCCTGCCCTTCCTGTAGACCCAGACGGTGTCGCGATTGACCTGCATCTCGGAAAAGGTCGGCGGCGAGAGCGTGGTGGTGGTGAGGGTCGCAACCTGGCGCATGTTGATCCCGCCGAGGTTGTGTGGCGCACCCGGCTTTGCCCCCTTGATGGAGTCCAGAACCCAGCGGCGTGGTCCGTTCGGTGCAACCGCGATGGCGCCCTCACTGACCTTGAGCGCGTCGAAGTCGATCGCGTTCCACTTGCCGGGGGGACAGGAGTTGAGCCCGATCGTGTTGAAGACGGTGACCAGAAAATCGGGGGGTGTGGGCTGATGGACGGTGAGGATCTCGCAGTAGCGCTTGTTGTAGAGGCCCTTGAGGACCGGAGCTCCCTTATGCGGCTTTGCGATCGAGGCCGCAGGCAGAACAAGCAGAGCCACGGCTGCCAGAGCCACACCAAGGACGATTCGCCGGGACGGATTGCGCGCGCTGTTCATTTTCAGATCTCTCGTCATGGGTCTTTTCCTTCTGCTCAGCCGACACCCGGCAGACGCTGGAGTTGCGGTGGCCCGCAATCTATCGGGTGATCTTGAACTTCACGTTGCGCGGCTTGCCGCGGTTGCCATACCGACCGGTCGCGGCGTTCGCGGCCCGGCACTTTCGTCATCGATTCACGAACAGAATGGACAATCGGCCACGGGACAAGTATCCCGAGTCACCCCTCGGTGTCGACCTCGACTTCGCGCAGCTGGTTTGTATAGACGTCGTAGACGAAGCCGCGTACGTCTTCCTTGTGGAGGAGAAAGCCAGATCGCCGGACCCGGAGGATGGACTGGCGAAGGTCCGCATCGACGTCGGTGAACGATTCGATCGCGAATCTGGGCGCCATCCCGGTTGCCTCCTGCAGCTCGGCGCGAAAACCGTCGTCGGTGAGAGATTCCATGCCGCAATCGGTGTGGTGGATCAGCATCACGGCGCGGGTGCCGAGCCGCCGCTGGGAGACCGCCAGCGAGCGGATCACGTCATCGGTGATCACCCCGCCGGCGTTTCGAAGCACGTGCGCCTCACCGTCCAGAAGGCCCATCGCCTGAAATATGTCCAGGCGCGAGTCCATGCAGGTGACGATGGCCAGTTGGCGGCTGGGACGGAGATCCAGGTGCCGATCGGGCAGCGAGTCCGCGAAGGCGCGGTTGTTGGCGACAAGATCGTCGATCACGCTCATCCGCGACAGCCTAGAGATTCGACTCGTGACCATGTGAAAGGTATCCGCCGACCCGCAGCGCCAAATGGAGTCCGAAGAGGGTCTCGCCGTCGGAGAGATCCAGCCCGAGGATCTCCTCAATCCGGTGCAATCGGTGGTAGAGGGACTGGCGCTCGATCGACAGGGACCGCGCGGTCTCGGCCTTGCGCCCGGCGAGACGACAGTAGGTGGCGAGGGTCTCGACCAGCTCGCCGCGTCCCTTGCGGTCGTGCTCGATCAGCGGCTCGAGCAGGGTCTGCGCGAAGCGATTCAAACCGGGGTCGTCGCGAAGCGCCCAGAGGGTCCGGTCCAGATCCGGTCGCGAAACATCGTGCCAAGGTCGCGCGGAAAGGTGCGCGGCGGCGGCCGATGTCTCGAGAGTTCTGCGCAGTGTGGTCGCGAGCCCCACCCAGGTCTCAGACGCAGCTCCGGCGCAGATCACGACTTCCTCTGCACTTCCAAAACGACGCGAGCAGGCCTCTCTGACCTGTTCCGCCACCCGGTCAAGCACCCCGCTGCGGTCGCCATCCCGATCGAGGCCGACGATGATGATCAACTCTCCCTCCTCCCTCGTCCCAGCGAGGAAGCGAAAGCTGCGCTCCTTCATCGACTGCTGCGCATCCTGCCAGGCAAGCGACCAGGAGAGTGCCTCATCGGCGCGGAGACCTCGCTCGGATGAGCGACCGACGACCACGGGCACAAGCCTCGAGGCGCCCCGGAGACCAAGGGACGCTGCCCGCCTCGCCGCGTCTTCCTCCTCGAGGTCACCCTCGGTGAGGCCGATGAAGAAGTTTCCGCGCTCACGGCTGAGCACGGCCTCCTCCTCACGATCTCGGAGGAGGGCCAGGGCGATCACGCCAACCGCCTGCTCGATTGCAACTCGGTCGTGGTCATCGAAACCGGAATCACCCGCGATCGCGATCACACGCCCCCATCGATTGTCGCCACCGACCGGTACCGACCGCTCGATCGCCTCCGGCCTCCCGGCACCGAGACCTCTCGAGTAGGACTCCCAGGCGGCCAGCGCGTCGGCCTCCTCCATCCTGCGGGCGGAGTGGAAGATAAGTCCGCGACCCGCCCGCTCCAGGTAGACCGGCGCATCGAGCATCCCCGAAAGGGCATCGATGACCTCAGATGCGCCGGCGCCGTCAAGGGCAAGCGCGAAGAAGCGGCGGTGGACCTCGTCGGCGCGTCGCAACAGATCAACCTGCCCGGCGAGGATCTCCGAGTGGACCTCCTCGGTGATCTCGATAAACGGGATCTGATGATGAAAGACGATCAGCGCCAACCCGCGAACCCGTGCCTCCTCGATCAGGGGCCGCGGCGCCTCGGTGAACTGGGTCCCCAACTCAAGCGCGAGCGCTGCAACTCGGTGTTCGGTCAGGTCCGCGATGAAGCGGCGCTGCGCAGCCCCGGTTGAGCCGATTCCAAGACCGGTCGTGAGCAGCAGCTCTCCACCCTTGAGCATCGTTGCGATGTTCGGGATCTCGCCCGCGTGGACCCAGCGAACCTGTCGGCCGAGGTCTTC
This sequence comes from Solirubrobacterales bacterium, assembly GCA_038207745.1. Classification (GTDB taxonomy): domain Bacteria; phylum Actinomycetota; class Thermoleophilia; order Solirubrobacterales; family 70-9; genus JBBQZL01. The sequence goes on from JBBQZL010000094.1 coordinate 8,255, forward strand.
GCTGCCGCTGAGGACCTCCGGAACCCCGCGCAGGACGGCCGGCAGCCCCAGGATCCGCTCCAGGCTGACGCCTGTGAATCCAGTTTCCGCATCGCGGCTGGAGGAGCTTTGTGTACGAGTCGTCATGAATGGATCTGATCTGGCACCGCATAAGTCTTACATATCGTCACATTTGCGCTCCGGCAATCATCGAATAGTGCGGTTGTTTCCCGACGCCCGGACATTGAGGATTGATCTTGGACTGCCACGACCGAGAGGACCTCACCGAAATGACCGACACCGCCACCGCCCCGCCGGGTGCCGAAGCGGCTTCCGCCACCGCTGCTCCGCTGCTCGAGAATTACGTTGGCGGCAAGTGGACACCGGTGGAAGGCGAGACGATCGAATCACGCAATCCCGCCAACGCCGAGACGATCGCCCGGGTTCCGCTCTCACGCTCGGCGGACATCGACAAGGCCGTCGTCGCTGCCCGCAAGGCCCAGCCCGGATGGCGCGCGATCTCCCCGGCAGCACGGGCCCGCCACCTCTTCAGACTCCGCGACGTGCTCGACTCCCATCGCGAAGAGCTGGCGCAGCTCGTCACCCGTGACATGGGGAAGACCGGGCCCGACGCCTTTGGCGAGGTCGGCAGGGGCATCGAGTCGGTCGAAGCCGCCTGCGCGATCCCGCATCTCCTCAAGGGCGAGAATCTCGAGGGTGTCGCCAACGGCGTCGATGTCGAGATGGTGCGCCAGCCGGTCGGTGTGGTCGCCGCGATCACCCCGTTCAACTTCCCGGCGATGATCCCGCTCTGGTTTCTCCCCTACGCGGTCGCCTGCGGCAACGCCTTCATCCTCAAGCCCTCCGAGCAGGACCCGACGACCTCGCAGCGCGTATTCGAGCTGATCCACGAGCACGAGATCTTTCCCCCCGGTGTCGTCAACCTGGTCCACGGCGCCCACGACGCCGTCAACTCGATCCTCGACCATCCGGGAATCGACGCAATTTCCTTTGTCGGTTCGGCAAAGACCGCCAGGTACATCAATGTCCGGGCTTCCGAGAACGGCAAGCGGGTGCAGGCTCTCGGCGGCGCCAAGAACGCGATGGTCGTGATGCCCGATGCCGACCCGAAGCTGCTTGCCGCCGGTGTCACCTCATCGGCATTTGGCGCGGCCGGGCAGCGCTGCCTCGCCGGTTCGCTGCTGGTTCTCGTCGGCGATCAGGCCGAGCAGGATCTATCCCTTGAGCGCGTCGTCACTGCCAGTGCTGATCTCAAGACCGGCCCCGGTGGCGACCCCGACACGGATGTCTGCCCACTGGTCAGTCCCGAGTCCAGGGAGCGGATCGAGAAGGAGATTGCGGCGACGGTGCAGGCCGGCGCGACCCTCGTCCTCGACGGTCGCCGGGGCGGCGGCCCGGGTGGAGCCGAGCTCGGCCCGACGATCATCGACGACGTAGCGCTCGGGTCGGGTGCGGTCACCGACGAGTGGTTCGGCCCTGTGCTGGCGGTGCTTCGCGCACCGACCCTTGCAGAGGCGATCGAGCTGGTCAACTCGAGCCGCTACGGCAACGCATCGGTGATCTTCACCTCATCCGGTGGAGCTGCCCGGGAGTACCGCTACAACGTCGAGGCCGGCATGGTCGGCGTCAACATCGGCGTCGCCGCGCCGGTCGCGTGGTTCCCGTTCTCAGGCTGGAAGGACTCGATCGACGGTGACCTGCATGCCAATGGTTCCGACGCCTTCGAGTTCTACACACGCAAGAAGGTGGTGACCGAGCGGTGGAGCTGAGCAACGACCATCTGCTGCTTCACTTCAGTCGCAACGGCCTCTTCACGGAAGAGGGTGGGAAGGAACTGCTTGTCCTTGACCGTGGCGAGGATGTCCACGTCTATG
>JBBQZL010000095.1:0-10073 GCA_038207745.1 Solirubrobacterales bacterium
CGTTGTCCATCCAGAGGACGTGGTGGTCGGTGATCACCGGGTCCCATCCGTAGCTGCGACCGGGCGCCGGACCGTAACGGGGCTGCCATTGGTCGTCGATGACGATCCGCTCGGCCGCGCGGTCGAGGCGCAGCCGGAAGATCGTCTCCGTCCCGACCGCGATCACGCTCTCCCCATCTGATGCGAGCCGCGCGATCGAGGGCTCCGGAAGCCTCAGCTCAGGTGCCACCGGCAGCAGGGTCCCGGGATCAAGCACCGAGACAGTCGAGGGCGCGAGGCCCTGCGGAGCGTCGCAGTCCTTGGTCACAAGCTCACCGCCGTCGAGCACGATGAACGAGTTGTATGGCCGCTCGACCGGAAGCCGATGTGAGGCGAGGACCTCGAGCTCCGGGCTGAGGCGATGGGCCCAGCGGCCGAAGACCATGTGGATATCGCCATTGGCGTGGGCAGCGATGCCCCCCGGCCAGTACCTGCTGGCCGGGAGTCTCGAGGTCGATGCGGTGACGGCCAGCGAGCTGGGGTCGAGACGCTCGACCCAGCCCTCGACCGGTCTCGAGAGCGCGTTGCCGAAGGGCAGGCTGTGGCGAAGCGCATAGAGCTCGCCGGGCTCACGGCGGATCAGCATGTCGGTGGCAAACGCATCGCTGGAGGCCTCGACAACAAGCCTCTCCCCCGGTTGAATCCCCGGCCCGGCCTGCCCGTCCGCGCAACATCGGCGGAGCGGCCCGCCGTCCTCGCAGGTCCAGGGCCGCGGCCAGTAGGCCCCTGAGGCGGCCGATCCGGAAGGTTTGTCCTGCACGCCGCTCAGGCTTCGTTCTGGAACGCGAGCTTCGAGAGGATCAGCCTGCTGTCCGAGAGGGCGGCGACCCGATGAGCATGGATCTTCAGGTACTCCGGATCCGTTGTCATCGTGAGAAACGCCTTGCGGGACGGGTACTCGACCAGCGCCACCATGTCCCACTCGGCGGTCTCGGGGCCGATGATGCTGTCCTCGCAGACTGCCGCGGCAAGAACCCGGCCGCCGACCCCTTGAAGGAAGGGCGCCACTGCCGCTGCATAGTGTCCGTAGGCCTCCGCACCGCTTGCACCCTCATCGATGCCGTCCGCAAGATCCTTGAAACGAAGCAGGTTGACCATCACGATCGATCCTGAGTCGGTCGAAGAGGTGAGGAGGCCGATCTGGTCCTTGCTGGGTTCGATCGCCGGAGCTGTCATCAGCGGCAGGACGCGCCGCTGCAGTCACGCAGGCGGCTCGATTCGGTCTCGAGGCGGGCAACAAGATCGGCGCGGGCCGGATCCGCAGCCAGGTTGACCAGCTCGTCAGGATCCTGCTTGAGGTCATACAGCTCGGTCTCGCCGAAGGACCAGTGGATGTACTTGTATCGGGAGGTCCTGACCCCGTAGAACGGCACATCGAAGGCCGTGATCGGCGTGTAGAACTTGAGCAGCGGGCGCGTGGCCTCCAGCAGGACGTCGCGCTTCGGCAAATTCTTCCTGCCCTGGGCGGCCGGCAACAGCGAGATCCCGTCCATCACCCGCCCCGGCCGCACGCCGGCCATATCGAGGATCGTCGGTGCCAGATCCACGTTCATCGAACTTCCATCGAGATCCTGACCGGAACGCACGCCCGGGCCACGGATAAGCGTCGGCACCTGGGTCGAGCTCTCATACGGGAGGAACTTCGAGCTGCGAAGCCGGTGCTGGCCCTGCAGATAGCCGTTGTCCGAGTTGAAGATGATGAAGGTGTTTCGCAGCTCACCGGCTTTGCGCAGGTTCCGCACGATCCTGCCAATCTGGTTGTCAACGGATCGGTTGGCTCCAAGCCGGCCTCGGTAGTTGTCGGTAATTGTCTGGATCTGAGCATCGGTGAGCAGGGCCTGCCCGCTGAGGTTGCTCGCCTTGTCGGAGACATCGGCCTCGTTGAAGGAGGGCGTCCTTGGCAGCGGCACGTTGTCGAAGCTGTGCGCGTAGCGGGCGGGCGGGCGGGGGTCGGGCTCCGGCGCCCCGGGGCGGAAGCCCTGCGCGTGGTTTGTGTCCTCCGCGTGGGGACCCGGGGGTGCGTAGTAGAGGAAGAAGGGGGTCTTCGAGGGCGCGGCGTGACGGACAAAACGGGCGGCGTATCCGCCGTTTACGTTCATCGAATAGTTGCGATAGCGCTGGGTGCCGAAGTTGTCGTACGGGACAAATGCCTCTTGGAAGGAGGCGAGCACCTCGCCGAAACTCGTCGGGGGTGTTGCGTTGTTGATGTGGGCGAGTTTGAGCTGTTGCTTCGCGTAGCCACTATCACCGCGAAACTTGACCCGGCCGTCGACATTCGTCGCGTAGTTGAAGTAGTCGTAGGTGGAGTTGTCCAGAAGAACCGCCCATCGATCCCATCCCGGCGGTACCTCGCGGTGATCCTGTGCCCCGTACTCGTTCAGATACTTGCCGACCATCGCTGTGCGGTAGCCGGCCTTCTGGAGCCAGGGAGCCAGCGAGTTGCGCTGGTTGAGCTTGCCCCGCAGCGAGCGGAACCTGTAGTAGCCGCCGTCATTGGATTGGAAGTTGCTCAGCACCCGGTTGTTGTGGGCGAACTGGCCGGTCAGCAACGTCGCCCGCGATGGGCCGCAGAGCGGGTAGGAAGCGGTGAAATTCGAGAAGTTGGTGCCACCCTTGACCAGCAGACGACGAACATTGGGCATGTACGCCAGATCGCTTGCGATCGTGTCGTCGGCCTGGATCACGACGATGTTGGGGCGGCCCTGGCTCTTCAGCGGGGGCTTGACCCTGGCGGGTGGTCTCACCTTCACAGGTGTCCTGCCCTCTGCGAGACCCGCGGTACCCGCCGGGCCGAGGATGGCCAGCGCAGTGACTCCGGCGACAGTACATCGCGCCCAGGTCCGGTCAAGCACTTCTGGTCCCGCCTCTCGCCCTCTCACAACTCTCCCGTTCTGTCTGCCCTTCGTAAAGTCGCCACAGACCTGTAACAACCTACTTGCAGTGAAGTTTCCCTGCAGCGATTCGCGGGCAGAGCCGGACCTCCGTCCCCACCGGGCCCGACCGGTCTCAGCGCCGCTTCGGCGCGACGATCCGCCACAAGCTGGATGAATGGACGAGCTCGACCCGGGGCACCGGCTGGGCACCTCCTCGACCCCAGGGTTGGCGGGTGAGATCGGCGAGAACCGCTAGTCTGCGCCGGCGATGGACACCGATATCCGGGAGCGCAACCGAGGACTGATACTCGCCGCGCTCAAGGGGCTTCGGGAGGTGCTGCCCGGCGACAGCCGATTCGGCGACCCGCTTTCGACCTCCGGAGACGAGCAGTCGCACCTGATCGCGCGCCAGCTCGCGGAGGCCTCCGAGCAGCGACCCGGCCTGCTGCGGGAAGTCGGGCTCAGTGCCCTGCAGGTCTGGGACGCCTTCACCGACGACTCGGCCCGACGGGGAGAGCGGGAGATGGTGATCGTATTCACCGACCTGGTCAAGTTCTCCAGCTGGGCGATGAAGGCCGGGGACGACGCCGCACTCGAGCTGCTGCGCGACGTTGCGGAGGCGATCGAACCGCCGGTCAACTCTTCGGGTGGTGCGGTGGTCAAGCGGCTGGGCGACGGGATGATGGCGGTCTTCGATCAGCCGCAGGTGGCCCTCGGAGCGATCATCGAGGCGCAAAGGCGCCTCTCGTGGGTCGAAGCTCCCGATTACCGCCCCCGGATGAGGGTCGGGATGCACCTCGGGCACCCACAGCGGATCGGGGGCGACTACATCGGGGTGGACGTCAACATCGCGGCACGGATCGCCGACAGCGCCAAGGCTGACGAGCTCTTGATGTCAGAGAGCACCCTCGCCCATCTCGATACGACCAACCTCCGAGTCCGCAGAAAGCGCTTCTTCCGCGGCAAGGGGGTGCCACGCGACGTGGCGATCTACTCGGTGAAGCCGCACTGAGAACCAGGCGCCGTCCCAGACAAACCCCATGCATCCGGGACACCGAAGGCGCGGGAAGGCGCGGGAAGGCGCCACCATCCCACCCTGACGTCGCATACCGACGTCTAGGTGGGACGGTGGCCCTAACCCAGGTCGCGGACGAGGGAAATGAATATGTAGATCAGGCCCGCGGCTCCGACCACCCGGCGGAAACCATTGGCGCCGCCGACCGTCTCCTCATAGGCCCAGATCGTCAGGCTGATCAAGAAGATCGCCCTTGCGACGAGATCGGCGGTGGAGCCGCTGCTCACCAGCACGCCCACAAGCGCCGCAACCAGGGCAACGATCAGGGGTGCATTGGGGAACTGGCCAACGGTGTAGCCCCTGATCTTCAGATCGCGCATTGACCGTGAGCCTATGCCAATCCCTGCGGCTCGAATCGCCGGGAACGCGCCGTGGGCCGAAGAATCACGCCGCCCGGGTACCACAGGTCTCGCGATAGGCTCCGAAAATGGTCTGCGAACGAGTCCCGGCAATGATCGATGTCCCCACCGTCGCCGTGGGTGGCGAGGCGTGACCGAACCGGCAGAGATCCCAGCTCACCGTCCGGTACCCCTGCCGGTCGATGCGCCGATCTGGGATTACTTCTTCAATGTCGCACCGCTGGTGATCGTCGGAACGATGGAAGAAGACGGCCATGACCTCGCACCCAAGAACATGGCGATGCCGCTCGGCTGGAGCAACTACTTCTGCTTCGTCTGCAGCCCGAGACACGCCACGCAGGTCAACGCCGGGCGCACCGGCGAGTTCACGGTCAGCTTCCCCCGTCCGGGACAGATCGTGGAGACGAGCCTGGCAGCCGCACCGCGCGAGGGTGACGGTGGCAAGCCGGCTCTCGTTGCGGTCCCGACCTTTCCCGCCCGTGAGGTGGATGGCGTCCTGGTCCGAGACGCATATCTCTGGCTGGAATGCAAACTGGACCGCATCCTCGACGGATACGGCGACAACTCGCTGATCATCGGGGAAATCGTTGCGGCCTCGGTAGATGAGGGCGCGATGCGGGCATCCGACGCAGACGATGCCGATCTGCTCGCAGGTGATCCGCTCCTCGCCTTCATAAGCCCAGGCCGGTTCGCCCGGATCTCCCAGACCTACTCCTTCCCATTTCACGTCAACTGCAAGTGGTGACGACGCGCATCTCGCGTTCCGATGGGAAGTCCGATGCGAAGGCCCTGCTCGCCTGGCTGCGCGACCGCCAGGACGAGATGCTGGAACTCCTTGTGCGCCTCGCCGGCGCGGAGTCGCCCTCGCTGGAGGCAAAGGCCCAGGAGCAGGTGCGGTCGATGCTCGAAGGAGAGCTGGGCGATCTCGGCTTCACGGTTGAGCGCCTGCCTGGCAGCGAGGGGTGCGACCACCTGATGGGCACCTTGGCGCCGGCCCGCGACGGGCAGCCGACCCAGCTCCTCCTCGGCCATCTCGACACGGTGTGGCCGGTCGGGACGCTGGCCCGGATGCCGATTGAACAGCGCGACGGACGGCTCCACGGGCCGGGAGTATTCGACATGAAGGGCGGGCTTGTGCAGATGCTGTTCGCCCTGCGCGCGATCAAGGCGCTGGGGGTCGACCTTCCCTGCCGGCCTGTCGTCGTGATCAACGCAGATGAAGAGATCGGCAGCCCGGACTCGCGCAGACACGTCGAGCGCCTGGCTCCCGAAGCCGCACGCGTCATGGTCATGGAGCCCGCGTTCGGGCCGCGAGGCCATCTGAAGACCGGACGCAAGGGGGTGGGCAGCTTCACCTTGACCATCAAAGGGGTGGCAAGCCATGCCGGCCTCGATCCCGAGGGGGGCGTCAGCGCGATCCTGGAAGCGTCGCACCAGATCGAGCGCCTGTTCGAGCTGAACGATGCCGATCGCGGAGTCACGGTGAACGTGGGGACGATCGACGGCGGATTGCGCCCGAACGTGGTCGCACCCGAGGCAGTCGCGCGGATCGAGACCCGGGTCGTGACGGCGGAGGATGCCGCCATGGTGGAATCGGCGATCCGCGGCCTTGAGCCGACCAGGGACAAGATCACCCTCGAGGTCGAGGGGAGCTTCCGGCGACCGCCCCTGGAGCGCACACCGCGAAACCGGGGCCTCTGGGAGCAGGCCCGGGCGGCCGCCGCCGACCTGGATCTGGAGATCGGCGAGGCCCAGGTCGGCGGAGCGTCCGATGGCAACCTGACCAGCCCCTTCACCGCTACCCTCGACGGGCTCGGGGCGGTCGGCGACGGTGCACACGCCGACCACGAGCATCTGCTGGTCGACCGGATGCCCGAACGCGCAGCCCTGCTCGCCCGGCTGCTATCCACTCCCCCACCCCCCCTGACCCGATGACCCGGCCCAAGACGGTTCTCGGAAGCCTCGCACGGATCACCGATTTCGATCAGAGGCTCCCCGACGTCGTTCCGTGCCCGCGTGAGCAGTGGGCCCGCGGCGACTACATCGTCGTCGAGATGCTCGCGGACGGCCCGGACTCATACACCGTCGAGACCACGGACGGCTCCCCGTCTGACCTGCGCCCGGGCGACCGCCTGATCGGAGCCCTGGGCACCCGGGCCGCAACGCTCGAGGTGGTGGGCGACTGGCAGGCGATCGGCGATGACCTGCGTATGCAGACCCTGACCGCGGCCGGCGTACTCGGCGTCTGCACCTCGGCCTCACTCCAGAGTCCGACGCTTGCCAACGTGGGGTACCTCGGCCACGCGATGCGAGACGGTGAGGTGTGCACCATGCAGGGCTTCGTCGAACCGTTCGAACAACGTGAGCTGCGGGCACCCGTGATCCTGATCATCGGAACCTCGATGGATTCCGGCAAGACGGTGGCGGCCGTCGCGATGATCCGGGAGCTGGTGGCGATGGGCATGCGCGTCGCCGGCGCCAAGGTGACAGGAGTGGGGCGCTACCGGGACACCCTGGCGATGAGGCGGGCCGGGGCCGAGATGATCGCCGACTTTGTCGATGTGGGCCTGCCATCCACGGTCGTGCCGCCCGGCGAATACGAGGCAGCCCTGCGGCTGCTCTGCTCGAAGCTCGCCGCGTCCGAACCGGACGTCGTAGTCATCGAAGCCGGCGCGTCGCCGCTCGAGCCGTATCGCGGCGATATTGCGATGCGATTCCTCGCGGACACGGTCACGCTCACCGTCCTGTGCGCCTCCGACCCCTACGCAGTGATGGGCGTGATGAGCGCATTCGGCATGCGCCCGGACCTTGTCTCGGGCCGGTCCACGAGCACGGAGGCGGGCATCGAGCTGATCCGCCGCCTCGTCGGAGTACCGGCGCTCAACATGCTCGATGAGCGCAACGCCCCCAAGGTCGCCGACTTCCTGCGCGAGAACCTTCGCGGCCCGGCGGCCATGGACCGCCGCCTCAGATCTCCTCCGGCTCCATCTTGATCGCCCCGCTGGGGCACTCGGCGACGCAGATACCGCAGCCCTTGCAGAAGTCGAGGTCGATCTTGTAAAGCTCGCCCGGCTCACCGAGCTTGATCACCGCGTTGTCGGGGCAGACGCCGTAGCAGTTGTCGCATGAGAAGCAGTTGCCGCAGGACATGCACCGGCGCGCCTCGAGCTGGGCGTTTGACTCGTCGTAGCCCTCGACGACCTCGTCGAAGGTGCTCTGGCGGCGAACAACGTCGAGCCGCGGACGGTGGGTGCGCGGCGCGTCGGTGTAATACCAGGTGTTGAGTTTGTCGAAGCTGGCGAGCTCGGGCTTGGGAGGAGCCTCGTAGGCGACCTGGCGCAGCCATGCGTCGATGTTGCGAGCGGCCTTCTTGCCGTGGCCGATCGCAACGGTGACCGAGCGCTCGGCGGGAACCATGTCGCCACCGGCAAACACACCCGGGTGGCCGGTCATCAGGTTCGGACCGACCTTGACGACGCCGTCGGTGATCTCGACCTCCGGCACACCATCGAGGAGCGAGAGATCGCACTCCTGACCCAGCGCCAGCACCAGCGCATCGGCCTCGAGTTCGTCGAGTTCGCCTGTCGGCTGCGGGAAGCCGGTCTCATCGAGCTCCATTCGCTCGAGCACGAGCTTGCCGTCGTCGGCACGCTTGATCGTCGAGAGCCAGCGCATCATCACGCCCTCCTCCTCGGCCTCCTCGACCTCGATGTCATGGGCGGGCATCTGATCGCGGGTGCGCCGATAGACGATGATGGCCTCGTCGGCGCCCAGCCGCTTTGCCGTTCGGGCGGCGTCCATCGCAGTGTCACCGCCACCGTAGACGGCGACGCGGCGTCCGAGCAACGGCTTCTCCCCGGTCTCGATGCTGTGCAGCATCGAGACCGCATCGAGCACATGGGCAGCCTCGCCAGCGGGGATGTAGGCCCGCTTGCCGATGTGCGCGCCGACGGCGAGAAACGCGGCGTCGAAGCCGCCCTCATCGAGGGCCTCGAGGACATTGGTCACCTTGCTGTCCAGCTCCAGCGTCACGCCGAGGTCGAGGATGCGCTTCACCTCGGCATCGAGGACGTCGCGGGGCAGCCGGTACTTGGGGATCCCGAAGCGCATCATCCCCCCGGACATCGGCCCTGCCTCGCGGATCGTCACCGCGTGCCCGAGCATGGTCAGGAAGTAGGCGGCCGAGAGACCCGAGGGGCCGGCGCCGACGATCAGCACCCGTCTGCCCGAGGTTTCGGTGGGCGCCTCGATCTGCCAGCCCTGCCTGATTCCCTCATCGCCGATGAATCGCTCGACCGAGTTGATGCCCACAGCCTCATCGAGCTGGGCGCGGTTGCAGGATGTCTCACAGGGGTGGTAACAGACCCTCCCCATGATCGCCGGGAACGGGTTGTCCTCCATCACCTGACGCCAGGCGCGCTCGTAGCCCTCGCCGCCCTCTTCGGCGTCGTAGAGCCACTGCTGGATGTTCTCCCCGGCCGGACAGGCGTTGTTGCAGGGCGGCAGCCGATCGGAGTAGACCGCCCGTTCGGTGCGCCAGCTCCCGGTCTTGTTCGCGAGGCTGGAGCCGACATCGAGCGTGATCGCGTAGGGCTTTTCCATCAGCGCGGCTTCCCGTGCGTATCCCTGAGCAGGCGGGCCAGATCACTACCTGCGTCGGGATCCACCGACTCCCGGGAATCGTCCGCGGGAAACCCCGCCTGGTCGGTGGCCTCTCCCGGAAGCTCAGCTCCCTCGTCGTCGTCGGCGAGCAGGTCGAAGCGCTCGATGTTTCGGTCGGCGCCCGCCTGCAGCCGATCGATCACGTCGGTGCGAAGATCTGGCTTGAAGAGGTGCGCGTAGCGCCTCTGAAGCTTCAGGTACTCGGTCACCGCAACCCGGCGGCGGATCTTGGAGACGGCAGAGACATCGCCGTGCTCGGCCTCGAAAACCGGGAACAGCCCCGTCTCCTTGACCAGCCGCGCAAGCCTGATCGTGTCCTTGGAAGCCGAGCCCCAGCCGAGCGGGCATGGGACGAAGACGTGGATGTAGCGGGCGCCTCGCAGCTCCATTGCGCGCTCGACCTTCGCCTCGAGGTCGCGCGGCTCGGCGACGGTAGCGGTCGCGACATAGGGGATCTCATGTGCCATCGCGATCAGGGGTACGTTCTTGCCCTGGCCAAAGACGTTGCCTGGCTCGACGCCGACCGGCTTGGTGTTTGCGGTCCGGGCGGCCGGCGGGGTGGCGCCCGAGCGCTGCACGCCCGTGTTCATGTAGCCCTGGTTGTCGTAACAGATGAACAGCACGTCGTCGTTTCGCTCGAACATCCCGGAGAGACAGGCGAACCCGATATCGACCGTGCCGCCATCCCCTGCCTGGCCCACCACCCGCACGTCCTCGCGTCCCTTGACCTTCAGCGCCGCCGCGACGCCGGCCGCGATCGCGGGCGCGTTTCCGAACAACGAGTGGATCCAGGGAAGCTGCCATGAGGTCTCGGGGAATGGGGTCGAGAAGACCTCGAGACAGCCGGTGGCGTTGGCGGCGATCAGCCTGCCGTCGGTGGCCCGCATCGCCGCATCGAGCGCGTAGCGCGCGCCGAGGGCCTCGCCACAACCCTGGCAGGCCCGATGCCCGCAGGTGAGCGTGTTCGAGCGCTCCATCCGTGCCTGGACCGAGCGCTGCTCCGGATCGAGCAGGCGGTTGCCGACCACGTATGTCCCTGTCTGGTACTGCTTGATCCGCTGCTCG
>JBBQZL010000096.1:0-9992 GCA_038207745.1 Solirubrobacterales bacterium
GCACGTGATGCCTGCTCCCAGAAAGACACAACCCACACCACCGGCTCCGTCGAATCCGGCCACGCCGACGGGGCAGCCGTCGAACCCTCGACCGGGTACCCCGGCCCACGCGGCCGCGACCTCGGCGACGGCCGCCTCGGCCGGAGACTCGCGCCTGCCCGGCGTGCTCACCTGGCTCGCCCACCTCGATCGCGTCGTCTCGGTGCGAACAAGGATCGGCCTCGTCCTTGTCGCGCTCTGCATCGGAGCAGCGGCCGGGGCGATCTTCCTGGCGATCGACGCCAAGGACAACGGAGGCACTTCGCAGGCCACGACCGACACCGGCCTCGAGGACCAGGTCAGCGCGCTCGAGACCAAGGCCCTGGAGAGCTCGGCTCGTATCGACGTACTTGAAGCACGGGTCGCCGCGCTCGAAGCGGGTGGTGGATCCGGAGGAACGACGGGATCCACCGGTACCACCGGCTCGACCGGGTCCACCGGATCATCCGGCGGCTCGGGCGCGTCCGGCGCCAACGGCAATGCCGGAGGAATCTCAACGGTGCCCGGCACGGCCAACGAAAGCTCGAAGACTCCCGCCCTTCCCGGCATATCTCCGGAGAGTGCCAGCCCTTCCAGCCCGTCCGGGGACACCAGCGGAGACACGACAAACTCTGCCGAAGCCTCAACCCTCAAGGTCAAGGCCGACCCGAGCGGGCAGCTCAAGTTCACAACCAACAGGTTGACCGCCAAGTCCGGCGACGTCACCGTCGATTTCTCGAATCCCGGCCTGATTCCGCACAGCGTCGCGATCGCCAAGGGAAGTAAGGTGCTCGGCGAGACGAAGATCGTCACCCAATCGAGTGCCTCAACCAGGATAAAGGGCCTCAGGCCAGGCACCTACGACTTCTACTGCACGGTCCCCGGCCATCGGGAGATCGGCATGGAAGGCACGCTGGCCGTCGGGTAGTTCGTCACTCTCCGGAACCGTTCGTTTGACGGCAAAACGCGGTCATTGCGGCCCCGAATTCGGGCGATGCGCTGATTTCATCCTGACGCGGCGTTACATTTGACCTAATCCGATTGTGCGGTTCGCCGCATGCCACCCGCCTTCGGGCGGCGAAAGGAGCCCAGCATGACCGAGGGTTACTGCGTCAAAGAGCGCAAGAAGGTCGAGATCAAGGACCCGACCCAGGTGACCATGAAGAATGGCCGCCCGGCAATCCAGGGCACGTGTCCCGACTGCGGGACGAAGATCTTCAAGATCGGCAAGATGGACTAGGAGCCGAGCGCTTTGGCCCGGCGCCCCGCCGCGACAGGCGGGACCAGATCGCGCAGCTCCTTGATCAGGCGTTTCGCGATCTCCCCGGGGTCGTCATCGGGGCGGGCCTGACCCGAGGCGGGCTCAAGAAAGCTCACCTTGACCCTGGGTCGGCGTGGGAATGCGGCAAGGGTGCCGCTGTCCTCGGTCGTTGCCAGAATGATCCTCGCCTCCGGCACCTGTAGCGCCAGCCGACCGGCTCCGCTGCGCGCACGCATCGCTTGTCCACGGGAGATTGTGCCTTCCGGGAAGATCCCGATGCAGGCGCCTCCCTCCAGCTCCCTGATCGCGCGGCGGAGTGCCTCCGTGTCACCGGATCCCCTGACTATCGGTATCTGGCCCATCCCATTCAGAATCGGTGAAAGACCGGGAACGTCCCAGAGGGATGATTTCGCGAGAGCCCGGATCTGTCGCCTTCGGAGTGCGGCTATTCCGATCATCACGGGGTCCCAGTGGCTGTCGTGGTTGCCGACGATCAGAACCGGGCCCTCGTCCGGGATCACCTCGAGCCCGCTGACCTCGAGTCTCCCCCACCAGGCAACGGGCCGGCAGATCGCCATCGCGAATCGATAGGTGCGGCTGACCTCGGGCATCCCGGGTTTCTACACCACCTGAAGATGATCACCTAATCCCGCCGAATGGCCGTCTCGATGGCCTTCCACACCCATGCGTTACGGTCCCCGCGTGAGTTCGGCCTATCAGGAGATCTCCTACGAGTCGCATGGACACGTCCGCGTGATCCGGATCGAGCGTCCTGGGCGGATGAATGCGATCGGGCCCCGGACCAGCCGCGAACTGGTCGATGCATGGGGTCGATTCAAGGATGATGACGAGGCCCGGGTGGCGATCCTGACCGGGTCCGGCGACCGTGCCTTCTGTGCCGGAGCGGACCTCAGGGCCGCCTTGGGAATGTTTGATCCGACGGTGGACGAGGAACCGCTGATCAACCTGTCCCCGGACGAGATCGAGGCGCACAATCGCGGCGAGCGCGATGGCATCATCGGACCATCACGGTGGACCGACATCTACAAGCCGATCATCGCGGCGGTCAACGGTGTCGCCTATGCGGGCGGACTCGAGTGGGCCTGTTTCGCCGACATCCGGATTGCCGACGAGCATGCGAGCTTTGGTGTCACCTGCCGGCGCTGGAATGTGGGGCTCGGCGACGGAGGTACCCAGAGGCTGCCCCGGATAGTCGGAATGGGACGCGCGATGGAGCTGATCATCACGGGCCGGGTTATCGGCGCGGGCGAGGCCGAGCGGATTGGATTGGTCAATGAGGTGGTACCGAGCGGAACCTGCCTCGAGCGTGCGCTCGAGATGGCGGCGCAGATAGCGGAGCTTCCACAGCCGGCGATGAGGACCGACAAGGAGGCTGCGATCCGCGGCTTCGGCCAGTCCCTTGACGAGGGCCTGCGTATCGAGGCCGAGTGTTTCAACCGTCTGATCGCGACACCTGGGATCACCGAGGGGGTTCGGCGCTTCGTCGAGCGCGACCATCCGGATCGCGAGCCGTCCGGCGGAAACCTCACCCCGGGCCTGGTTCGTGACGACATCGCCTTGCGCAGCCGGGCGATCGCAATCGACGCACACCATGGACAGGTTCGAAAGGACGGCGCCAGCCCCTACACGGGCCACGTGCTCGAGGTTGCCGACCTGGTCGACCAGGCGGGACTCGAGCCGTGGCTGGTCGCCGCCGCCGCATTGCACGATCTGGTCGAGAAGACCGGGACAACCAGTTCCGAACTCCGGGACGCCGTTGGCGACAAGGTCACCGACCTGGTGCTGATCCTCACCGAGGACCCGGCGATCGAATCCTACGTAGATCGCAAGCACGCGCTGCGGGAGCAGGTTTCCGCCGGTGGCAGGCCAGCGCAGTGCATCTATGCCGCCGACAAGATCTCGAACATCAGAGAGCTGATCGGTTTGATGGACTCCTCAGATCTGGATCCGGACAAGATCTACCCGATCGCACTCCAGGTCCGCATTGATCTGTGGGACGGAGACCTGGAAATGCTTCAGAACGGCGAGGCCGACTCCAGCCTGATCGCGAAGTTCGAAGATGCCCTGGGGAAGATCAGGGCCTCCGGGACCGCTCACTGAGCGTCTTCTCCCGGCGGCGCACCGGGATGACGGGATGACCCCCCAGAGGATCACGAACATCAGCGCCGCTCCGGCGGCAGTCAGCGCCGCTGCCAGGGTTCCGAAGAGGATGTCGGTCACCAGGAGCAACGCTCCACACATCGCCAGGACAAGGAAGATCAACCCGGCGATCGAGCAGCGGTTGGCGACCTTGACCAGATGTTCCTTCTGCTGAAGCCGGAACGTGACCCGGTGATAAGCGGTCGGGGTGATCATCAGAGCTGCGGATGCAGCGGTGCACAGAAGCGTCGCGAAGTAGACGTCCTTCTCGAAGGCGTTGATCTGACCAAACCTCGTCTGGAGCGGTACTGCGAGCAGGAAGGCAAAGAGCACCTGCACACCGGGCAACGCGACCCTGAGTTCCTGAAGGATCTCGCCGAGGTTTCGGGTCACCCGCTCCTGCTCGGGACCCTGCTGGGGTATGGAATCTGAATCGATCGTCATCTCGTCCCGGACACGGTAAATCCCGGATCTCCGTTGATTCACAACTCCTAAACCTGGTGGTCCGGGGTCGGGCGTACTTTCGGTCCATGAAAAGAAATCAGCCAAACATGGAAACGGTGATCCGCACCGCACGGGTGGCGCTGGGCATCACGGTCCTGGTGACCGCGGGTGTCTTCGGAGCCGCTCTGCTTGCAGGGTCAGCAACGTTGCCCGCCATCGGCATCGCAGTGGCTGCCGGTCTTATCTCGCTGTCGACAGCGGGGCTGGGACCGGCAACCTCGGTCGCAACTGCGAAATGCCCGACGACGACAGGCACCACCTCCACCCGCGCTGTCGGGCTCCACATTCCCCAGCCGCGCTAGAACAGCACTCGCGGTGAGAACTGCGGCCCGGTTGCTCAGCTTGCGACCGGGACCGCCCTACGACGGGCCTTGACGAAACGCCGGCTTTCCCCCCTGAGCACCTCGACCATGGCATCGGTTGCGGCGCTTCTCGTCTCCTCCGGCCTGGTCAATGCCCAGACACGCCGCATCGGTGCGTCCGGCTCGATATCGACGACCACCATTCCCGGGTGGCGTCCGGTGAGCAGCAGCTCCGGTAGGAGTGCAATCGCCATCCCCGCCGATACGACGGCCTGATGCACCTGGTAGTCATCGCTCTCGAATCCGATCCTCGGCTCAAAGCCCGCCCGCTGGCACGCCAGCACCGCATTGTCCCGGCATGAACTCGTCTCTGTCCCGATAATCCAGGTCTCGTCCCTGAGATCAAGGAGCCGCACGGTCTTTTCACCGGCGAGCGGATGGTCGGCCGGAAGTGCGAGCTGCATCCTCTCCTCGAGCAGGAGATGACACTCGGTGTCCCCTGTTTCGATCATCGGCACGTAGTCGTAGTCATAGACGAGCGCCAGATCATGGTCCCCTGCGCGGAGTTGTGGAATCTAGATCTCAGGCTCGGCCTCCCTCAGCCGGACCTCGATCTCGGGGTACTTGCGGTGAAAGGCCGAGAAGGCTCGAACCACGAGCGTGGCCCCGGCGGTCGGGAAACTGACCATGCGGACAAGCCCTCGCCGCAGTCCAGATATCTCATGGAGCTCACGCTCGGCGTCATCCAGCCTCGCGATGATCACCTCGGCGTGATTGACCAGCGCAAACCCGGGCTCGGTCAGCCGGACGTTTCCGCGATTTCGGTCGACCAGAGTGGTCCCGACTTCGCGCTCGAGCGCCGCGATCTGCTGACTGACCGCTGACTGGGTCAGGTGGAGCGAGTCCGCTGCGGCCGAGAATGAGCCCCGGTCGGCGACAGCCTTGAGTATCCGCATCCGCTTTACATCAAGCATTAGTGTCGCTAATGCTAGCAAGGACGCTTTGGCACGTGATGTGATGGGACTCACATATCGGCACTTGTGCAGCGCATCTCCAATCTCCGGCTCACCCTATGGCTCTATAAAGCTGTTTGAGGATCATCACTCCCCCGATCGAGCCCGCCTTAACATTAGTGGACCTTATGGTGAAAAGCATAGGTTCTACTTGAACTAATGGTCTAGATGCCTCATACTTCATCTATAGGTAATCACCGCTGTAACCGCGAATGGATGGCAAGAGATGGAAAGACAGACGACACACAGCAAACGTTCCGGACTTCGAAGCAACATGCGAAGCGTTGTCAGATGGCTCGCGACCGATAACCCCGATCGTCGGCGCACCGCAAGGTCCCCGATGGTTCCCGGCAGTCCAGAGCAGATGATCCGCTAGCCAACCCACACTCCCGCCGGACCCGGTTTTCGAATGCCGTGGGTCGGCGGAACTCGCTCGCGGCCAACGCGCCGAGCACCGCGGGCCAGGCAGGATCTAGGATCAAAGGGCGGATGAGCAGCATCGAAACCCCTCCCCCTCTGACTATCACCAACGCCACCGTCGATGGGGAGGGAGTCGCGGTGCGATGCCTTGACGGACTGATCGAATCGATCGGGCCCGCCACCACCCCCGTTGCCGAGGACGTGGTGATCGACGCCGAGGGATGCCAGATCGTCGAGGCAACGGTAAATGGCCACACCCATGCAGCGATGACGCTGTTTCGCGGCATCGGCGACGACCTGCCGCTGATGCAGTGGCTGCGCGAGAAGATCTGGCCGATCGAGGCGAGGATCGATGCCGAAGACATCTACTGGGGCACCCGCCTTGCCTGCCTCGAGATGATCCGGACCGGCACCACGCGGTTCTGGGATATGTACTGGGAGCCGGAGTCAGGTGCCCAGGCAATACTGGACTCGGGGCTGAGCGCCGTGGTCGGCGCGCCGTTGATCGACGTCCAGGACGGACCCGGTGCGCTTCGCGAACGCGCGCTGGAGAGCATCAGGACCCTGAGCGGGTTCGGCAACCGGATCGGCGCCTGCCTTGCACCGCACGCGATATACACCGTCAGCCCGGAGTCTCTGCGTTTGATCGGAGAGCTTTCCATCGAACATGAGATGCCGATCGAGATCCATCTGTCCGAGACCGAGGAAGAGGTGGCCGAGTGCCTCGACCTCCATGGCGTGCGCCCGGCCTTCCACCTCGACGCCTGCGGAGTCCTGACGGATCGGACACTCCTGGCCCATGGTGTCTGGCTCGACCGGGCTGAGCTGGAGCTGATTGCGGAGCGCGGCGCGACCGTGGTCACCAACCCGGTCGCCAACATGAAGCTCGCGGTCGGCGCTGCATTTCCGCTGCCAACAGCGCGTGACACCGGCGTGTCGATCGGGATGGGGACGGATGGACCGGGCTCAAACAACGGCCTCGACATGATCAGCGACCTGAAGATGCTTGCGCTGATCCAGAAGCACTCCAACGCCGACGCTGCCGTGATCGGCACCCGTGAGGTGTGGGAGATCGCGACGGGCCAGAATGCCCCGCTGCTTGGCGGAAACGAGCGCGGACTCAGAGCCGGGGCGGCGGCGGACCTGTTGATCCTGCGCTCCGACAGCACCGAGCTGAGCGTCGGCAGCCTCCATGCCGGGCTTGTCTACGCAGCATCCGGGTCGATCGTCCGGTCCACGATCGCCGGCGGCGCGGTTGTGATGCGCGACGGGATCATCGAGAACTCCGACGAGGTGATCGCGAAGGCGAAGGAGCGCGCGGCCCGTCTCGGGCTGGCCTAGAGCGGACCGACCCCCGAGGGGTTCTGGTCACTTCAGGCCCCGGGGCCGAACGCCGTTCCTCCGGTTCTACAGGTAGCCCATCGGATCGACGGCGGTGCCGTTGATCCGGACTTCGAAGTGGAGATGGGGGCCCGTGCTGGACCCGGTGTTGCCGGAGTATCCGATCACCTGGCCCTGCTTGACGCTCTGACCCGATGAGACGGCGAAGCTCGATTGATGTCCGTAACAGGTGGAGAGACCGCCGCCGTGGTCGATGCAGGTGTAGTTGCCGTACCCCCCCGTGTAGGCGGCGATGATCACGTTGCCTGCCTTGGCGGCACGGATCGGTGTCCCCTCGGGGACCGCGATATCGATGCCCTCATGGAGACGACCCCATCGGTAGCCGAAAGGAGAGGTCAGGGTTCCCTGCAGAGGCCAGATCAGACCGGCTGAGCTGGGGGGGCCGACGGGGCCCGCCGGGAGTAGCGGCAGGCCTGAAGTTGCGGCGATCTGCTTTTGGATCTTGGCCGAGATGCTGCTCTCGATCTCCTCGAGGTGATTGACCTTCTCGCTGACGCCATCGAGAACCGTCTGGCGCCTTGCCTTGACAGAGGCCAGGGCCCCGCGCTGGGTCTCGAGCGTCGATCGCGTGTCGACCAGTTCCTGCTTCTGGCCGGCGATCGTGTCGCGGGCGCTCTGGATCGTCTCCTTGGCCCGCTTCAGCCGCTCGACCAGGTTCTGGGCCTGATCCCGAAGGCTCTTGACGCGATTGATCACGTTCTCGTCCTGTGCCTGGATCATCGAGATGAACTCCGCCCGCTGGACCATGTCCTCGTATCCGTTCGAGGCGAGGATCACCGAGGTCATGTCAGGGCTGCCGGATTGGTAGATCGCAACCAACCGCGCACGCAGATCTTCGAGGGCACGATGCAGATGACGACGGACCTGACGAAGCTCCGTCCTGCCCTTGTCCAGTGCATTGACCGCCTTGTCGAGCTCGGCCTGCTTCGCCTCGAGTTGAGCCTCGACGGCGATCTCCCGGCTGCGCAGAACCGCCACCGCGTCGGAGAGCTTGTTCATCCTGCCGCTGAGCTGCTCGATGTCCTTCGTCAGCACACCCTGCTGCTCCTTCACCTTGCCCAGCTTGCCCTGGGTGGCATCGAGCTTGTTGTTCAGACCAGCGGCGCCTGCTGATCCGACTCCACCAAGGCTGAGGCCGACCAGCAGCAGGATCAGCAAGAGAAGGAAGCGGGTTGAGAAAAGCGCGCCAGGGTGGGCGCGAGCAGGGAGAACGTGGGATGTCCTGGCTTGGTTTCGCAAAATCTTAAGCGGCGGGCGGGGCGGGTTACCCGGGGTGATTCGTGCCTGGAACCCTGATTCCCTCCAGCCGATAACCACCAAAAGGGTGGCATATCCGCCACCCGGGGTGTGATCGCATCGGCGCGCTGCAAGGGGCTGTCCACTTTGCAATCCTGCGACCGCCGCGATCGGCTGAAGGCCCGATCACCTGAAATCGAGTGCCGAGAGTGCCTCTTCACGAGAAACTCCCTCCACCCTGACGACCTTCTCCCGGGACTTCTGACCGGAATCGATCGTGACCTGGCCCCGCGCCACGCCGAGTCGCTTTGCGAGGATCCTGCACACCCCGATGTTCGCCCGACTATCAATCGGAGGGTCTGTGACCCTGACGACAAGCGAATCACCCCTGACTCCGCTGATCCCGGCCCTCGCCGATCGCGGCATCACCCTGACGGTGATCCGAACGCCACCCGCAACCGAACTTATCTTTGGAATGCCGGACACGATGTACAGGATCGCGCCAAACGCCTGATCGGGACTCCAGCCACCGGGGAATCAGCCCGGGGACACAAGACTCCAGGCTCTCTCGCAGGACCCGGGTCGCCCCACGGCGTCCCGATCGCCGATCCGCTCTCCACTCCGGCCGGCTAGCCGGCCGGCGGCGTGTAACTGACCTTGTCCGGCTCGATCCGGACGATCACGCGAACCTCGCCGGGTCCGCGGAACGGGTACTCGTCGGCACCGATGTACCGCTTCGCAAGCGCATTGATGTCATCGTCGGCACCTTCCTGGGTGACTTCGGTGACATGACCCTGGATCAAAAGTGCCTCGTACTGATTCTCAGAGTTGGTCACCGAGATGCCGACCCTGGGATCTCGCCTCAGGTTGTTCGGCTTCAGACGTCCCTCTGCGGTGTTGAAGGTGACGATGTCACCTTGATGCCCGATCCAGACCGGCGTCACCTGTGGTGAACCATCCGGCATCAGGGTAGCCACGTGGGCGAAGTTCTTGCCCTCGAGAAGATGGTAGGCGTCCCCCGGGATCCTCTCCATTGCTTCTGCTCCTTCTGTAGTCCTCGTGGAATTGTGATTCTCGACAATCTCCCGCCACCCAGAACTCTAGACACCTGGCGAATCCGGCGGACCGTCTTTTTCCTGTCCCGGATCGACTACCTGACGATGTGGACGCCCATCAGCTCCGGAACCCTTGCGATCGCTGAAACAAGTGGATCCGCCGTACGACCCTCTTCCTCGGCCTTCTCCTTGCGGATCATCGCCGCCCGGATTGCGGTTCCGCCGATCCATCGAAGCGGCTCGGGCGGGACCGTCGAGAGATCCGATGCCGGTTCCACCAGGGAAAGGCGCGAGAGATCGTCGCGAAGGTCGAGCGCGAGTGAGGCGAGTGTCCGGCCGACCATCTGCGACGGCCCGACACCGTTTCCCGTGTACCCGAAGGCTGCGAGTGCCCCGTCGGGGAGTTGGCTGATCACGGGCAGGTGATTTGGCGAGACGTCGATCGGCCCTCCCCAGGCATGCGTGACCCTGCGTCCCTCAAGCCCGGGGAAGAACGAGCGAAGATCTCGGATCACCTGGCCGACGACTTCCGTGTCGAGGTGGGCCCGGCCACCGATCCGGGACCCACAGATCATCCGGCCTCCACCCCATCCAAAGGCGATCCGGCCGTCAGGAGTGGTGC
>JBBQZL010000097.1:0-9970 GCA_038207745.1 Solirubrobacterales bacterium
GGAGGTGCCGACGCGTCGCGTCGCGGCCCCGGTCGCCCGCGTGGATCGTCCTCAGGCGGCCCCAAGCGCGGATCGGGACGCGGCGGAAAGCGCAGGCGCAAGGGCGGAACCAGAGCTGAACAGGCGCTCAAGGTGATTGACGGTAATCCCGGAATCTCCGCATCGGCGATCGCCGAGCAGCTCTCTATCAAGCCGAATTACATGTACCGCGTGCTTGCAGAGCTCGAAGGCGAGGGCAGGATCCGCAAGGACGGCCGGCAGTACTTCCCGTCGGGAAGCTCGAGCGAAAGCGACTCCGGGCACACGGAGGCACCGACCCAGGTCGAGGAAGCTCCCGCAGCCACAACCGAGGCGCCCTCCAACCCATTCGGCAGCCGCGGCCTCTAGGCCCAGGCAGTTTCCTGGCAGCCTGACCCGCCGACCCGGCCCAAGGATGCAAACTTCTTGGGCCGGGGCAAGGCCGGGCGGTGCCACGGTGCGGCCGACGGCGCCCCTGAGACAACCGGCGCCGGCGCTGCGATCGGTGCCTACGGCACCAGCCCGAGCGCTCTGACAGCCTCGCGCTCTTCGACCAGCTCGTTGGCGCTCGCGTCGATCCGCGTCCGCGAGAACTCGTTGACATCGAGTCCCTGGACGATCTTCCATTCGCCGTTCTCACAGGTGCAGGGGAAGCTCGAGACGATCCCCTCGGGTACTGCGTAGGAACCGTCCGACGGGACCGACATCGAAGTCCAGTCACCATCCGGCGTGCCGAGCACCCAGTCGTGGATGTGAGAAAGGGCAGCGTTTGCAGCAGACGCCGCACTCGAGGCACCGCGTGCGTCAATAACCTCGGCGCCGCGCTTGGCCACGCGGGGGATGAACTCCTCGGCGATCCATACCTCATCGTCGACGGCGTCCCATGCGCTCTCACCGTTGATCAGCGCATTGGTGATGTCCGGATACTGGGTGGTCGAGTGGTTTCCCCAGACGGTCATATGCGTGATCGCATCGACCGGAAGCTGCAGCTTGTTGGCGAGTTGCGCGATCGCCCGGTTGTGGTCCAGGCGTGTCATCGCGTTGAATCGCTCGCGCGGAACGTCCGGCGCGTTGCTCATCGCGATCAGGCAGTTGGTGTTGGCTGGGTTGCCGACGACGAGGATCTTGATGTCATCCGCGGCGCCGGCGTTGATCGCCTCACCCTGCGGCTTGAAGATCCCGCCGTTCGCCTCGAGCAGATCGGAGCGCTCCATGCCGGGACCTCGGGGCCGGGCACCGACAAGCATGCCGACATTGGCTCCATCGAACGCGGATTTGGGGTCATCGAAGATCTCGATCTTCGAGAGCGTTGGGAATGCACAATCGACGAGCTCCATTGCGGTTCCCTCGGCAGCCTTGACGGCGGCCGGGATCTCGAGCAGACGCAGGTCGACCTTGGTATCGGGCCCGAGCATCTGGCCGCTGGCGATGCGGAAGAGGAGCGCGTAGCCGATCTGCCCGGCGGCGCCGGTGACTGTGACCTTGACTGGGGTGCTCACGGAAATCTTGTCTCCTAGCTGGTGATTGGGGATTGAAACGCTAAGCCATCGCCTTCTGGAGATTCTCATCCAGTGAGGCCAGGAACTCCTGGGTGGTCTGGTAATCCTGATCAGGTCCGACGAGCAGCGCCAGGTCCTTGGTCATCTTGCCGCTCTCGACCGTCTCGACGCATACCCGCTCGAGAGTCTCGGCGAACTCGGTCACCTCTGGAGTCTCGTCCATGCGCCCTCGTGCAGCGAGGCCACGGGTCCAGGCAAAGATCGAGGCGATCGGATTGGTCGAAGTCGGGTTGCCCTTTTGGTGTTCGCGATAGTGGCGGGTGACGGTCCCATGCGCAGCCTCGGCTTCGACGGTCTTTCCGTCGGGAGTCATAAGCACGCTGGTCATCAGGCCGAGTGAGCCGAAACCCTGGGCGACGGTGTCGGATTGGACGTCACCGTCGTAGTTCTTGCAGGCCCAGAGGTAGCCGCCCTCCCACTTCATCGCCGAGGCGACCATGTCGTCGATCAGCCGGTGCTCGTAGGTGATGCCGGCAGCCTCGAAGTCTGCCTTGAACTCGGCCTCGAACACCTCCTCGAAGAGATCCTTGAAGCGACCGTCGTAGCGCTTCATGATCGTGTTCTTGGTCGAGAGGTAGACCGGGTAGCCACGCTCGAGGCCATACCTCATCGAGGCGCGTGCAAAGTCGCGGATCGAGTCATCGAGGTTGTACATCGCCATCGCCACGCCGCTGCCGGGGAAGTCGTAGACCTCGAGCTCGATCGGCTCGGACTGATCGGCGGGAGTGAAGGTGAGCGTCAACTTGCCCTCACCCGGTACAACGAGGTCAGTCGCCCGGTACTGGTCCCCGAAGGCATGACGTCCGATCACGATCGGCTTGGTCCAGCCCGGAACCAGCCGCGGAACATTGGAAATCACAATCGGCTCGCGAAAGATGACGCCGCCGAGGATGTTGCGGATCGTGCCGTTCGGCGATCGATACATCTCCTTGAGCCCGAACTCCTCGACCCTGGCCTCATCGGGCGTGATCGTCGCGCACTTGACGCCGACCCCGTGCTCCTTGATCGCGTTTGCCGCGTCAACGGTGATCTGGTCACCGGTCGCGTCACGACTCTCGATGCTGAGATCGAAGTACCGGAGATCGAGATCCAGATAGGGCAGGATCAACTGCTCCTTGATGAAGGCCCAGATGATCCGGGTCATCTCGTCGCCGTCGAGCTCGACGATCGGATTGGAGACTTTGATCTTCGCCACGTTCTTGTTGCCCCTTCGTTCTTGGTTGCCCGACTGCGGAGATGGCGATGCTATCGGCGGCGGTGCGGCGGCGCAGGCGAGGCTGGCGGGCGATCGGGGGCGACGCATCAGCGCGGGCGTGCGGTGTTTGGCATGATCCCGGCCATGGAGACAATGCGCAGCGTCGAGATCGTGAAGACTCACGAGGTCTTCAACCAATCGCTTCCCCTGGAGGGCTACAACGCCTTCGAGCAGGACCCGGCACTTGTTGAGGCGCTGCGCCGAGAAGGGGGCGGCTGGGCCGAGGGACGCGCCGCCGAACTCGGAGCGATAACCGGTTCCGCGCAGGTGATCCGCTGGGGCTTCGACGCCAACGAGAAGCCACCCGTGCTCCACACCCACGACCGCTTTGGGAACAGGATCGACGAGGTCGAGTTCGACAGCTCATGGCACAGTCTCATGCGGCTCGGGATGCAGCACGGTCTCCACTCACTCCCGTGGCGCGAACCCGGGGTCGGCGCCAACGTCGCCCGGGCCGCGATGTTCATGCTCCTCACCCACGCCGAGGCCGGGGTCGGATGCCCGCTCTCGATGACCTACTCGGCGATTCCGGCGCTTCGGATGCAGCCCGGGATCGCTGCCGAGTGGGAACCGCGCTTCACATCTCTCAATTACGACGAGCGCTTCATCCCGGCTTCTGAGAAGTCAGGTGCGCTGTGCGGGATGGCGATGACCGAGAAGCAGGGCGGGTCCGACGTCCGCGCCAACTCCACGATCGCGCGACCGCTGAACGGTGGAGGACCCGGAGCCGAATACGAGCTGACCGGGCACAAATGGTTCTGTTCGGCACCGATGTGCGACGCGTTTCTGGTCCTCGCGCAGGCCGATGGCGGACTCTCCTGCTTCCTGCTCCCCCGCTGGACACCAGATGGAGAACGGAACAACTTCCAGATCCAGCGGCTCAAGAACAAGCTCGGCAACCGCTCGAATGCATCGGGCGAGATCGAGTTCCACGGCACCTGGGCCCAGATGGTCGGTGAGGAGGGGCGCGGAGTCCCGACGATCATCGAGATGGTCAGCCGGACCCGCCTTGACTGCACGATCGGCGCCGCCGCCGGTATGCGGGCAGGCACCGCGGAGGCGACCTTCCACGCCTCGCGTCGCTCGGCCTTCGGGAAGGTGCTCAATGAGCAACCGCTGATGCAAAACGTCCTGGCCGACCTCTGCATCGAGTCCGAGGCGGCGACGATCTCGGCGATGCGCCTCGCGCGCACCTTCGATTCGGAGGATGAAAGCCTCCTCAGTCGGCTTGCGACGCCGGTTCTCAAGTACTGGATCTGCAAGCGTGCCCCGGCACACGCGCTCGAGAGCCTTGAGTGCTTCGGCGGCAACGGCTATGTCGAGGAGACCGGGATGCCGCGGCTGTTCCGCGAGAGCCCGGTCACCTCAATCTGGGAGGGCTCGGGAAACGTGCAGTGTCTCGATGTGCTCCGGGCGATGGTCAAGAGCCCGGACTCGGTGGACGCCTTCTTCGCCGAGATTGGCGAGGCCGCCGGTGTAAACGCGGATCTCGATGCGCAGGTCAAGCGGGTGCAAGATGAGCTTGCGGGCGACGTCACAACGCTTGAGTCACGGGCCCGCAGTGTCGTCGAGGGAATGGCCCTGGTGCTCCAGGGCTCTCTCGTCGTCCGTTACGCCGACCCCGCGGTAGCCGACGCCTTCTGCGCCTCGAGGCTCGGCGGAGACTGGGGCCGGGCCTTCGGGACCCTCCCCGCCGGCACAGACTTCAACCGCATCATCGAGCGCCACACTCCGGCCCTGTCCAACTAGCCGCAGCCACGGGTCCAGCCGCCGCGCCGAAACCGGCTGCCGTGTCAGGGACCTGCTGGCCGAAAGATGGGGCGACAAGTCCACCGCACTGTGGGGTTTTCGCGCCGGTTGGAGTGGCCGCGAGTATCTACTCCCAGTTTCGCCCGCCGGAAGCCGGGCGCTCCATGATCAGATCCGTGGGGCGATCGAAACCGAATCGCCTGTAGAAATCGCCGGCGTCTCGAGTCCCGAGCAGCCATCGCAACCCGGCGTGGGGTCCGTTGTCCACTGCCTCCCTGACCAGCTCGATGCCCAGGCCCTTGCCCCGGTGGTCCTCGAGCACGAAGACATCGCAAAGGTAGGCGAAGACCACATCGTCGGTGACAACGCGGCAGAAGCCAACCAATGTGCCACCATCGTCATAGAGGCCGATCACGCGGTCGGCCTCGCGGATCGTCTTGACGATCACCTGCCGCGGTCGCCCCTTCGACCAGTACGCGATCTCTCCGAGATAGGTGCAGACCACGTCCACGTCGATCCGGGCGGGATCGTCGTCAAGCACATATCCCTCGTCGAGCATGCGTTTCATCGGCTGTAGCTTCCCACCACCCGGGTGAGCGCGATCCGTAGGGTGACAGCGATGCGACGACCCTTGAACCTGCTCCTGGTGCTCGCAACGCTTCGCGTGCCGGCGGCGCTCTGCGCGATGGCAGCGCTCTGCGCCCTGGCCGCCGGTTGCGGATCCTCTGGCTCCGGGTCGGGTGTCGGCGGATCGGCGAAGTCGCTGGCAGCGCGGATACCTCCCAACGGGCCTGGTGGGCTCGCGGCCATGGACCTTGATGCCGCGCGCTCCGCGCTCGGGTTGCCGGATGGCTTCGACCCGGTGAAGGGCAGCGGGGATTCCGGAGACGCCGGGCGGCGGTTTGCGCTCGACGCGGCCCAGGTGATCCCCTACCTGAGTGGCTTCTCCGAGCTGCCGCTGCGCACCGCGATCGACCTGTCGCGCGTCAGCTCGGCCGCGTCGAATGGATTTCCCTCGAAGATCGGGGTCCTGGCCATGGAGACGAGCCAGCCCTTCAGCGAGATTTCAGATCAGCTTGGCGGACTGGGATACAAGCTCGAGGGCGGCCTCTGGCACTCCAACAAGGGCTTTCTCGCCGTGGTCTACAAGTTCGTCGGCGAGTCCGACGGTGTCGTCGCGCTGGCGAACACCCGCAAGGATGTCGAGCAGGCCCTCTCGGGTGACGACACTGGAGCGGACGATCCAAGGCTTCAGATGCTCGAGTCGGTCGGCGGTCCGGCCGCCGCGACGCTGGTCCCCAAGGGCGACGGAATTCCGGGGTGCGCCCGGGCGATGGCGATCGGTGACCAGATGAAGGACGGCGCCGGAACGCTCGCGATCACGGTCAACGGAGATGCCAACCCGGCTGACCTGCTGCTCGGACGTGGGTCAACCCAGACCCCTCCGGGGGAGGTACCGGTGTTCAGCCCGACGGTGAGCTTCCGGCTCGGGGATCCGAGTGCGGACGGGGAATCGCTCCAAGTCCCCTTCACATACCCACTCGCCGAGCGCGGCAGTCCCATCGGTCTGCTGCTGACCCCGAACTCTTTCGATGCCGCCTACAAATGCGGCCAGGACCCGGGCCGGACCTAGCGACCCTGACGGCCGCGGTCATCACCCGGCGTCAGACTGGAACCACTGCTCGTCGAGGCGGCGGATCACGGCCTCCGATAGCTGGGTTGCTCCGGCGACCGAGTCGAAGTTGACGTTCTCGGCGAGATCATTGGGCCAGTGATAATTGGCCGGCTGCTTGAGGTCCGTGACCGAGCAGAGCGTCGCGGACGGGTATCCGGCGGCGAGTGGCTCGAGGCCATCGGTGCCGTTGTGGAGACGAAGATTCGGATAGAGCCGGATATCGAGGTCATCGGCGAGGCCGTCGACCATCTCGAGTGCCTCCGGGCTGTACTCCCACATCTTCAGGAAGCCCTCGCCGCGCAGAACCGTCAGGTGCTTGGAACCGACGGTGTCGACGCAGAGGAAGAATGTCCGCTCCGGCGCGAGTTCGGGAAAGTGCCGATCCCCAAACGCCTTCATCCCCTCGCTGAAGGACTCCTCGGAGCCGGTCGAGAGCAGGATCACCCTGGTCCTCTCCGTCGGCGCCTCGGCAAGGCGGCGGGCGAGCGCGAGCAGCAGGATCACCGCCGTCCCGTTGTCATTGGCCCCGGGGACGACCTTTCGGGAGCCGATGTCGGCCATCGAGGCGGCTGATCCGAGCCCGAGGAGTATGCCCAGCTTCGAGAGCGTCCTGATCCCGGTCACCGACCCGAGCACCGCGAGCAGCGGCCCGCCGATCACGGGCGCCATCAACGGAGGGCTGGTGTCGGCGTTCTCGAGCAGCCCGAGTCGATCGGCGATCTTCGGCAGGGCGGGGTGAAAGACCAGGCCCGCGTGCGCCGCATCGTGGTGGGCGACGATCACGACGGTCCGGTCGGCGTCCTCGGGGCCGATCTCACAGATCACGTTGTGCGTCGTGTGACGCGGCAGGAACCGGCGGAGACTTCGCTTCGCCGGTGGGAAATCATCAGCAATGGCGGCTGCCCCGGCAAGACCGAGGGCGGTGCCGACAACCCGATGGCCGCGAAGCGCGAAGGCCCCTCCCAGCGCTCCCGCTGCGGCGCCGATGCCAAGCGGCCACCAGTACGTGCCATGCGCGTCCTCTGCCTCGATCCGGGCCACGGCGCCGGCCTCGGCTAGATGGCCGACGATCCACTCGGCGGCGTCGCGTTCGCCGTCGGATGCCGATGGACGATCGATCCGCTCGAGATCTTCGAGCAGGCTCCTCATCCATCCGGTGTCCGGCTTTGGAGGTCCCGCATCGGGTGGCAAGCTGGTCGGATTCATTGAGCCGGACAGGATAGATGCACGGCCGCCCCGGCCGGGCGCATACGATGGAGGCACATATGTTCGGTGGCTCCCAGATAACGCTCTTACACGTCCGAGGCATCCGCATCTCGGTGGATTGGTCCTGGTTCATCGTCCTCTTCCTGGTGATCATCTGGCTCTCGGACTTCTACACGACGATCCTTGGTGATCCATCATCCAATCTGGTGCCCTACAGCCTCGCGGTGGCCAGTGCGGCCGGCTTCTTCGGCTCGATCCTTCTCCACGAGCTGGGCCATGCGATCGTCGCGATGCGAAACGGCATCGGGATATCCGGCATCCAGCTCTGGATCTTCGGAGGGGTTGCCAGGCTGGAGCGGGACTCCAACAACCCCGGTGAGGAGTTCAAGGTCGCGATCGCCGGCCCGGCGGTGACCCTCGCGATCGCGGTGGTGGCAGCTGCGATCGGGGTTATCGCGGCGGGGCCCGCGGACTTCAAGGAGGCGATGCTCGTTCGCGGCTCGGCCGACACCTCCGGGCTGCTCGCGATGGTGGCCTGGCTGGCGACGATCAACATCCTGATCTTTGCCTTCAACATGCTTCCCGCTTTCCCGATGGACGGTGGGCGCATTGCGCGCGCGATCGCCTGGAAGAAGACCGGCAACCGCGCTTCGGCGACCCGGTTCGCGGCGCGCCTCGGCCAGGTCTTCGCCTACATCTTCATGGGCATCGGCTTTCTTCTTGCCGCCAACGGTGACCTCTTCAGTGGCGCCTGGCTGATCGTGATCGGATTCGTGATCAACGGCTCGGCCCGCGCGACCGCGGCCCAGACGACGATCAGCAGCAGGATCGAGGGAATCCGGGTATCGGACGTGATGGACTCGGAGCCGGTCTCGATGCCGTCCGACATCAGCATCGAGAAGGCGCTCGACGAGTACTTCCTTCGCTACCGGTGGCAGTGGTTCCCGGTTGTCGATGCGGCGCAGAGATTTCGTGGTCTGATGATCCGCGATCGCGCTGACCAGGTGCCGGAGATGAGTCGCCCGATCGAGCGGGTCGAACAGCACATCGAGGAAGATCCCGGGTCGCTCCACGTCAGTGAGGACACTCCACTGGAGGAGTTGCTCGGCAACCAGAGCCTGCGCCGATTCGGGGCCCTGATGGCCGTCGACGGCAACGGGCGGCTGCGCGGGGTGATCACCGCAGATCAGGTCGGCCGCGCGCTGAGAGACGCAACGATGACCGAAGGCGCAAGCCCGATCGGCTGACCCGGCGGCAATCCGCGCAGGCAGGTTTCAAATCCGATCATTTCGTCGGACTTTGGGCCGGAGGTGATCGTCGGCCGCTGTATAGGATGACCTGAGAATGCCTGATCACGACGTACTCGTCATTGGAGCCGGCCTCGCCGGCCAGCGCGCCGCCCTCGCCGCAGCAGAGCAGGGTGTCTCAGTCGGAATCCTGAGCAAGGTCCACCCCGTGCGCTCACACTCAAACGCGGCTCAGGGCGGCATAAATGCAGCCCTGAACCCCGACGACTCCTGGGAGTCGCATGCCTTTGACACCGTCAAGGGCTCCGACTACCTCGGTGACCAGGACGCGATCGAGGTGATGTGTCGCGAAGCCCCGGACGAGATTCTCCATCTTGAGCACCTCGGCGTCACCTTCCATCGCAACGAGGAGGGCAAACTCGGGACCCGCGCCTTCGGAGGCGCCTCGGCAGCCCGCACCTACTACGTGGCCGACATCACCGGCCAGGCGATCATGCACGTCCTCTACGAGCAGCTGATGAAGTACTCCGATGCCGTGGAGCGCTACGAGGAGTGGTTCTGCACAGCCCTCGCGGTCGATGAACAGGGTGAGTGCTGCGGTGTGGTCACCCGCAACATCGCCGACGGCAGGATGGAGTTCTTCGGCGCCAAGTCCGTGATCCTCGCCACCGGCGGCAACGGACAGGCCTGGAAGCCGACCACCAACGCCCTGATCTGCACCGGCGACGGCATCTCGATGGCCTATCGCATCGGCGCAAGGCTGATGGACATGGAGATGATCCAGTACCACCCGACAACGCTTGCCGGCAAGGGCTTTCTGATCACCGAAGGCGCCCGCGGTGAGGGCGCCCACCTGCTCAACGCAAAGGGCGAGCGCTTCATGGAGCGCTACGCACCGAACAAGATGGAGTTGGCCTCCCGCGATGTCGTCTCCCGGGCCGAGCAGGCGGAGATCAACGAGGGGCGCGGATTCCCCGACGGCACCGTCGCCCTCGATGTCACCGTGGTCCCGAAGAAGCGGGTCCACGAGGCGCTTCGCGAGATCGTCCTGGTCGGGCGTGACTTCGCCGGTGTCGACATCACCAAGGAGCCGATCCACATCAAGCCCGGCAATCACTACACGATGGGCGGCATCAAGACCGACATCGAGGGACGGACGAACATCCCCGGCCTCTACGCCGCAGGCGAGGTCGCCTGCGTCTCGGTCCACGGCGGCAACCGACTCGGTGCCAACTCGCTGCTCGACACGCTGATCTTCGGC
>JBBQZL010000098.1:0-9953 GCA_038207745.1 Solirubrobacterales bacterium
GCCCCCGGCGCTGGAGCGGACAGCGGGACCGGGGGGGTGCTAAAGGGC
Organism: Solirubrobacterales bacterium; assembly: GCA_038207745.1. Lineage (GTDB taxonomy): Bacteria > Actinomycetota > Thermoleophilia > Solirubrobacterales > 70-9 > JBBQZL01. Next base: position 49 of record JBBQZL010000098.1, read on the forward strand.
TGCGGGGGCCCCGGGTAGCGCGCGGTCGGCGGCCCCGCCGCCCACCTCGACGAGCCCGGCCTCGGCGCAGGTCCGCCTCAGCCCGACCGCGATCTCGCTCCCGAGCCGCTCGACTCAGCGCGCGACGGGCCACCTGGCAAGCGCCTATTTGGTTCCGAGCCGCTGACAGCCAACCGCGCTGCAGTCGCTATGGACCGGGTGAGGAAGGGAACGGCAACCAGCCGTCGTCGTCGGGCATCGCATCGACGTACATGTCGCCGAGCGGGAAATCCAGCAGGTAGCTCATCTCCACGCGCCAGCCGAAGCCCTGACCGGGACGGAGCAGGGTCTCCATCGCGACGCGAATCACCGCGCCACGCCGTGCCACGTTTGCGCGCACCGGATAGCGCGGCTCGCCATGAGGCCTGCTGACGTTCACCTCGCCGTCGGGGGTGAGCTGGACTTCGTAGCGCTGCTCGTCGAAGCTCCCCTCGGTGCCGGCGGCCTGGCGCGTGCTGATGGCGAAGCTGCTGCCGAGACGGACCGGCCCCGCCATACGAAAGGTCACGCAGACGACGCCGCCATCCCCGCGGCGGATCGCTGTAGAGATGAGGTCGGCGCTGGGCGATCGGGCTGGTTGCTCCGGCGCCTGGCTGGAGAGAACCCTGACGTCATCTCCAGGGTCGGCGCGAGCCGGCTCCGCGCCGGAGGGGCAGGCGAGGGCGGGGCGCCCTGTGGCCGTCGTGCCATCGGTCGCCGTGGTCCCATCGCCACCGCCACCGCAGCCGGCAAGGATCGTGGCGCCGGCCAGAATGCAGAGCAGCCTTCGGGACATGCGCAGGGGCCGGGGCGTCAGTTCGGTTCGACCGGCAGGTTGCCCGATCTCGCTCCCTTGCAGAAGCGGGTGCGACCGCCGACCGTGACCCGCTTCCTGAAGACCTTCACGTAGTAGAAGCCGAAGTGCGGGTCCTCCTTGCCGATCGTCCACAACCCGCTCCGCTTGCTCCGTCCCGATCCGATGCGTGGGTCCGGACCCCCAACCGGCCTGAAGAGCCTCACCTTGCGACCGACCACGCACCTGCTCTTGGGCGAGAGGATCTGCCCCGCGAAGTAGTCCGTCCGGTCAACACCGATGTCCCGGTTGATGAAGGTGATCGACGTGCTGGTCGGGATCTGCGCCGCCCCGAAGGCGACTCCTCCCGCCATCGCCAGGATCAATACAAGTCCCGCGGCGATGCCCCGGGGCGGAAGAACATGTTTGAAACCGGCCACCAAAACCTCCTTGGAAGTTGGTGAGATCGATGATCGCCGGGCGATTTCCACTTTGCATCCGTAGAACACCACAAAGCTGGGGAGGGAATTCCTGCGGCGGTCAGATTTGGAACCGGACCGGGTCCCACGGAGGCCTCGAACCCGGGGGACAGAGAGAAAGCCTCGCCACCCGGATGGTTCGGCTTCCGGCGGAACCTGGATCCCCGGTGGCGGGCTGCGCGTATAGATTCGGTGCATGCCGGTGGACTTTTCGCTAACCGACGAGCAGCGGGATATTCGCGAACTGGCCCGCGATTTCTCCCGCAGGGAGATCCGCCCGGTGGCCGCGGAGTACGACGAGCGCGAAGAGATGCCCTGGCCGGTGTTGAAGAAGGCGGCGAAGATCGGCCTGATGAGCTACGGGCTGCCCGAGGAGTATGGCGGGGGCGGCGTCGCCGACGGAATCGTCGGAGTCACCAACTCCCTCGTCACCGAGGAGCTGGCCTGGGGATGCGGGGCGATCGCCACCGAGATCACTTCCAGCACCTATGCGGCGGGCCCGATTCTCGCTTTCGGCAGCGAGGAACAGAAGCGCCGCTTCCTGCCGCTGTTCTGCGACTCCGAGGAGCCGCGGTTGGGGGCGCTCTGCGTAACCGAACCCCAGGCGGGCTCCGACGTCGCGGCGATCGCCACCGCGGCGCGCCGGGAGGGTGAGGAGTGGGTGCTGGACGGGCGCAAGCAGTTCATCACCAATGGCGGCATCGCCGAGATACATGTCGTGTTCGCCCGGGTCGAGGGCGAGAGGGGGATGGCGGGATTCATCGTCGAGCGGGGAACACCCGGGCTCGAAATGGGCCGCAAGGAGCGAAAGCTCGGCATGCGCGCCTCGCACACGGCGGAGGTGATCCTCGACGGCTGCCGCGTCCCGGCCGAGAACAGGCTGGGAACCGAGCTGACAGCGGGAAATTCCGGCCTCCGTAGCCGTGGCGAGGCGGACAGGTCGCTCTCAGGAGCCGCGCAAACGCTGTTCCTCCTGCAGTACTCGCGAATGACATTTGCCGCGGCTGCGCTCGGTATTGCCCGTGCGAGCTTCGAGTACGCACGCGACTACGCGAAGGAGCGGATGGCCTTCGGCGTGCCGATCGCCCAGCATCAGGCAATCGCCTTCAAGCTCGCCGACATGGCGATCGAGATCGAGTCCGCCCGGGCGCTGCTCTGGCGGGCCGGTTGGCTCGCCACGTCGGGCCACCCACTTTCCAATGCCGAGGGCTCGATGGCGAAGTGCCTCACCGCCGACGTCGCGCTGCGCTGCAGCACCGAGGCGCTGCAGATTCTCGGTGGCCACGGCTACATGCGCGACCACCCGGTCGAGAAGTGGTTCCGCGATTCGAAGCTCTACCAGATCTGGGAGGGCACCAACGAGATACAGAGGCTCGTGATCGCACGGTCGATTCTCGACACCCTGCCCTGAGCAGGGCTCGGGCGGCGGGCCGACCGGTCCAGACAAAACCGGGGCCGGCGGGATCCCAGCGGTCTCAGCCCATCTCGTCTTGTCGCTGGCGCGGCGGTGGACCCGAAGCAGATTCTGCGAAACCACCTCCCCCCACCGTTTCAGCTTCACACTCAGCTTCTTCGACCTGCTGTTGGCTGCCCCATTTGACAGGGTCGAATAAATCTGTGTGGCGACCTACCGCGAGACGACCGCGCTGCCGATCATGTGCCGGCCGCGACGCGGCTTTGCGATCAAACGAAGTGCGGTCCGCCCTGCGGCGGCCGGCAATGTCCCCCTCAGGTTCCGGCCAAGTCCAACTCGGACGAACCGCTTCCGCTTCCTCGTCTGCAGCTCGACCCGACTCGCCGGAATACCGTGAAGCCGAACGCTGACTGCTGTCCCGTGAACCACGATCGTGGCAGAGCCGCGGGTACGCACAAGCAGTGCGCGTCCACGTCCCCGAACACGCACCCCGGGTTTACAGCGCCCCGGCATCGACAGATGCAGGCTCGACCTAGAGGGAAAGGAAGTCGATGGGAGTCGCCGGCCACGACAGACGAGTCGAACGCGCCGGCCGGAGAGGATTACGTCGCTCGAACGCGTGCGCTGAAAGCTTTCGTGCCTCGGCACCGCGAAGTTGTGCAGGGGAAATGTCACCCGAGCCGAGCCATCGGTGAGGCTCGCCCGGCGAGCAAGTGTTCGATTGGACCACTGCGCTGTGGGCTGCGTGCACGGGACGACACTGGATTGCACCGATGTCAGCGTCGCGGCAACCGTGTCGGAGATCGCCTTCTGGTTGAGCAGGTTGGCCTTGGAAAGGAAGGAGACAGCAGTGCCGTGTACCACCGGAAACTCACCGCCGTTGGTGAAGTTCGGGATGCCGGGCGCTGGAATCGACTCACCGGTAATGCTCTTCGACGCCTGACCGAGCGCGCTTGCCTCGCCGACCAGGCCATCCGCGGGGTTGTAGTAGGCCGGCAGCAGCGATTTTGGCAGGGGGAGGTTGAGATATGTGCCGGCGATCCCCGTCACCTGGCAGGCGCGGATCCGCTGTTCCGGATTCCAGGTCGTCATGTAATCGCTCGTCAGCTCCTCGGTCGTAGCCTCGCCAAGGTCCTTGACGATCAGGTTGACGACCTTCTGAAACGCAAGGCAGACCTTCTGCTCGATCGGGCCAGAGGCCTGGCACTGACCGTTGTGTACGTCCTCGGTCAGGTCGGCGACGAACGAACCGGTGTGCGGAGCGCCGAGCGTCGTCAGAGATGAGATGGTCACCCCCGGATATGCCGACTGCTGCGTGATCGCCGCACGCGACCAGAGCCCGCCGTCCGAGTGCCCGACGAGATCAACCTTCGTGACTCCATAGTTGTCACGTAGAAAAACCAGGAAGTTCCCCAGCTTCTGCCCGTTGGCATTCAGATCGCCGTTGGAGTTGATGTAGGTGCTCGAAACCGGCGGAACGGGGGTTCCGGGCGCACACGCAGGGGCGGGGGCCTTGTCCCCATGCTTGACCGGCGCTGTGAACACCGTGAACCCCGAGTTGATGAGCGTCGTCGCCACCCCCACCGGTGGATTCCACGCTGCTCCCCGCTTGCCCACGCAGGCGGGGACCGATGTGCTGAACGGTGAGACCGTGTTGAAGCCCGAAACGAGCACAACGGCACGCCCCGGCGGGGAGAAGGCGGTTGCGGCAGGAGCCGACACAACCCCCGAGAGGAGAACGGCGCTGATGAGCGAGGACAAGAATGCTGTTCGCTTGACCATCTGAAGTGACAGCCTACGCTCCCTGAGCAGAATCGCTGAACTCCAACTCTGGCGCTTCACTCAGAGGGCCGCAGTACAGCGGGAATTGTCATCAGCAGGATCTTGAAATCGAGCCAGAAGGTCCAGTTCTGGATGTACCAGTTGTCCCACTCGGCCCGCTCCTCGAGCGAGGTGCCGGGCCCGAGGCCGTTGACCTGCGCCCAACCGGTGATTCCCGAGCGGACGCGGTGGCGTTCCTCGTAGCGGTGGATCCTGCCCGCGAAATCGCCGGCCAGCTCCGGGCGCTCGGGGCGAGGACCGATCAGGCTCATCTCGCCGCGCAGGACGTTGACCAATTGCGGCAACTCATCAAGCGACCAGGCGCGGATGAAGCGCCCCACAGTCGTTCGCCGGTCATCGCCCTCGACCCCGCCGGGTGCCGAGTCCCCCTCCAGACGAGGCAGGTCATCTCCTTCTGGCGCCGGTCGCATCGAGCGGAACTTGAGCACGTCGAAGATCTGACCATCCCGCCCGACGCGGCGCTGGCGAAACAGGGCCGGGCCCGGTGAGCTGAGGCGAACAGCGAGCGCGACACCGGCCAGAACCGGCGAAAGAAAGATCAGCAGAAGGGCCGCGACGGTGCGATCGAAGCCGTGTTTGAGCGCGAACTGCCAGCCCTGTGGATCGACCTGGCGGAACTCGAAAAGCGCCATCCCGCCGACGTGCTCCAGGGCGATCCGGTTGGTGACGTCGTCGAAGAGCCTCGGTACCACCGACATCGTCACCTCGCGCTCCTGGCATTGGCGCACGATCCGGCGCAGCGTCACATCGGGCTCGAGCTGGAAGGCGAGGATCGCGTGGTCTGCGCCGGTCTCCTCCACGATCGCGCTGAACTCCGCGGGAGAGCCGAGCACCGGAGCCTCTCGCCTGTCCAGTTCATCTGTCGAGACCGGCGAGGCATCGACAAAACCGACCGGGATCAGGCCGATTTCGCCGAGTCGGCGCAACCGCGCCTCCAGACGTCCTCCCACCTCACCGGCACCGACGATCAGGGTTCGCCGGCCGCAGCGCAGTTCGCGACGCACCCGGCGGCGCATTGTTGACCAAGCCATCCGCCAGCCAACCAGGAGGGCCGTTGCAAGCGCAAACTGGATCGCGATCAGGCCGGAGTCGGTCGCCGAGGGGCGTGTCAACTCAACCATGCCCCCGACCAGAAGCGCCGCCACCGCGGTGCTGCCGACGATCGCCGCAACGCGGTCGAGCCGGCTGATCTGAGCACGCGGGTCGTACATCCTACTGCTCGCCAACAGGAGGATGGCGAGCGGACTCAGCACCAACACCGGCAGGTACGAGGAGTCCGGGTTGATCGCGTCGGCGACGACGAGCGCGACAACCAGCAGCGCGGCGTCAACGCCCAGTGTGACGTACTGGTAGCCCTGCTTCTCGAAGAGCCAGTTCAGTGCGGGTCGCCCCCCGCGGCGCGCGCTCGGTGCCGACGCGACCTCGGTTCCCAATGCTTGTGGACTGTCAGCGAGATTCATGTCCGGGGGTCCTTCTCTCCGCCAGACTAGCCGAGGAGACACATGTCACAGGCGACGCGCCCGTGCAATCGGGCCGGTGCTTGTCACGCCACGGACGCAGGGCCGGCCCGGCCACCCAATCAAGACCACTTCAGCATCGGGTTCGGCGCCAGCAATTCCAGACGTCGGACTCTCCAGCATGCAGTTCGAGTCGGAGTGGACACCTCGATTGCCGGTTCAACCCCGCCGTTGACCGACCTGCGTCTCGGAATTTTCAACGATCGCTATGGAAGTCGAGGGTGTCTCGACTACTTGGGGTTAGTCCGCTTTAACCCCTCGCCGCCGGCGAGCTCGACGCCCGATGCTGTTCCGTCCTCGGCCGGGATCCGGCCGACCCGGGCCTGCGGCGGCAGCTCGCCACCATTCACCTGGATCGCCTTGGCCGGCATCCCCGCAAGCATCTGTCCGCCATTCTTCGGATACCAGCCACCGAGCGCATGTGGTGATCGTGCGCAGTTCGCTGGTCTGCAGACAGACCGCGGCGGTGAGCCCGCCCGGAGCCGGAGCCGAGCACGATCGCGTCCCGGCGCTCGGTTTCTGAGCCCGGTTGCCATCTCCTCACCCGGTTCGATCGGCCTCGGCTGATGGTGCGGAGAATCAACGCCCAGGCGTCAACGTACGCCTCCGATTGCCGACACCTGGCCAGGCGCCGAGGACCGCCGGTGCCGTGTGGCCTCTGTCCAATAGGGATCGAACCTCCTCCGTCGCCGAGCGATACTGTCTGTGTCGGTGAGCCGGGAAGCCTGGTCGGCACGACACTTCGCCGACCCCGAAAGGTGCAATTGGCAATCGCCGTATCCATCTTCCTGATCTCCCTGGCAATCATCGCCAGCGAGAAGATGCATCGAACCAACGTGGCGCTGCTCGGCGCGGCGATCGTCGTCCTTTTTGTCGGCAGCTTCTCGCAGGAGCAGGCGATCGAGTCGGTCGACTTCAACACGATCGGTCTCCTGGTCGGAATGATGATCCTCGTCTACCTGACCGCGCAGACAGGCGTCTACGACTACGTCGCGATCCGCACGGGTCAGATATCGGGCGGTCGCTCGTTCGCTCTGACCATGAGCCTGGCCGGGATCACCGCCGTGCTCTCTGCCTTCCTCGACAACCTGACCACGATCCTCCTGATCGCGCCGATCACCTTCCTGCTCGCCGACGCACTCGACATCGAGGCGGTTCCGCTGCTGATCATCGAGGTGATCGCCTCAAATATCGGCGGCACCGCGACTCTGATCGGCGATCCACCCAACATCATCATCGCCGGCGCGACCGGGCTCAGCTTCAACGCCTTCATCGTCAATCTGGCCCCGATCGTCATCATCACCTTTGCCGTTGTGGTGCCGCTGTTATATCTCGCGTACCGGCGGCGGCTCCAGGTCAAGGAGCGTGATCGCCGGGCTGTCATGGAGCTAGACGCCGCCGCGTCGATCCGCGACTCCGGAGAGTTGCGCCGGACGGGTCCGGTCCTTGTTCTGACCGTGCTTGCCTTCTTCGCCCACCAAGCCCTCCACATCGAACCGGCGACGGTGGCGCTCACCGGTGCCGCCCTGGGCCTACTCGTGACCAGGGTCAAGATCGAGGAGGCGCTGTCCAACATCGAGTGGACGACCCTCTTCTTCTTCATAGGACTCTTCGTGATGGTCGGCGCCCTCGAGGCGACCGGTGCGATCGAACACGTCGCCGACGCGGTCAAGGACATCACCGGTGGGGAGCGGGCAGCGGAGTTGCTCGGGATCACCTGGATCGCAGCCGCCGGCTCGGCCATCGTCGACAACATCCCCTTCACCACGGCAATGATCCCCGTGGTCAAAGATCTTCAGGGGGCCGCCGGGGCGACGGGTGACGATGCCTACTGGTGGTCGCTGTCGCTTGGCGCCTGCTTTGGTGGCAACGCGACGATGATCGCGGCGGCCGCGAACGTCGCGGCGGCCGGCCTCGCCGAGCGGGCGGGAAACCCGATCGGCTTCATGACCTTCCTTCGTGTCGGCCTACCGGTTACGTTCATATCGATCACCCTCGCCTCCGGCTACATCGCCATCCGATACATCGCGCTCTGAGGAGGAACCACATGCACGACTCGATAGCAAACGAGATTCTGCGGGAGATAGAGCCCCTGGACGCAGACGGGCCGATCGGCCCGGCGGTGCGGCGCGTGATCGATACCGGCCTGCCGGGGCTTCCAGCCGTTGAAGGGGACGGCAGCTTCGCCGGCATCTTCGGCGAGCGGGAGTTCATGCAGGCCCTGTTTCCCGGTTACCTCGGCCAACTTGCCTCCGCCGCGATGGTCTCGCGCTCGGTCGACGAGACGATCGAACGGCGAGGCGATTGCGCGGCGGAGCCGATCCGGAGCTATCTGACCACCGACCATGTGATTGTCGAGGACAACTACTCCGACACTCAGCTGGTCGAGATCTTCCTCCACCACAGGGTGCTGATCGTCCCGATCGCAACCGGCGGCAGGATCCATAGTGTCGTCACCCGCAACGACTTCTTCCGATCACTTGCCGCCCGTTTCGGCGAGATCGCCGGGAGCCGCGCGGACTAATCTCCGCTCGGCGGGCGAATGTCCGCGGCCGGTATGAATAGCGGCCTCTGCTTCGGGTCAGGTGCCGAACCAGCGCGCCCGGCGGCTGGTGCCGAAGCGCTCCTTCTCGGCGACGAGGGCGGCGGTCGGCGGTTTGAGGATCCCGGTACGGGTGGGACCTGAAAGGAAGTCGATGTCGACGCGCCCCACGCGCCCCTTGCCGAACTCGACATAGCAGGAGCCGCGCCCGTCGTAGGGGCCCGGCCGCTCACCGCCCTGCATCTCGGCGATCAGGCTCTGCGCGACGATTCGCGCCGCACCCTCGGCGAACACTCCCGCCTTCGGTACGCCCGCCGTCGCGACATCCCCGACCCCATAGACGCCGGGGAAGCGCGTCTCGAGCGTGGCCGAGTCCACGGGTACGTAGCCGTCTTCGGTCATGCCACTGGAAATGACCACGTCGGGGGCACGGTGCTTTGGTACGCCGAGGAAGAGGTCGAACGGCAACTCGGTGCCGTCGTCGAGCACCGCGACGCTGCGCGCGGGATCGAGCGAGCTGACGCGGCGGCTGGGGATCAGCGTGATGTCGCGCTCGCCGAACTCCTTCACGAGCGCTGCGGAGGTCTCGGGCGAGGGCGGCACCGGCGTATCGAACGGAATCACGACAGAGATCCGGCAGGCGTCGCGCACCCCGCGCGCGGTCAACTCATCGTCCAGCAGGAGTGCACACTCGCTGGGCGCCGGCGGGCACTTGAACGGCGCGCCGCAAATGCCGATGATCGCGTGCCCCTCCGAAAACGCAGGGATGATCCGGGCGAGCCGCACGGCGCCGGCGACGGAGTAGAACTCGTTCCCACCTTCGGCCAAACCTGGCGTGGCATCCATGTCGTAGTCGGCGCCGAGCGCGATGACGAGCACGTCTGACTCATGGACACCGGCATCCGTGGTCACACGCCGTGCCTCCGGATCGATGGCGGTGATCGTCTCTCGCAATACGCGCACGCCGGGCTTTGTGATCTCGCGATAGCTGAGACGGACTGCATCCGGTGTCGTGCGACCGAACATCAGGTCGAGTTTTGAGAATCCGAGGACGAACGCGTCGTTCTTGTCGATCAGCGTCACATCGAAGTCGCCGCCCACCGCCTCGGACAGCATCGTGCTGAGCTCGAGGCCGCCGAACCCTGCTCCGAGAATGACCACCCGCCTGCTCATCGGGCGACCCTACCTGGAGTCACAATCCAGCGTCAGCACCGACAGCAGGACAACCGCTTCAGATGACCAGCAGCAGTCCGGACGGTGATCCCGACAGGATTCGAACCTGTGACCGAGGTATGACATG
>JBBQZL010000099.1:0-9865 GCA_038207745.1 Solirubrobacterales bacterium
GCTGCGGCAGCACAGTGGTCCGAACCGCACGATAGCCGTTCGAGCAATCGGTCACGTGGGTGCGGGTGATCAGCGAGACGAGCCGGTTGAAGAAGACGATCCCCATCTCCCTGGCAAGGTGATTCTTGTCCGCGTGGCCGAGCACGCGGGAGCCGTGGGCGACATCGACGGTGCCGTCGAGAACCGGCTGGACCAGCCGCGGCATCTCCGAGGGCAGGTGCTGGCCGTCGGCATCGAGGGTGACGACGATCTCGGCCCTGGAGTCGACCATCAGGCGGTAGCCGGTCCTCAGCGCCGCGCCGCCGCCGCGGTTGATCACGTGGCGTGCGACCGCAGCGCCATGCTCCAGGGCAACCTCACCGGTGTTGTCGCGGGAGCCATCGTCAACAACGAGAACGGCGGTCTCCCGACCGCACACCTCGGCCGGCATCTGATCGAGAACGGTGGCGATGCTTTCACCCTCGTTGTAGGCCGGGATCACGATCGCGATCCTGCCGCTGAATCGTTGCGGAAGCCCGGCGCTCTTGAACTCCTCCCAGGCGATGCCCTCGAGGACTGCGGAGAGCTGCCTCGAATTGCGGGACCCCACCGAGAGGGAGCGAAGCGAGATCAGGAAGAGGACGAAGATCGCGAAGACCGCAAGGCCGAGAATCCTGCCGCCATTGCCCTTCTGAAATGAGAATGCCTCCAGCAGCCGATCGGTGACCTCGGTGCCGGAGACGATCGCCAGCCCGGATGCGGCCAGGAGGAGGAGCCCGACGTCGGCGTTGCGCAGCTCCCGGCGTCGGACGATCGCATAGGCGGCGATCGCGATCGCGACGATCAACCCGGCCGCACGAAGCGCCGTGAGTTGTTCTGGGAGCAGTGAGGCGATGGTCATGGTTGCGGCTGCAGGATAGGCGCGTCGCCCGTTCCAGGGCGGATCCGGCGCCATCCCTGCATCAGAGCCACCGCGGCCAGAGGCAGGATCAGGGTCATCAGGATCTCGCTGCGCCGGTTGCTCGCCAGGGTCACCATCCCGACGGCGGTGATCGAGAGGATCGGAATCGCGAAGATGATCGCCTCGAAGAATCGCCTCCGGGTCGCGAGCACGACCAGCCCGATCAGACCAAGGACAACCAGCAATATCTGGATCACCCTTCCCGGCCCGGACTCAAGTGCGTCACCGACCCCGCTGCTCCAGATCCGCCAGCCCTTTCGCACGGTCATTGCCGCGTATCCGATCGGGTCGTCGGAGATGTAGTCGTTGAGCTGCTGCTTTCCGATCTTCCCGAGCGCCGTGTCGCGGGGGAGGTCCGGGTACCTGGCGGCAACCCGGTCAAAGAGCGGCGTTGGGTTGACCGCATTCAGCGCCTCGGAATCAGGCGCCAATTCACGACCGGTGAAGCGCCGCAGCAGATCCGCCTTGACCCGTTGATAGTCACCGTCGGCCGGCAGATACGTGCCGACGTAGAGGGCCTTGCCGCTGCCGGTCGAGATCGGCACGACCCTGTCGAGCTCGAGCGTGTTCCGGATCGCCCAGGGGACTATCGGGACAGCGATCGCGAGGCAGAGAACGACCGCGGGCGTGATCGCCTGTCGAAATCCATCGCGGCGCCAGAGGGCGATCGCGACAGCGACCGCGATCAGAACGGCGACGGTCAGGTACTCAGGGCGGGTCAGAGCGGTCAGGCCGAGCAGCAGCCCCGCGGGTATCCATGCCCAGGTCGATCGCCTCTCCATCGCCCAGAGCAGGGCGAGGATCGCGAGCGGGAGGTAGAGGATCGCCGGTGGCTCGCTCAGTGCCGCGCCGGTCGAGTGGATGAATGGGGGGTAGATCGCAACGGCCCCCGCTGCCAGAAGTGCCTCGGCCCGGCCGGCGATCCGGAAGGTGAGCAGGAAGACGGCGACGATGCCGAGGACCCCGATCAGGGCCTCGAGGAGACGGATCGAGCCGTCCCTCGGGCCGCCGGTGACGACAAACAGCCCGGCATAGAGGAGCGGAGCCCCAGGCGACCAGTCTGTCGGGTTGTTGAAGTCGGGTTCGCCATATGTCCCGTGTTCGTAGAGCGAGGTCGCGAGGGCGTTGTAGGCGAGGGCGTCGTCGCCGGGGACGGCGTTGGGATTGACCACACGCTCCATTCGCAGCGCGAGGCCGACCGCCAGGATCACCGCGAAGATGACAAGGGTGCGGCGGCCGTAGCGCGCCACGAGCGGGCCGAGGCGGCCACTGCCCTGCTGCTTTGAAGGGGTTTCATCCATGGGGAGGCGGACAGGTTATTTCCGATCGCCCCGGAGGCAGGCGCCGCCGGTCGTCGTTCCGGTAATCTGCCCGAATCATGCGCGTTCTCATTCTTGGGGGCGACGGCTACCTCGGCTGGCCCACCGCAATGCGGTTCTCGGCTCGCGGTCACGAGGTATCGATCGTCGACAACTTCTCGCGGCGACGCTGGCATCTCCAGCAGTCGACCGACTCGCTGACACCAATTGGCTCCCTCCATGACCGACTCGAGGCGTGGAAGCTGGTCAGCGGAAACGACATCCATGCTCATGTGGGCAATATCGAGGACGGCGAGTTCCTCGACCGCGTTGTTGCAGAGTTTCTTCCCGAGGTGATCATCCACTACGGCGAGCAGCCTTCGGCGCCGTACTCGATGAAGTCTCGCCAGACCGCCGTTGAGACGCAATATACGAACGTTATCGGCAACCTGAATCTGCTCTTCTCGATTCGCGATCACGTGCCCGACAGTCACCTGATCAAGCTCGGGACGATGGGGGAATACGGCACTCCGAACATCGATATCGAAGAGGGCTTCATCGAGATCGAGCACAACGGGCGCAAGGACAAGCTTCCGTTCCCGAAGCTGCCGGGTTCGCACTACCACCTCTCGAAGGTCCACGACTCCCACAACATCCACTTCGCCTGCCGGGTCTGGGGATTGCGCGCAACCGACCTCAACCAGGGCGTCGTCTACGGGATCGAGACCGATGAGACGATTCTCGACGACCGGCTGATCAATCGCTTCGACTACGACGAGATCTTCGGCACCGTGCTCAACCGCTTCTGCGTCCAGGCGGTCGTTGGGCACCCGCTGACTGTCTACGGCAAGGGCGGCCAGACCCGGGGCTTCCTCAATATCCGCGACACGATCCAATGCGTCGAACTGGCCGCCGAGACGCCTGCCGAACTTGGCGAGTACAGGGTCTTCAACCAGTTCACGGAGCAGTTCTCCGTCACTGAGCTCGCCGAGCTCGTCCAGGTCGCAGGCGCGGAGACCGATCGCCAGGTGGAGGTGATGCACTTCCCCAATCCACGGGTCGAGCTCGAGGATCACTACTACAACCCCACCCACACGAAGCTTCTCGATCTCGGCCTCAAGCCGAGTCATCTCGGAGACGAACTGGTCCGCTCGATGCTGTCGATCATCGAGCGTCACCGCAACCGGGTGATCGAGCGTGCGTTGGTACCGAAGACCCAATGGAACCCCGGAGAACACAAGGGCGGCGTGCTTTCCGCCGCACAGAAGTCCTGAGCCTCCGCTTGTTCGCGGCGACCTCGTTCGCCTGCTTCTTCCTCATCGCGGCCTCGGCAGGCGCCGTCCCGCTCAAGGTCACGCCCGGAGGCGGGGACCTGGCTCCATGCACGGACGCGTCGCCCTGCTCGCTGACGAGAGCAGTCGCAATTGCCGACCCCGAACCCGGCGTGGTGACCATCGACGTGAGCGCGGGGCAGATCCAGCTACCCCCCGGAGGCCTTGACGCGATCGCGGCCGGCCTGGACGGCCTCTGGATCAGGGGCTCCGGGCCTGCGACCACGGTGATCACCGGGGATCCGGACGAGAGCTCGCTGATCAGGCTGGGAGCCGGCGACATCCGGCTATCGGAACTCGCAATCGAGGCCAGCCGTGTTCCCCCCGGCGGCGCCGCGGTCGATGTCACCTCCGGTGGGGCACGGTTCGAACACACATCGTTGAATGTCGAGGGCGCGCCCGGCCACTTCGCGATCCACGGCGAGAGCAATGGCGGTGTCGATGTCGAGGTCGGCAACTCCGAGATCGAGGATGCCGTGACCGCGGTGGGCAGCGGCCCGTTCGTGCCGGGGACGTCGATCCTGGCCGAGGGAAATGCCAACGGCGGACTGGCGGTCCACGACTCAACAATGCTCCTGCGCGACATCGGAAGCACGGCGGGAGCCATTCGTGCCGGCGGAACGGCCTCGCTTGCGGTCGACAAGACCGTGATCGTGATGACTGCGCCGCCCGGCCTGCGGGGCGATGGGCAGGGTTTCGCGGTGATGATGGATCCGGCGATCACGGGCTACGCCGACGCCAGGGTTGCCGACTCGATCATCGTCGGTGGCGGGGGTGGCGTCTGGGCGGCGGCAAATGGCGCCGGCCCGAGTGGCTCCTCGCTCAACGTCGATGTTGACAGGGACACAATCGACGTCGGTGAGGTCGGAGTCGTCGATTTGTCGCCCCGCCTGGACATCCAGCTCGGTGCCCGCGACGAGGGCGCAATCGAGATGGGCGTCCGGGACTCGGTCTTCATCGACGCGGTCAAGCGCTATGACGTCGGCGGCTTCAAGTGCTTCAGCCCGGCATTCGCCAATTACGCCTTCGCGATCGCCGTCACTGCCTGCAACAGGCTCGTGACCTTCAACGACGACCCGGCCTCGATCTTCGCGACAACCGACTGGGACACTGCTCTTTCAGGTGGTATCGAGGGACTTCGGAGCCGGGTGATCAGTGGATTCACACCTCTTCAGCACAGCGTGATCGTCGACAGCGGAACCGGCGTCGGCGCTCCCGGTCTCGATATCGCCGGAAACGAGCGGATCGCGCCTGCCGACGTGAGTTGCCTGCCGGTGCCGCCACATTCAGACCTCGATCGAGGGGCTGTCGAGTGGCATGGGGTGGTGAAGATTGCCTGCAACGCCGCGCATGCTGCGTTGACGGGCTTGACCGTCACCCCGAGGAGCCCGCGGAGTGGAAGGGCAGGCAGGGCGATCATCCGATATCGCCTCAGCCATCGGGCGGTGGTGAGGATCGATCTCGTCCGGCCGGCTCGAGGGCGACTCGTGTCCGGTGAGTGCACGCCAAGAGACAGGGGAAATCGCGGAAGGCGACTCTGCTGGTTGCGCCGGCATCTGGGCACGAAGACATTCACCGACGTGAAGGGACTCAACTCGCATCGTCTCGGCCTGCTCAGGACCGGGCACCTCGAGCCCGGTTTCCACCGTCTCCGGCTCTTCGTCGACGACCGGTTTGCGAAAGCCCCCCGGAACTCGAGGCATTCGCTGTCATTCCGCATCCGAGGCTCCCGGTCCCTCGGTCGGGGTGGTCCCTGCAATAGAGGCTGTCGGCGGGAGCCCGGCCGTTGATACCATCGCCGGTCCTATGAGAGCCGCAGACGCACTGATGGAATCGCTGAAGGCCGAGGGCGTGCAACACGTCTTTGGAATCCCCGGCGGGGCAAACCTGCCGACCTACGACGCGCTCGTCGATGCCGACTTCGACCACGTCCAGGTCAGGCACGAACAGGCTGGTGGCCACGCCGCCGAGGGCTATGCCCACGCGTCGGGTCGCGTAGGCGTCGCATTCGCCACGTCCGGTCCGGGCGCCACGAATCTGGTCACCTCAATTGCGGACGCGATGCTCGATTCCAGGCCGACCGTCTTCATCACCGGACAGGTCCGCACCGACCTGATCGGCACCGACGGCTTCCAGGAGGCAGACATCATCGGCGCGACGCTGCCATTCGTCAAGCATTCGCTGCAGGTCACAGACGCCGAGCAGATTCCGGAGTTCATCCACGAGGCATTCCACATCGCATCGACGGGTCGCCCCGGCCCGGTGCTCGTCGACATCCCGCTCGATCTCTCGAAGAGTGAGATCGATTACCAGCCGCGCTCGGAACCGGTTGAGCTGCCCGGCTACAAGCCATCGATCGACGGAAACATCAAGCAGATCAGGATTGCAGCCAAGGCGATCGCAAACGCGCGTCGCCCGGTCCTCTACACCGGTGGCGGAGTGGTCAACGCCAACGCCTCCGAATCTCTCCGCGAACTGGCTGCCTCGGACCGATTCCCGGTCACCTCGACCCTGATGGGTCTCGGTGCCTTCCCCTCCGACAGCGATCAGTGGCTCGGCATGCTCGGCATGCACGGGACCAGGAGCGCCAACTACGCGATGGACGAGGCGGATCTGATCGTCGCGATCGGCGCGCGCTTCGACGACCGGATCACCGGCAAGCTCTCCGAGTTCGCTCCAAGGGCCAAGTTCATCCACATCGACGTGGATCCGGCGGAGATCTCAAAGAACATCGCCGCCCATATCCCGATCGTCGGCGATGCGGGCCACATCCTCCCGAAGCTGGTTCGCGAGTACCGCGCGCTGCAGACGGATTCATCGAGGCTCGACCCCTGGTGGAAGCAGATCAGGGCCTGGCAGACGGAGTATCCGCTCAGCTATGAACCGGGCAAGGACGGCGAGATCAAGCCCCAGTTCATGATCGAGGCGATGCACCGGGCGACCGGCGGCGACGCGATCGTCACCTCGGACGTCGGTCAGCACCAGATGTGGTCCGCCCAGTACTACGGCTTCAACAAGCCGCGAAAGTGGATCAACTCGGGTGGTCTCGGGACGATGGGTTTCGGCCTCCCGGCCGCGATCGGCGCCAAGGTCGCCTGTCCTGACGAGAACGTCGTCTGCCTCTCCGGTGACGGCAGCCTGATCATGAACGCCCAGGAACTCGCAACCGCTGTCCACCACAACATCCCGGTCAAGGTCTTCCTTCTGAACAACGGCTACATGGGCATGGTGCGGCAGTGGCAGGAGCTCTTCTGGGATGGCCGCTACAGCTCTGTGGAGCTCGGCCCGAGTCCGGACTGGGTGAAGCTCGCGGAGGCCTACGGGGCCACCGGCCTGCGATGCGAGGAGGCAGCCGATCTCGAGGAGATGATGGTCCACGCGCTCGAACTCGATGGGCCGGCGTTGATCGATGTCCGGGTCAGCCCGACTGAGAACTGCTACCCGATGATCCCGGCCGGCGCGGCTGCCAGAGATATGGTCGGCTGAGCATGGCTGACCAGGGAACATCAGAACTCGACAAGCTTGAGGCCTTTGGAGGCGTGCGGGCGCTGAGCGGCCGCAAGCACGTTCTCTCGATCATGGTCGAGAACCGCCCAGGCGTCCTGGCAAGGGTCGCCGGGCTGTTCTCGCGCCGCGGCTTCAACATCGACACGCTCTCCGTTGGGCCGACTGATGACCCGAACGTCTCGCGGATCACGTTGACGCTCGACGGCGCCGTGCACCCGATCGATCAGGTCACCAAACAGCTCCACAAGCTGATCAACGTGCTGAAGATCAGGGACATGGAGCCGGACGAGACCATCGCCCGTGAGATGGCCCTGTTCAAGGTCACCGCGACAGTTGAGAGCCGCGCCGAGATCATCCAATTCGCGGAGATCTTCCGGGCCAAGGTGGTCGATGTCTCACGACGCACGATGACGGTTGAGATCACCGGGTCAGACGACAAGATCGAGGCCTTCGAGCGAATGCTCCGCCCGCACGGCCTGGTCGAGATGGTCCGCACCGGTGAGATCGCGATCGCGCGAGGCAGCGACTGAGGCGAAAGCCCCAGCCGTCGCGACCAGCGTGACGCCCCCTATCGACACGTTCTCGATTGACCGATTGGTTTCGGGAGTCGCCGCTGCCTCGGATGCGGGGCGGACGCGCCTCGTCAGCCTCACCGCGGCGATCCCGGATACCGACGTCTGCGCCGCGATTCTCGGTTCGCGGCTGGCCTCGGACTCATGGTTTTGCTGGGAGGAGGTTGACCGGCACTTCGCACTTGGCTGCCTGGGGTCGGCGGTCAGCGTGGTCGCGAGGGGAGAACGCCGCTTCGAGGAGGTCGCCGATCGATGCATGGACGCAATATCCGATGCCGAACTTCTCGGCGAGACCGTCCTGCCTTCGGGGGCCGGGATCGTCTGGGTCGGTGGGTTCTCCTTCGACCCCGAAGGGGGTCGCACATCCAAGTGGTCATCATTTGCACCCGGGTCGATGACCCTGCCCGAGATCGCGCTGAGCAGCCACGGGGACCAGACCTTTCTGACCCTCAACGTGCTCGCGAGGCCGGGGCAGGATCCCGAGCAGGTCCGGAGGCGGATCTCAGCCCGGGTTGCCGCGCTCTCCGACCGTGAGCTGCCGATGCTCGATCCCCATCCGGTGGCGCGACCGGACATCCGCAGCACGCTGCCGCCCGGCGGGTTCGAGCGGGCGGTCACCGCGGCGGTTGAGCGGATGGCCGCGGGTGAGGATGGGATCACCAAGCTGGTCCTGGCCCGGGAGGTCGTGGTCGAAGCCGCCTCGGCGCATGATCCCGACGCCCTGTTCGGAGCGCTCCGGCAGGTCTTTCCCTCCTGCTTCGCGTTCAGCGTCGGTACTCCGGAGGGAGCATTCATCGGAGCAAGCCCCGAGCTGCTGATCCGGCGTTCAGGCGCCAGCGTCTCCGCGGTGGCGCTTGCGGGATCGACCCGCCGCAGCTCGGACCCCTCCGTTGACGATCACCTCGGCGAGCAGCTATTGCGCAGCGACAAGGATCGTCGCGAGCACGAGATCGTGGTCAGGCGGATCACCTCGATCCTGCGACCCCACTCTGTCTGGGTGGAGGCAGGGAGCGAGCCGACGACGATCCGGGTGGCGAACATCCAGCACCTGGCAACACCGATCGTCGCGCAGCTCTCGGACTCCCGGTCCGCGATCGAGCTCGCCGGGATGCTTCATCCGACTCCGGCGGTCGGCGGCGAGCCGTGGCCTGAGGCCGGCCGCCTGATCCGCGAGCTCGAGGAGATGGACCGCGGCTGGTACGCGGGCCCGGTCGGCTGGATGGACGCGACCGAGGACGGTGAGTTCTGCGTAGCGCTCCGCAGCGCCCTGATCCGCGATCGAGAGGCCTTCCTCTTCGCAGGGGTGGGCGTTGTGGCCGGATCGGACCCGGCGAGCGAGCTGGCGGAGACCGAGGTCAAGCTCGGCGCGTTGCTCCCGCTGCTTGCCGAGTAGTCGCTCAGACCGTGTGGCGCCGGGCGGCGTTACGGTGTCCGTCTGTGGAGCGTCAGTGCTCCGAGCGCGAGCGCACCGACGGTGGCGAGCATGATGACTGCCAGGTCGAGCGCCACGGTGCCACCGATCGCATCCGGACGCGTGACGCGCTCGAGCGCGTCGTAGGCATAGGTGAAGGGAAGGACCCAGGAGAGGTCATATAGCGGC
The DNA here is from genome assembly GCA_038207745.1 of Solirubrobacterales bacterium. Lineage (GTDB taxonomy): Bacteria > Actinomycetota > Thermoleophilia > Solirubrobacterales > 70-9 > JBBQZL01. Next base: position 9,249 of record JBBQZL010000099.1, read on the forward strand.
TTGGCCATCTGATCGCGGCTGACGAAGAGGCCGCAGAGCAGCAGCTGCGGGAAGATGAATGCCGGCATGAACTGCACGGCTTGGAACTCCGTCCGGGCAAACGCGCTGAGAAAGAGGCCGAGGGCCATGCCGAGCAGCGCGTTGCCGACCGCCAGCACGCCCACGATCAAGACTCCGTGCGGAGCGTCCAGACCGAGCAGCAGAAACCCGACCCCGCAGACGATGACCGCCTGTATTACGGCCAGCACTCCGAACGCGATCCCGTAACCGGCCAGCAGGTCGAGCTTGGCCAGCGGCATCGTCATCAATCGCTCGAGAGTTCCGCTGGTCCGCTCGCGCAGCATCGCAATCGAGGTGACGAGGAACATCCCGATGAACGGAAACATCCCGCACAACGGCGCCCCAATCGCCTGGAAGACGCCTGGACGGCCATCGAATACGTAGCGCAGCAGGATGAGCAGGGACGGGGGTACGACGAGCAGCAGCGCGAGGGTTCGCGGGTCGTGACCTATCTGCCGCAGCACGCGTCTGGCCGTGGCCACCATTATTCGCGCGCTCACGGGACGGTCTCCTCGATCACGGCCAGGAAGGCCTGTCCGAGGTCGTCCTCGCCCGTC
>JBBQZL010000100.1:0-9864 GCA_038207745.1 Solirubrobacterales bacterium
AGACACGCCGGCCGCCGTGACCCGGTTCCTGCGCCAGCACCAGATGACCGGGCGGATGGAGTGGCTGACCGGATCCCGCCCACAACTCGAGCGAACCTGGGCACGCTGGGGCGTCGCCGCGAAGGTGCCGAAGGGTGACCCTGAGTTGGTCGAGCACTCTGGTCAGATCTTCGGAATCGACGCCACGGGTCAGATCCGGACGGTCTACCCCCCGAACTTCGAGCCGGAGCAGATTGTCGCCGATGTCCCGAAGCTGGCTGCGGAGTAGCGGAGTTGGTGAACCGGCGCCGCGTCGTCACCTCGCTTGCCGCGATCGCTGCGGTTCTGGCCCTCGGGACGGCAGAGTTGCTGACCAGCCGCGGCGACAGCTCGTCGCCGCGGGCGGCACCCGGGTTGCCGGCCGAGGTCCTATCCGGTCCGGCTGTGGACATGAACTCGCTACGAGGCAGGCCGGCGATCGTGAACTTCTGGGCAAGCTGGTGTGCCCCCTGCAGGCAGGAGGCCCCCGAGCTCGAGCGCCTTGCCACGAGGTTCCGCGGTCGAGTCGCCGTCGTCGGCGTCGATTGGGGCGATTCGGCAGACGGCGCCCGTGCCTTCATCGACCGCTACGACCTCAGCTACCCGATGCTCAGAGACGGCGCGAACGAAATCGGAACGAAGTGGGGACTTGCCGGCCTCCCGACCACGTTTGTACTGAACTCCCGGGGACAGATTGCCGCGACGCTCAGCGGCCCGCAGACGGTGGCGACGCTGAGGCGGGCCATCCAGGCCGTCGAGACATCGGCAGATCACCCCGCCGTAGGGTCAACTTGACCGGGCACAGTCGCAGAGCCATCTCCGCGATCGCCGCCGTTCTTGTGGTGGCGCTGATCCCGGTCGACCAGGGTCTGGCCCACCGTGGCTCACATTCCTTCGATTCCGTGCTCCGCGGGATATCCCCCGCAGTGCTCGGCACCGGGATCGAGGCCCGGATGCTCGACTTCGATTCCCGGATCCGGCTCCGAAACCGGAGTGGCAAGCTGGTCATGGTCGAGGGATACAGGGGCGAACCGTATGCGCGACTCGATCCTGACGGCAGAGTGTTCCTGAACGCCCGGTCTCCGGCCTTCTACCTCAACAACGATCGCTACGCCCGCACACCGGTGGACCCTTCGGTCGATGTCTCGGCATCGCCGAAGTGGATCTGGATCGCCAACTCCGGCGAGTTGACATGGTACGACCGGCGCTCGCACTACATGAACACCGGGACCCCACCGCAGCTGAAGAACCCCGCCAAACGGACGAAGATTCGCAATTACCGGATCCCGCTGACGGTTGGGGGTCGTCCCGCCACGCTCGATGGAACGCTCTACTGGGTCGGCCGCAAGCCATTCCCGGTCGGGCTGTTCGTCGGTCTCCTCCTCGCAACGTTCATCTGTGCGTTGATCGGGGTCGCAGTCCTGGTCCGACTCCGACGCGCCGGCAATGCGCCTGACCAGGACGACGACGATGGATCGCCTGCCGTTTCCCCAGGGTCCCCGGCAGGATGAGACGAAGGCGATTGCCGGGACAGTTCCCGGCTTCAACCCCAGACTTGATCGCGGAGTAGTGTGGCGGTCGGATGGCCTCGTCCACTGGACAACAAGGGTCCGGCAGGCCCGCAGGGGGTGCGGGACGGTCAGCCTCATCTTCCCGCACCGCACTGCGGCCCGAGACGCGCTACGCGAAGAGCGGCGATACGCACATCGCCTATCAGGTGCTGGGAGATGGACCGATCGATCTCGTCTACGTGCCGAGCTGGATCTCGCAGGTCGAGCAGCTCTGGGAAGAACCCTCGCTGGTCAGATTCATGGAGCGGCTGCTGACATTCTCCCGCCTGATCCTCTTCGACCGGCGCGGAACCGGCCTCTCCGACCCGGTCGTGGGCGCCGCCACGCTCGAAGAGCGAATGGACGATGTCCGCGCTGTTCTCGATGCAGTCGGCTCCGAGCGGGCGGCGCTGTTCGGCTTCTCCGAAGGCGGGCCGATGAGCGCCCTCTTCGCCGCCACATACCCGGCGAGAACTTCGGCGCTGATCCTCTACGGAACCACCCCCCGGGAGATGTGGGCACCCGACTTCCCCCTCGGGCGGGGCACAGCGGAGCGGGAAAGCTTCTACACGATGATGCTCCGCGACTGGGGCAGCGGCGCAGGTATCGAGGTGCTGGCGCCAAGTGCGGTCGATGACGAAGCTTTCCGCCGCTGGCTCGGCCGCCTGGAGCGTCTGGCCGCGAGCCCGGGGTCCGCGCGCCGGATCATCAGCGCGATCGAGGAAACGGATGTCCGGCAGATCCTTCCGACGATCAGCGTCCCGACGCTCGTCCTGCACCGGAGCGGCGATCTCATGGTGCCGGTGGAGATCGGCCGCTACGTCGCCTCGCTGATCCCGCACGCAAAGTACGTTGAGCTTCCCGGCGATGACCACCTGCCGGTGCCAGGCGACAGTGATCAGATTCTCGATGAGATCGAGGAGTTCCTGACCGGGATGCGCCAGGACCATGAGCCGGACAGGATCCTGGCCACGATCCTGTTCACCGACATCGTCGGCTCGACCGAACGGGCGGGCGAGCTTGGCGATCGGCGCTGGCGGGATCTGCTCGAGAGCCACTACGAGGTGGTGCGCAAGGAACTGAGCCGCTTCCGCGGCACGGAGGTGAAGACGATCGGAGACGGCTTCCTGGCGACCTTCGATGGCCCCGCCCGCGCGATCCGCTGTGCCGACGCGATCCTCCAGGCCACGCGGCCGCTCGGCATCGAACTCCGGGCCGGCCTCCACACAGGTGAGTGCGAGATGATGGAGGGCGACATCGGCGGACTTGCGGTCCACATAGCCGCCCGGGTGTCTGGCCTTGCAGGTCCGGGCGAAGTGCTCGTCTCGCGAACCGTCGCGGATCTCGTTGCCGGTTCGGACCTGAAGTTCACTGACCGCGGGACTCATACTCTCAAGGGCATCCGCGGGAAGTGGCAGCTTTTCGCAGTGGTCAGCGACAGGGTTCACTCCCGCGACCAGGGCTGAGGCCATGCAGGTACGGATGATGCAACTCGACCGCTTTCTCCACCGCCACCGCAAGGCGGTCTTCGTCCTGTGGGCAGCGCTGATCATCGCTGCGATCCCGTTCGCCGCCCGCCAATCAGAGCATCTGAGTCCCGGTGGCTTCACCGTGCGCGGGTCGGAGTCGGAGAAGGTTGCCGGTGCGCTCGCCGGTGATTTCCCGAGCCTTCCTCGTTCGGAGTTGGGAGTGCTGGTGGTCCCCGCTCCGGAGGCCGGCCGGGCCGACCTGGCGGCGGAGCTCGACCGCGTTGAGAAACTGGCGAACCGCACGCCCCACGTCGCAGCCGGGCCTCAGACCGTGGGCCGCGCAGCCGTCTCGGGCAGCCGTCTCAGACCGGTACTTGTACCGCTTGCGCTCGACATCGACGAAGACGCGGCTGTCGAGGTCGCTTCCGATCTTGGCGGTCGCCTCACCCCGCCGGGCCAGACGCGCGGCGCGGTCGCCATCTACCTGGTTGGCGAGGGAGCAGTCGCGGATGCGCTGCGCGGAGTCGCCAAGGAGGATCTGTCCAAGGCGGAGGAGCGGGGCTTCCCGATCGTGCTCCTGATTCTCGTCATCGCCTTCGGTTCAATCGGGGCCGCGACGCTGCCTCTGGCAATCGGGCTCTTCTCGCTGCTGCTCACAGGGGCGGCGATCTTCTTCCTTTCTCAGACAATCGGGATGTCCGTCTACGTGACCAACATGGCATCGATGATCGGCATCGGCGTGGCTGTCGACTACTCGCTGTTCGTCCTGGCCCGTTACCGCGAGGAGATCGCGGTCGGCCGAGAGCCCGCCCTGGCGCGCAGCTACGCGCTCGCCACCTCCGGACTCGCCGTCATCTTCTCCGGCCTCACCGTGATCGCGGCGCTCGCCGGTCTCTGGTTGATCGACAACCAGGCGATCCGCAGCATGGCGATCGGCGGGATTCTCGTCGTCGCGCTGTCGGTGATCGCAGCCGTGACGCTGCTGCCGGTGCTGATCGAGATGCTCGGTCACAGGGCATACGTCCGGATGCGCCTGCACACGGTGACCGGGGTGGTCTTGCGGGCGTTGCAGTGGCGGCGCCGCCGCCCCGGCTCCACCCGGCCGGAACGCTCGGGTGGCTTCTGGGTCCGCTGGAGCATGTGGGTGATGCGCAGGCCGCTTGTGACCGTGCTTGTCAGCGGCTGCCTGCTCCTGGCGCTTGCCCTGCCCGCTCTGAGCCTCAGCATGGGCCAGCGCGGGCTGGATCAGATCCCTCCGGACAGCCCGGCGAGGGTCGGCACCCAACGCGCCGGCGAGGTAACGGGGCCGGGCGCCCTGGCGCCGATGCGCGTGCTTGTCGACCTGGAATCCGGACTCACATCGACGCCGGCAAACCAGGCGCTCCTGACAAGGCTGCGGGCGCGAGTCGAATCTGATCCCCTGGTCCAGAGCGCCCTGCCACCGCTCCCCTCGGGTAACAGACGCAGCGCCCTGATTTCAGCCACGCTGCGAGCGGAGGGCGAGTCGGACCTGGCGGAGGCGGCGCTCGCCCGTCTGCGCGCCGCGCTCCCCGTCGTCGCAGGCAATCGCGCCACCATGCGGGTCGGAGGTGTCACCGCATCGATGACCGATACGCAGGATCTGATCGCCGGCTCGATGTGGAAGATCATCGTCTGGATCCTGGCCCTGGCCCTGGTCGTCTTGATCGTGGTCCTGCGTTCGATCGCGCTCGCCATCAAGGCGGTCGTGATGAACCTTCTCTCGGTCGGCGCCGCCTACGGGATCCTGGTCATGGTCTTTCAGTGGGGCTGGCTCGAGTGGCTCGGCTTTGACTCATTCGGCCAGATCGGGGTTCTCACACCGCCGCTGGTCCTGGCGGTGGTCTTTGGACTCTCGATGGACTACGAGATCTTCCTGCTGACCCGGATCCGGGAACGCTTCGAGGCCACCGGGGACACTCGCCAGGCAGTGGCTCAGGGGCTTGCGTCAAGCGCGCGGACGATCACGAGCGCGGCGCTGATCATGGTCTCCGTGTTCAGCGTCTTCGTCTTCACCGGCGTGCCCACGATCCGGGAACTCGGGCTTGGTTGCGCTGTGGCGATTGCGATCGACGCAACCGTGGTTCGGCTGACACTTGTGCCGGCCACCATGGTCCTGCTCGGGAAGTGGAACTGGTGGCTGCCCAAGCGCCTCGAGCGCATTCTCCCCGACTCCTTTGAAGACGTGCCGGAGCCACCCATACCCGGCTCCACGCCTGCCTAGAAGGACCGAGGGCTCAGGTCGTACGGACGATCAGGATCGAACACTGGGCGTGATGCGACACCTTGTTGGGCACGCTGCCGAGCAGGAACCGCTTCGAACCCCTCATGCCCTTGCTCCCGACCACGATCAGGTCCGCGTCCCGCTCCTCCGCGAGGTCGAGGAGCGCGTCGGCTGGATCTCCCTGACGGGCCACGGTCTCGACCTCGACACCCGCGCCGGTGGCCAGGGTCGCCGCGTCAGAGAGGGCCGTATTGGCTTCGTCACGCCCGCCAGAGATGTGTGCGAGGTCGGAGGGGATGTCCCGGCGCTCACGCGGCAGCCGGGAATCGGGCGCCGGCTCGTGGGCGCTGACCACGATCAGGATCGCCTGATGCTGCCTGGCGACGTCGATCGCCTGCCTGACAGCGTCCGTGGCTGTGCTGGATCCATCGGTCCCAACGATGATCCGTGTGAACGGCATGCCGCATTGTTATCACAGGCGATTCGATCGTCCGGAGGCGGTCAGAAGCACTTCCTGAAGTCGCCCCGGACACCCGAGGAAATGCCTCTGATAGCCCGACACGTTAGGGTTGCCGAATTCCTCCGTCGCCCGCCTCTTCACCTCGTTCTCAGAACTCCTCTGACCCGGCCACCAACCGGGACCTGCGCCGATTCCAAAACCTGGTCACCGCCACCGCGGTGGCCGCGTTCCTATTGGTGATCGTCGGCGGCGTGGTCCGTGTCGTCGATGCCGGCCAGGGCTGCGGACCCGCCGGCGGCGGCCTTCGCGGCTGGCCGCTCTGCGACGGCAGGCTTATCCCCAACGTGGATACGCACACGCTTGTCGAATACACACACCGCTTCCTTGCCACGGTGGTGGTGATCCTGCTCGCGGCGATCCTCTGGCAGGCGCTCCGCCGGTTCCGCGACAGGCCCGCGTTCGCGCGGTGGGCGATTGCGGGCCTGCTGCTCGTCCTTGCGCAGGCTGTCCTCGGAGGGCTGACGGTCGAATATGGCCTCAGCGCAGGCTTTGTCGCCGCGCACCTCGGCACGGCAATGCTCCTGCTCGGCATCCTGATCGCTCTCCTCGCAACCACAGGACCACTCCGGGAGACTCTCGCGGCAGAGCGGCGGCTTCGGCCCGTCGCGATCGTCGCCTCGGTGCTCCTGTTGGCCACGATAGTGGCCGGAGGCGTGGTCGCGGGAACTGAGAAGCACGGGGTCCCAGGCGGGGAGCGCATCTGGGGCGCCCACTTCGGCTGCGGCCATCAGTTCCCGGGCTGCAACGGATCGTTCCTGCCCTTCGGCAGCGCAGACATGACCGACATCCAGCTCACGCACCGCAGCCTGATGTTCCTGGCCGTTGTGGCAATCGTGACCCTGGCGCTGCTTCTCCACCGCCGTCGCCTGACCGGGCGTCTCCCGTTCGCCATCGGGGCCGTGCTGACCGCACAGGTTCTGCTCGGAGCGATAAATGTCTGGGCTGACGAAAGCGGCCTCCTGATCCTGGCTCATCTGACCACCGGAGCGCTCCTCTGGGTGCTGGTCGCCAGCGCGATGGTGTCGCTTGCGAACCTGGGGACAACGACCACCGGGGATCCACCGGGCCCCGAACAGCGCGGTGCGGCCCCAGGCAGCGCAGGCGCTCTCGCCGGCTGATCTCGAAACCGGATCCCGCGCGCTCCCGGATCCGTCCTGCGAAGCGGATCGCCGTCCCCTAACATCAGGCAGAGCCGTCTGTGATCGTTCCGGGTGACCCGGACGACAAGTTAAGGAGCGAAATGGCCGAGGAAAACAACACCACCAACAATGTCGGGATCCCGGTCGGGAGCGACGAGCACTCGCTTACCGCAGGCCCCGACGGCCCGATTCTCCTGCAGGACCATTACCTGATCGAGAAGATGGCGCAGTTCAACCGGGAGCGGGTGCCCGAGCGCCAGCCGCACGCCAAGGGTGGTGGCGCCTTCGGCAGCTTCGAGGTGACCGGCGACGTAAGCGCCTACACCAAGGCCGACCTCTTCCAGCCGGGCCGAAGCACCGAGATGTTCATCCGTTTCTCCACCGTCGCCGGAGAGCGCGGCAGTCCCGACAGCTGGCGTGATCCCCGCGGCTTCGCAATCAAGTTCTATACCGCCGAGGGCAACTACGACCTGGTCGGCAACAACACGCCGGTCTTCTTCCTGCGCGACCCGATGAAGTTCCAGGACTTCATCCGCTCGCAGAAGCGCCGCGCCGACAATGACCTGCGCGACAACGACATGCAGTGGGACTTCTGGACCCTCTCACCGGAAACGGCGCACCAGGTGACCTGGCTGATGGGTGACCGCGGAATCCCGAAGACCTGGCGGAACATGGACGGCTTCTCCAGCCATACCTACATGTGGGTCAATGCCGCGGGCGAGAAGTTCTGGGTCAAGTACCACTTCAAGACCGACCAGGGCATCGAGTTCCTCACCCAGGAGGAGGCCGACCACCTCGCCTCCGTGGACACCGACTGCCACAAGCGCGATCTCTTCGAGGCGATCGAGCGGGGCGACCACCCGAGCTGGACCCTGAAGATGCAGGTCATGCCATTCGAGGATGCGAAGAACTACCGCTTCAACCCATTCGACCTGACCAAGGTCTGGCCGCACAGCGACTACCCGCTGATCGAGGTCGGCAAGATGAAGCTCGACCGCAACCCGGCCGACTTTCACACCGAGGTCGAGCAGGCCGCCTTCGCGCCATCGAACCTGGTGCCGGGGATCGGCCCGAGCCCGGACAGGATGCTGCTTGGACGGCTGTTCTCATACCCGGACGCGCAGCGCTACCGGATCGGCGCCAACTACAACGAGCTGCCGATCAATTGCCCGCATGCCACCGAGGTCCGTTCCTACACCAAGGACGGACACATGCGCCACCACAATCCGGGCGATCCGGTCTATGTGCCCAACTCCAAGGGCGGACCGCATGCGGACAGGGAACGCTTCGGCGAGCCGGCGGGATGGCACGTGGACGGGGAGATGCAGCACTCGGCCTACACGCTGCGCGCAGAGGACGACGACTGGGGCCAGGCCGGGACGCTGGTCCGCGAGGTGCTCGACGACGACGCCCGCAGCCGAATGGTCGGCAACATCGCCGGCCACCTGCGAAACGGTGTGGGCGAGCCGGTGCTTGCGCGTGCCTTCGAGTATTGGCGAAACGTCGACCAGGACCTCGGCGAGAGAGTCGAGGCGGCTGTCCGGGCCCGTTAGGGCGGTCGCGATGCGGTCAGCGCTTGACAGAGTTGCACAGCGGTCGTAGCCTCGGGAACGTTGACCATAAAGCGACTTCCTGCAATCCTCCAGGCGATCACCGCGTTGTTCCTGGTCGCATCTCCGGCTTCGGCCGACAGCCTCCGGCTCTTTCAATCGCCGACCAGGAATATCGGCTGCGAAATCGATCTCTTCGGCAGCGGGCACCATCCCGGCCGTGGCGGGATCCGCTGCGACATCGCCGAGCGCTCCTGGGCGACCCCCGCGACGCCGAAGAGCTGCCACTTCGATTACGGCAACGGCCTCGAGGTCCGCAACGGCGGGCGCGGGCACTTCGCCTGTGCGAGCGACACGGTCCTTGGTCAGGGTCCGATACTCGCCTACGGAAGGACCGTGCGCTTGAAGCGATACAAATGCACCAGCCTGACGATCGGGATGCGCTGCGTGAACCGCAAGACCGGACACGGCTTCAAGCTCTCCCGCGAGCACGCCCGGCGCTTCTAGAACCCGGGAGACCTGCCGGCGGCTCCGTCGTCCAGCCTCAGCGCGGCGCGTGCGCCCCCTTCGGGAACTTCCCGGCCCGTGCGTAGGGCGTCGCCTTGCGGGCAAGGCGGGCAAATGCATCCGCGCCTGAAAAGGTCAGATGCAGGCCGTCGGGCTGGAACCAACCGCCCTGGCTGCTGCTGTATTTGACCCAGTCGAGAACCATGACGCGCTTCTTGTGTTGCCTTCCGGCATGGCGCACGGCATCGGCGTCCGAGCTGGTGCCTCCCCCGAGCTCACGTGGTACCAACAACGCCAGGACCCGCTTCGGTCCGGCGATCCGAAGCGCCTTGTCTATGTCCCTGCCGGTGATCGAGTAGTCAGCCCCAAGCGCAATCAGCGTCAGATGGGGAAGCTTTCCCTGGCGCTTTGACTTGCGCATCAATCGCATGCCCTCCGACCAGCCGCGGCAGCCGCGGGCATTGACCTTGTATCCGGCCCTTGAAAGGGTCGGCAGCGCCAGGAGCATGGTCGAGTCTCCGATCGCGAGCGGCGCGCGCCCATCGGGATTGACCTTACGAGTCGCCCGGGCGGTCTCGACTCCACCGCAGGCTGGGTCCCAGGCAAGAGCCGAAGCAGGAATAGCCAGCACGATGACCAAAAGGAGCGCCGCTGCCGAGAAGTAAAGGGCGGCGTTTCCGAGCGGCCCGCCTCGGATCCCCCCCGCTTCGCCTAGCATCTCGCCGCACCGCACACCCGCGGGAATCTACACGAGGCCAGGCAGCTGCTCTTTCCGACCGTCGAGTTCGCGATCTTCTTTCCGATCGTCCTTGCCCTCTCCTGGGTATTGATGCCGCGCCAACGGTTGGAAAGAGCAGCTGCCTGGCCTC
>JBBQZL010000101.1:0-9833 GCA_038207745.1 Solirubrobacterales bacterium
GATCGAGAGCGACGGCTCATCGACGGTGATCACCGGCAGCGGCCTCGGGTCATCGATGTCGGCCAGCGTCTCGCCGATCGTCACCTCGGGGAGCCCGGCAACGGCGATGATCTCACCGGCTCCGGCCTCGTCGACGGCGACGCGCTCGAGCGCTTCGGTGACATAGAGCTCATTGACGGTTGCGCGCTCGATCGAACCGTCGGCGCGGCACCAGGCGATCTGCTGGCCGGAGCGGATCGTGCCGTTTCGGACGCGGCAGAGGGCGAGGCGGCCGACGTAGGGAGAGGCGTCGAGGTTGGTGACGTGCGCCTGAAGCGGGAAGCCCTCCTCGAACAGCGGCTCGGGGATCGTCTCGAGCATCAGGTCGAGCAGCGGCGAAAGATCGGTGCCCTCCTCGCCCTGCGTCATCGATGCCCAGCCAACCTTGGCGTTTGTGTAAACGATCGGAAACTCGATCTGCTCGTCATCGGCGCCGAGGTCGAGGAAGAGCTCGTAGACCTCGTCAACGACCTCTTCGATCCTGGCGTCGGGGCGGTCGACCTTATTGATCACGAGGATCACCGGCAGCTTCGACTCGAGCGCCTTGCGCAGTACGAAGCGGGTCTGGGGCAGCGGGCCCTCGGAGGCGTCGACCAGGAGCAGCACGCCGTCGACCATGGTCAGACCGCGTTCGACCTCGCCACCGAAATCCGCGTGGCCGGGTGTGTCGATGATGTTGAGCTTCACTTCGCCGTAGCGGACGGCGGTGTTCTTGGCGAGGATCGTGATCCCCTTCTCACGCTCGAGGTCCATCGAATCCATCACCCGGTCGGCAACATCCTGGCCTTTCCGGAAGGCACCCGACTGCCAGAGCATCTTGTCGACCAGCGTCGTCTTGCCGTGATCGACGTGGGCGACAATGGCGACGTTTCGGATGTCTTTTCGGGCTTGCATCGGACCGGGCATGGTACGCACCCAGCCGCTTTGGGACTGTGCGACCCGCCTCACGAGGGCCGCAAACACGGCCGGGCTGACCAATTCAGCCGGTCAGCAGTTCCCTGGTCGCGAGGCGGACGGCGGCGACCGCACCAGCGTGATCTCGCTGCGGCGCGATCAGTATCTGCAACGCGACGCCATCCGCAACCGCCAGCAGATGCGCCGCGATGCCCTCGGCGCTTGTTCGCAATCTGACCACACCCTCGTCCTGTTTTGCCTCGAGAATCTCGGCGAGCTGGGTGCGGGAACGCTCGAAGACCTTGTCGAGCTCATCGCGGATCTCCGGGTTTCGCCTGCTGGCGCTGAACAGCTCGAAAACCAGGAGGAAGACCTCGGAGTCGTTCTCGATCGCGCTGATCAGACTGGAAACCATCGCGTCGAGCATCTCGTCGACAGTCCTTGCGCCCGCCATCTCCTCGCCGAGCGCACTTACGCGGGTTTCACTGTCCCGTCGCGCAACCTCGACCAGCAGGCGCTCCTTGGTACCGAAGTAGTAGTGGAGAAGGCCTCGGCTGACGCCCGCATCGCGCGCGACATGCTCGAAGGTGGAGCCGGTGGCACCACGGGTCGCGACACTTGCCCGCATCGCATCGACGATGCGCTGCGCCCGCTCGCCGGTCAATTCCCTCTCTTCAGCTGCTGCTTCCACGAGTCCAGTCTAGTTGCAAAATCGTGCGGGACCGGAGTCAGGAACCGACGAGCTCGAGCAACGTGGCGATCTCATCCTCGATGTAGCCGCCGAAGGCATCGAGATCGGCGATCGCGTCGTAATCGCCCATCAGCCCGACGTGGACGCTGCCGTTGTAGCTCATGATCGCGACCGCAAGCGCCTTGTCGAGGGCCAGAAACGGCACCGGGATCAGGTCCTTCATCTCACGGCCGAGCAGAAAGAGCGGGAACTGCGGGCCGGGGACGTTGGTGACCAGGAGGTTGTAGACGCGGCTTGAGAAGTTCAGCCGCGACGCCTGGGCAAAGATCGTCGGCGGTGCGAAGTCCTGAAGGCCCGCGATCACCTCGGCGCCGAGCGCCTGGTTCGACTCCTTGAGGCCCTTCATCGCATCGCTGACGATTTCCAGCCTGACCAGTGGATCGTCGGCGTAGACCGGAAGCGGGCAGGCCATCATCGTGATCCGGTTCCCGAGCTCGCCCTGCTCGTCGGCGGAACGGACCGAGACCGGCACGCAGCCGCGTAGCTCGAGCCCGCCGGTCTGCACGCCGCGACCGGAGAGCCAGCGGCCGAGCGCGCCACTCACCACTGCGAGGAAGACGTCGTTTACGGTTCCGCCGAGGCCGTTCTTTATCTTCTTCAGGTCGCTGAGCTCGGCGCGGACCCAGAAGACCCGCCGGTGCGGGCCGATCTGGACGTTGAGCGGCGTCGAGGGCGGCGGATTGACAATTCCCCAGCCGACCTCGGCGACGCCCTCTGCGGCCTCCTTGACGTCATCGATCGCCTGGCCCGGATTCCTCAGCGCGTTGATCGCCTTCTGGGCAACCCCGACCGGCATCCGAACGGCACCCCGGACACCGGCGGCCACGAGCGTCGCCGCCCCGGGCTCCGGGGCCGGCTGCCAGCGATCTACCGGGGAACCGGGCTCGCGATCGGTCTTGCGCTCGATATCGAACAGCACCGAGGAGAGATCTGCGCCGGATACGCCGTCGACGAGGGAGTGATGTGTCTTGTTGATGATCGCGAAGCGACCGTCCTCGAGGCCCTCCACGAGCCAGGACTCCCAGAGTGGCTTGCTGCGATCGAGGCGCTGCGAGAAAATCCTCGCGACGAGCTGGCGGAGCTGTTCGATCGACCCCGGCTCGGGCAGCGCCGCGTGGCGGATGTGGTACTCGATGTTGAAGTTCGGGTCGTCGACCCAGACCGGCCTCCCCATCTCCAACCGCGGGAAGACAACCTTCTGCCGGTATCGCGGAACCAGGTGGAGGCGGGACGCGGCCTGCTTTGCGTACTCGTCCTCCGGCGGCGCCGGTCCCTCGAAGATCATCACGGCGCCGATGTGCATGTGCGCACCGTCCCGCTCCTGAGCGAGAAACGATGCATCGATCGAGGTCAGCCGATCGAGCTGATCATTCGCCACGGTGAGATGTCTCCTTGAAGGTTCCGGTCCGGACGGGACTAGGACTTGCCGTTTGTACTCGGAGGGGTGTCGCTCGTGGTGGTGCTCGTGTACTCGAACTCCTCCTCGGCGCCGAAGACCTTGTCGAGAACGGCCTTGCGTGCACCTTCCGAGACGGCGAGGGTGACGCCGCCGGCCACTGCGGCCAGGACCACGAAGTTGCGGAAGCCGTGCCCCTTCTTCTTGGGAGCGCGGAATTGCTCCGTCGCCTCCTTCAGAGACTCGGCCGCATTGCGCAGATCGCGCTGGACCTTCCTGTCACTGGTCACGGCCTTCACCGGTCCATCGCCGTTGCCGGAGATGCGACCGTACGCGGTCTTTGCCGCGCCGTAGGCCTCCTTGAGGGTGTCGTGAAGCTCTTCATCGGTCAGCAGCCGCTGAACGTATTCATTTTGGCGAGCCTGCTGGTAGGCATCCGCAGCCTTGTCCGAAACCTGGCCTGCCCGTCTGCTTCTTGACATGTGCTCGTAACTCCCTCGATCGATTTTGCTTTATGAGGATATACCCGGAGCGGCAAGTTTCAGGCAGGCTCCAATGCCTCCGCGATTGCGAGCGCGACATCGTCGACCAGAACGAACTCCAGATCGCCCAGCTGCTGGTCGGGAATTTCATCTGCATCGCCCTCGTTCCGACCCGGGATGAGGACCCGCTTGATCCCCGCCCTCTGGGCGGCCAGAGCCTTCTCCTTCAGGCCGCCGATCGGCAGGACCTGACCCGTCAGAGTGACCTCCCCGGTCATCGCGACATCGTTCTTCACCGGCCTGCCGCTGACCAGCGAGGAAAGCGCAACCGACATTGCAACTCCGGCCGATGGCCCGTCCTTGGGAACCGCCCCGGCTGGAACGTGGATGTGGATGTCATGTGCGGCGAACCAGTCGTCCGCGATCTCGGGCGCGATCAGATGTGAGTGCCCCCGGACGTAGGTCAGCGCCGCCTGCGCGGACTCGCGCATCACGTCGCCGAGCTGCCCGGTGATCGTCAGCTTGCCGCTCCCGGGCATCGCCGAAGCCTCGATGAAGAGGACATCTCCGCCCGCCGGGGTCCACGCGAGCCCGGTCGAGACGCCCGCGATCCTCGTCCGGCGCCGCTGCTCGGAGAAGACCCGCCGCCTGCCGAGATGCTCCCGGGCCCGCTTGCCCGAGACCTTGACCTTGCCCTTCTGGCGACCCTCGGCGACCCGGCGGGCCAGTTTGCGGCAGATAGTGCCGATCGCGCGCTCCAGGTTTCGCACCCCCGCCTCGCGGGTGTATTCCTCGATGATCGCGGTCAGCGCCGCGTCGGTGAACTCGATCTGGCTCGGCTTCAGGCCGTTGGCCGTGATCTGGCGCGGGACCAGGTACTTGCGCGCGATATGCCGCTTGTCATCGACGGTGTAGCCGGCGAGGTGGATCACCTCGAGACGGTCCTGCAGCGGCCCGGGGATCGTGTCGAGGACATTGGCGGTCGCAATGAACATCACCTCGGAGAGATCAAACGGGATGTCGAGGTAGTGGTCCCGGAAGGAGTCGTTCTGAGCCGGGTCGAGAACCTCGAGCATCGCCGAGGACGGGTCACCCCGGAAGTCGGCACCCATCTTGTCGATCTCATCGATCATGAAGACGGGGTTGCGCGACTCGGCGTCGCGAAGTGCCCGGATGATCGTCCCGGGCATCGCCCCGATGTAGGTGCGGCGGTGACCGCGGATCTCGGCCTCGTCGCGAACGCCACCGAGGGAGATCCGCTCGAACTCGCGGCCGAGGGCGCGCGCGACGGACTTCCCAAGGCTGGTCTTGCCGACGCCCGGGGGCCCGACAAAGCAGAGGATCGGCCCGGGCGAGTCGGGCTTCAGGGTTCGCACCGCGAGGTACTCGAGGATCCTGTCCTTGATCAACTCGAGGTCATAGTGGTCCTCGTCAAGCACCATGCGCGCGTGCTTGATGTTCAGATTGTCCTCGGTGTGGACCGACCATGGCAGCTCGACCAGCCACTCGAGATATGAGCGGATCACCCCGTACTCGGCGGCGGCCGATGGCAACTTCTCGAGACGTGCCAGCTCACGATCCGCCGCCTTCCTGGCGTGCTCGGGCAGCTCGGCCTCCTCTATCCGGTCACGCAGCTCGTTGACCTCGGCCTGCTGCTCGTCGCCCTCGCCGAGCTCGTCCTGGATCGCCTTCAGCTGCTGGCGCAGGAAGAACTCGCGCTGGCCCTTGTCGATCTCCGACTGGACCTGCGTCTGGATCTGGGTCCCGAGCTGGATCACCTCGAGCTCGCGGGCGAGGATCTTGGTGAGGCGGCGAAGCCGCTTCGCGACATCGACCTCCTCGAGCAGGGCCTGCTTCTCCTCGCTGGAGATTCGCAGCGCACCCGCGATCAGGTGAGAGAGCGCCGAAGGATCCTCGATGTTGGTCACCGCCATCTGGAGTTCCTCGGGCAAATACGGGATCTGCTCGATGATCTCGGTGAAGGTCCGCTGGACGTTGCGGCTCAGCGCCTCGAGTTCGGGCGATTCCTCGACCACGTCCGGCATCGTCTCGATCCGTGCGACCAGATACGGCTTCTCTGCAACATAGGGGCCGATCCTCACTCGCTCACCACCCTGGACGAGGATCCTGATCGTCCCATCGGGGATCTTCAGCATCCGGGCGACAACCCCGACCACCCCGACTTCGTAGAGCTTGTCGGGATCGGGCTCATCGTCCTCGGGGTCCTTCGAGGCGACCATTACAAGGGTGCGGCTGGCACCGAGAACATCGTCGACGAGCTTGATCGAGCGTTCCTGGCCGACCGCCAGCGGAATCAGGGTGTCCGGAAAGGTGACCGTCTCGCGCAACGGCAGAACCGGCAGCGCTTCGGGAAGCGGTCCGTGGGCCCGGATCGCATCCTCAACCTGATCGGACTCGACGACCTCGATCGTCTGAATCTCATCGCCCAGGACCGGATCCTCGGTTTCAAAGATCCGCGAACTCTCGTCGCTGCCGAGCGGCATCATCATCTGGTCCCCTCTTACTTCTCGCTGATCGGCACGCGCCGAGGTGCCTCGGTCACGCGCTGGATCGGGAGCTCGATGCGCAGGATGCCGTCCTCGTAGGTCGCGGCGGCGTGCTCTGCGTCGACGTCGACCTGGAACTCGACAACCCGCCGGAATGGTCCCGATGCGATCTCGACCTGCTGGTAGACCCGCCCCTCTGTTTCCTCCACCGGGCGCTCGCCATGGATCACCAGCTCGCGTCCGCTGACCTCGATGCTGATCGCGGCAAGATCGACCTTGGCAACCTCGACCATCACAACCGCCATCTGTGGATCGCCCTGGTAGTAGACGTCGACGTTGGGCGTAAAGCCCGGCGATTGGCGCACCGTGATCCCGGTCCGCCCCCAGGCATCCCCCATCATCTGATCCATCTCCCTCCGCATCCGGGCAAAGTTTGCAAAGAGGTCGCGCTCCGACATGACTAGAAGGGTAGTGATCGACTGATCAAAGCCCGAAGACCAGGCCTTCACGAGCAATCTCAACCTCTGACCCACACGCATCCGAGGCTTCGCGAACTGCCCACTCGGGGTCCAGCTCATCGGGAATATGGGTCAATACGACGCGCTTGGCGCCGGCGCGACGGCCGATTTCGCCGGCTTCGCCGGGTGTCAGGTGGCCGCGACAGCCCTCGCGCTCCGGGCGGGCCAATGTGGACTCGATGATCAGGAGATCCGTGTCGGCTGCGGCATCGACGAGCGCATCGTTGGGCCGGCAGTCGGCGCCGTATGTGAGTCGTTTGCCGCTTGGCGCCGTGACATCGATTGCGAATGTCTCGATGAAGTGCGGGACCTCTTGGAACCTCAGCTCCAGCGGACCTACCTGCAGGGTCTCGGCGGGGGCATACTCGGCCACATCGAAG
The DNA here is from genome assembly GCA_038207745.1 of Solirubrobacterales bacterium. GTDB lineage: Bacteria > Actinomycetota > Thermoleophilia > Solirubrobacterales > 70-9 > JBBQZL01. The sequence continues at coordinate 6,968 of JBBQZL010000101.1, forward strand.
GCTGTCTCAATCAGATCGGGCATGTTCCACGCGACCGTCACCCGCTGGAACATCCCACATGCGCCCGGAGGCACAAACAGGGCGGGGCGGGCGGGATTGTCGGTACCCGGGTACTGGGCAACCGGCGTCGGCTGCTGGCGTGGCGAGAAGATCAGCGCGTAGCTGAACGGGATCAGGTCAAGTATGTGGTCGGCGTGTAGGTGGGAGATGACCACCGCGTCGATGTCGAGGTAGTCCGCGAAGAGGCGCAACTTCGCGAAGACTCCGTTGCCGCAGTCGACGAGCATCCGGAAGTCTCCCTCTTCAACGAGGTAACCGCTGCATGCACCACCTGCGTCCTGCCATGCCGGGGACTTGCCCAGAACCGTGACTTTCACCGATCCAACTCTCCGGTTTTGACTTCCACCGCCGCAAGATGTGCGGCCTTGGTGAAACTCTACTCAGAGAGAGGCCTCTTCACCCGGATCAGACGCCAGGAGAGACCTTGCGTGCATCCGCGGAGGCCCAGCGCGGCGCCCTCATCAACAGAACTGCCTGACGCGGCGGGACCAGACCCTCGGGCCGGTTGGGCCGAAATGTTGCGCAGGGCTCCTCGAGTTCCAGGGCACAGAGAAGATTCTGGCGGAAGTAGCAGGCGTCGCAACTTGGCGGCTTATCCATTGACCTGACTTTGCGAGTCCTGCGATCTGCCAACTGCGGTTCCCCCGTATTCGTAACTATTTCTTGAAAGGTCCAGCAGACATCGACGCCGTTCGGCGTTGGAGACATCCACCCACCCCCGGAGCTTCGGGCCGAGAGATCGCGGACCAGGGGGCGCCGCCGATAATGGCAGCGCCGCCAGATTCGCGCAGGCCGGAATTCCGCAAATCGCAGGCTCTTTGTTCACCGGCTGGCAACAACTCCCGCGTCTTGCGGAAATCCCGGATCACAACTCTCCGGACCGGTCACCTCGCTACCATTGCGGAAGAGATATTGATGGGTAGGCATCAACGCACAGACCATCTCTCGGAATCTCCCCGGATGTTCGAGAACGGGCTCCTCAATTACCTCTCGAGGGTCCATCCCGCCGTGCCCGCAATCATCTTCGTTCCGGTCATCGTGATCATGGAGTGGTCGGCCCTGACCGGGGGGGCCTACAACTTCGGCCAGCTGATCCTCCTCAACCTCTGCGGGGTCGGCATCTGGACGCTGTCCGAGTACTGGCTTCACCGCTTGCTCTTCCACTGGGAGCCGAGCTTTCGCGGAGGGGACCGGCTTCATTTCATGATCCACGGAGTCCACCACGATCACCCGAACGACAAGCTGAGGCTGGTGATGCCGCCGGCCGCCAGCATTCCGCTCGCGGCGATCTTCTGCGCGGCATTCTTCCTGCTGTTCGGCACCGCGGCGGCATATCCGCTGTTCGCCGGCTTCATCGCCGGATACCTCGTATACGACTACACGCACTACTTCATCCACCACTCTGTCCCCAGGTCGAACTTCGGAAAGCGGTTGCGCGAGCAGCACATGCGCCACCACTTCCAGGATCACCGCTTCGGCTTCGGGGTCTCATCGCCGTTCTGGGACTCGGTCTTCAGGACCCTGCCGCGCAAGCGCAAGCGCTAGGCCTTCCCCAGTCCGAGCCCCCGGGCCGAGCCCCTCAGGCCACCCGGTTGGGAGGCTGATCCCCACTCAGAACAGCGATCACGTTGCGGGCGACTGTCAGCGCCATCCCGTCGCGGGCCTTGCGTGTGGCCGAGCCGATGTGGGGAAGCAGCACCGCGTTCGGCGCCGCAAGCAGTGCCTCTGGGACATCGGGCTCACCCTCGTAGACGTCAAGTCCGGCTGCGGCGATCCGCCCCCCGGCAAGCGCGGATGCGAGAGCGATGGAATCGACCAACGTGCCCCGTGAGGTGTTCACCAACGCGGCGCAGACTTTCATCAGTGCCAGGGTGTCTGCGTCGATCATGTGATGCGTTTCGGGAGTGGCGGGGGCGTGCAGACTGACCACATCGGCGCGGCCCAGCAGCTCGTCAAGCTCGACGCGATCGGCTCCGAGCCTCGACTCGACCTCGGGATTCGGTGATCGCGAGGCATAGAGCAGCTCGACCCCGAAACCGGAGACCAGCTCTGCATAGCGAGTGCCGATCCTCCCCATTCCGACCACTCCCACAGTCGAGCCCGAGAGCTCGAGGCCCCGGTACGAACCCGGGTCCCAGCCCGTCCACCTGCCGTTCCGGAGGTCAGCCTCGGCCAGCGGAAACAGGCGGCCTGCGGACAGCGTCAGGGCCAGGGCGAGCTCTGCGGTCGCATTGGTCAGGACATCAGGTGTGTTTGTCACCAACACTGAGTGCTGTCTACACGCCTCGAGGTCGACGTTGTCGTAACCAACCGCAAAGTTGGCGACCAGGCGAAGCTGTGGCCCGGCGGACTCGAGCAGCGCGGCGTCGACCCTCACGGTCGGGTCGGCGACGATCGCCGTGGCGCCGCGAACGACCGAAGGCAACTCCTGATGCGATGTCTGGAGTCCTCCAACACGAACTTCAAAGCGATCCTGCAGCGGGCTCAGACCGGCGCCGAGGAGCGATCTGACGACAGCGACAAGCGGCTTCACCACCTGATCCTGGGAATTGGTTGACAACACTCAATCTCCGTGGTCAAATGCGCACATACTCAATATTCATGACGTGTGTATACACTAAGCGCGCATTTAACAGTTCAGTATTTTGAACGGAAGTAGTGAAAGGATAGTCATGGCAGGAACAAACAACGTGCTTGACGAAGCGCGATCACTGATCGCAAAGCGTATTGCCGAGATCGATTCGGAGCGAAAGCGCCTTGAGCGCGCACTCTCGGAGCTCGGCGGAGGTGCCGACGCGTCGCGTCG
>JBBQZL010000102.1:0-9429 GCA_038207745.1 Solirubrobacterales bacterium
GAGCGCTGCGCGTCGACCTCGAATCGCAACTTCGAGGGACGCCAGGGCAAGGGCGGCAGAACCCACCTGGTCAGCCCGAAGATGGCGGCTGCGGCCGCGATCGAAGGGCACTTTGTCGACATCAGAGAGTGGAGGTAGGAAATGAGGCCGATTGACGTGATCCAGGGCAAGGTATCGGTGCTCGATCGCTCCGACGTCGACACCGACCAGATCATCCCGAAGCAATTCCTCAAGCGGGTTGAGCGGACCGGCTTCGGCGAGTTCCTCTTCTACGACTGGTTTCGCTCGGGTGAGATCCACCTGGATCCGAACCCGATCCTTGTCGCGGGCCGGAACTTCGGCTGCGGATCCTCACGGGAGCACGCACCGTGGGCGCTCCAGGACTTCGGTTTCGAGGCGATCGTCGCACCCTCGTTTGCGGACATCTTCTACACCAACTGCACCAAGGTCGGGTTGCTTCCGGTCGTCCTCGACGAGGCGCATTGCAAGGCGGTTGCCAAGGCGGGCACCGCCCGCATCGACCTCGATGACCAGACCGTCGATTGCGAGGCGGGCGTCTTTCCATTCGAGATCGAGCCCCAGATCCTGCATCGGTTGATCAACGGACTCGATGACATCGGGATCACGCTCAGGGATGCCGGTGAGATCGACCAATTCGAGCTGACCGGCCGAGCCGACTTCGGCCCCGCGACCACGAAGATCTGAGGAGAAACGCCCAATGAGCATCCCACATGTCGTCGTCCTGGCGGGTGACGGCATCGGCCCGGAGATAGTCGGCGCGACTCGCCGCGTTCTCGACGCGATGGTTGCGATCGAGTGGGAGGAGCAGTTGATGGGAGGCATCTCCATCGATGCGAATGGGACCGCGCTGACCGGCGAGGTGCTCGATGCCTGCGGCAGGTCCGACGCGGTCCTGCTCGGCGCCGTCGGCGGCCCCAGGTGGGATACGACGGACCCGGATGCTCCCCGCCCCGAACAGGGGCTGCTGGGGCTGCGCAAGGGCCTTGGCCTGTTCGCAAATCTGAGGCCGGTCAAGCCGATTCCGGCGCTGATCGCCTCCAGCCCGCTGAAGGAGGAACGGATCACCGGAACCGACCTCCTGGTTGTGCGCGAGCTGACCGGCGGCATCTACTTCGGCGAGAGCGGTCGCGACGGGGACTCGGCCCACGACGATTGCCGGTACACGGTCGCCGAGATCGCCCGGATCGCCCGTGTGGCCTTCGAGGCTGCGAGGCAGCGCTCGGAGGGGACCGGCGTCAAACCCCGCGTCACCTCTGTCGACAAGGCAAACGTTCTCGAGTCATCGCGGCTCTGGAGGGAGGTCGTGACCGGGATCGCGCCCCAGTACCCGGATGTCGAGCTCGACCATCTCCTGGTCGACAACGCCGCAATGCAGCTCGTCGCCCGCCCGGCCCAGTTCGACGTGATCGTGACCGAGAACCTCTTCGGAGACATCCTCAGCGACGAGTCGGCGATGCTGACCGGATCCCTGGGGATGCTCCCCTCGGCCAGCCTCGGGGCGGATGGCCCGGGTGTATTCGAGCCGGTTCACGGCTCTGCCCCCGATATCGCCGGGCAGGGAATCGCGAACCCGCTGGCGACCTTCCTCTCGGCGGCGATGATGCTTCGATTCGGTCTCGCAATGCCCGACGCCGCGGACTCACTCGAGGGTGCGGTCGACCTGGTCCTCGAGCAGGGAATGCGCACCGCCGACCTGGCCACCGGGGCGGCGGGCGAGACGGTTGCCGGCACGGCTGAGATCACCGACGCGGTGCTGGCGAATATCTGATCCTGAAACGCCGGCTTCATCCCGGATCACGGGATCGGCAATACTTTCGGACTCGGATCCGGCCGGCGCGGCCGGTTCACATCAATGACACGGAGGCAAAGGTGGAGAAGGCAGAGTGGATCTGGCAGAGCGGTGAGTTCGTCCCCTGGGATGAGGCCACTGTTCATGTTCTGAGCCACGGTCTCCACTATGGCACCGGTGTCTTCGAGGGCGTCCGCTGCTACGAAACCGAGATCGGGCCGGCAATCTTCCGCCATCAGGACCACGTCAAACGGCTGATCACCTCGGCTGGTCTCTTCTACCTGGATCTTCCGTACCCGGCCGAGCAGATCGCCGAAACGACGCGTGAGCTGGTCCGGCGCAATGATCTGAAGAGTTGCTACATCCGGCCGATCGCCTTCAGGGGTTACGGCGAGATGGGTCTCTATGCGAAGTCTGCGCCGGTCGAGCTGATCATCGCCGCCTGGCCCTGGGGTTCCTACCTCGGCGACGACGGCAAGAAGAACGGAATCCGGGCCAAGGTCTCTTCGTGGCGTCGCATCTCGGCCTCGAGTCTGATCCCGCATGCAAAGGCCTCGGGTCAATACCTCAACTCGATCCTGGCCAAGACCGAATCGGCCAATGCGGGCTACGAGGAGGCGATCCTGCTCGATGAGCGGGGTTTCGTCTGCGAGGGCTCCGGCGAGAACATCTTCGTGGTCAAGGACGGGGAGATCGCGACCCCGCCGCACGTGGCCGGGATCCTCGATGGAATCAGCCGGGCCTCGGTGATCCAGATCGCATCCGATATGGGCTTCACGGTCGTCGAGCGTGACATCGCCCGTGCCGAGCTCTACATGGCTGACGAGGTCTTCCTGACCGGAACCGCCGCAGAGCTGGTGCCGGTCCGGGAGATCGATGACCATCCGCTGGGTGGACCCGGAAAGATCACCCGCCAGATCCAGGCCAAGTTCGAGGACGCCCTGCACGGCCGGGCGCCGGAGTACCTCGAGTGGCTCGATCCGATCGGCGAGTCTGAGAACTCTTCTGCTGAGCCGGAAACGGCCTCAGGTACAGTGAATCTCTGATGCAAACGATCACCTCCTCCACATCCACGCGAATTAGGGGCGCCGCAGCTCCCCGCTGAGCCTCCGCCGGGGGCGGGCGGCGAGCCTCGCGGCCGGCGCGATCGCGCAGGCGCTCCGCGGCACCGGATGGCGCCGCATCGGCTACGGAAGAAGGAAGGCATCAGTTGGAACAGGTGAAGCTCTACGACACGACTCTGCGTGATGGAATGCAGGGTCCGGGCATGTCCCTATCGGCTCCCGAGAAGCTCCGCGTCGTCAAGGCGCTGGACGGGCTGGGGATCGATTACATCGAGGCGGGCTTTCCGAGCTCCAACCCGAAAGAGGTCGAGCTCTTCGAGTCGCTCTCGGACCTGAAGCTCGAGCACGCCACCGTCTGCGCCTTCGGGATGACCCGTCGTCGCGACACCGCCCCCGAGAATGATCCGGCTCTGAAGACCGTTGTCGGTTGCTTTGCGCCGGTGGTGACCCTGGTCGGAAAGACCTGGGGCCTTCACCTCGAGAAGGTGACCAAGGTCTCCCGCGAGGAGAACCTGGCGATGATCGGAGAATCGATCGCCTTTTGCGTCGCAGGCGGCAAGCGGGTGATCTACGATGCGGAGCACTTCTTCGATGCCTACCGGGATGACGCGGGGTACTCGCTCGAGTGCCTGCGCGCCGCTGTCGATGCCGGGGCCGAGAACATCACGCTCTGCGACACCAACGGATCGAGTCTGCCGGACCAGATCGGGGATGCCACCGGGGCGATGATCAAGGCGCTCGACGGCGCGGTGGAGATCGGGATCCACACTCACAACGATGCCGAGTGCGGTGTCGCGAACGCGCTTGCGGCGGTGCGCGAGGGGGCCCGGCTCGTGCAGGGGACGATCAACGGATACGGCGAGCGCTGTGGCAACGCCAATCTGGTCTCGATCCTCCCGGCGCTTCAGCTCAAGATGGGCTATTCCTGCGTTACGGAGGAGCAGCTTGCAAGCCTGACCGAGGTATCCCACTTCGTCGCCGAGCTCTGCAACCTGACCCCGAACCCGGACCAGGCCTACATAGGGCGCCACGCCTTTGCCCACAAGGGTGGGATGCACGTTGCGGGCATCGAGGCCGACGGTCGGACCTTCGAGCACCTGGACCCGACCGTGATCGGGAACAGGCGCGACATCCTGCCGTCGGAGCTGTCCGGGAAGGCGACGATCCGCAGGCGAGCAGAGGATGCCGGGGTCGAGCTCAGCGACGAGGCGACCGTGAGCGCGATCGAGAAGCTCAAGGAGCGCGAGCACAACGGTTACCACTACGAAGCGGCGGAAGCGTCCTTCGAGCTGCTCCTGCGGCGTGAGAGCGGAGACTTCAATCCGCTCTTCAGGCTGGAGAACTTTCGGGTCATCACCGAACAGCGCGAGAGTGGTGAGGTGGAGACGGAGGCGACGATCAAGATCTGGATCGACGGCGAGCGCTACGTTCGCACCGCTGAGGGCAATGGACCCGTCAATGCGCTCGACAACGCGCTTCGCTCGGCGATCGTCGACCGCCATCCCGATCTCGCAGATGTCGAGCTGACCAACTTCAAGGTCAGGATCCTCGATGAGGAACATGGAACCGATGCGGTCACCCGCGTCCTGCTCGACTCCTCCGATGGTGAGCACGAGTGGGGGACGATCGGCGTTTCCGAGAACATCATCGAGGCATCGTGGGAAGCCCTGGTCGAGTCGCTCGAGTACGCCTTCCAGGATCGCGGACCCAGGTGAGCGGCGAGCAGATCCCGCTCGCGAAGCCCGTTCTGGGTCGGCGTGAGGAGGAGTTGGTGCTCGACGTCCTTCGTTCCGGCTGGCTATCGCTCGGCCCGATGCTCGGACGCTTCGAGGAGGAGTTCGCGGCCTGGCTCGGTGTTCCCGATGCGGTCGCGGTATCCAGCGGAACCAGCGCACTTCATCTCGGGGTCCGGCAGCTCGGCTGGGGGGAGGGGGACGAGATCCTGACATCTCCGTTCAGCTTTGTCGCCTCGGCAAACTGCCTGCTCTACGAGCGTGCCCGCCCGGTCTTCTGCGACGTCGACCCGGTGACGCTGAATCTCGATCCTGACGCCGTCGGCGCTGCGACTACCGGGAGGACGGCGGGGATCCTGCCGGTCCACATATTCGGCTACCCGGCCGCGATGCCCGAGTTCGAGAAGCTCGCCCGAGAGCGGGGGTGGGGCATCCTCGAGGATGCCTGTGAAGCGCTCGGCGCCACCGACTCCGAGGGTCGCCGGGTCGGTACGACTGGAAACCTCGCCACCTTCGCCTTCTACGCCAACAAGCAGATGACCACCGGGGAGGGCGGGATGATCGCCGTATCCGACCCAGGCATGGCGGAACGCCTTCGAAGCGAGAGAAATCAGGGCCGCGCGGTCGACATGGGCTGGCTCGATCACGACCGCCTCGGCTACAACTACCGACTCTCCGACATCGCCTGTGCACTGGGTATCGCGCAGGTGGAGCGGCTCGACGCGATGCTCGCCGACCGGGGGCGGGTCGCGGGCATGTACGACGACGAGCTCACTTCGATCGAAGGCGTGATCAGACCGATATCGGGGCGCGGCAGGGAGCGCCGGAGCTGGTTCGTCTACGTCGTCCAGCTTCCCGAGGGCAGTGATCGCGACGGGGTGATCAGGACGCTCGCCGACGATGGAGTCGCCGCAAAGTCATACCTGCCCTGCCTGCACCTCTTCGAGCACATCAGGGAGCTTGGCTACCGTGAGGGGCAGTTTCCGGTTGCCGAGTCGGTTTCGGCGAGATCCCTCGCCCTGCCGTTCTTTCCGGAGATGTCCGAGGAACAGGTCGCCCGCGTCGCTCAGGCCCTTCGAGGGGCGCTCGGCAGATAGGACTCAGATCCTCTCGATTCTCTCCATCCAGGCCACGGTTTTCGCAATCCCCTGATCAAACGGCGTGAACGTGATCCCAAGCTCGTCTCGTGCCCGGCGATCGTCGACGTGTGCCTGCCAGAGCAGAAACTCGAGTTGACCGCGGCCGAGCAGCGGCGGGCGCTTGATCAGCTGCGAGATCAGTTCGCCGCCCGAGGCGATCACACGTGCGAGCCCGGTCGGGATAACCGGAGGGACGAATCCCCGTCCGGCGACCGAGACCGCCGCGCTGACGATCTCCCAAATCGTCTTGTACTGGTCTCCGAGGATGTAGCGCCGGCCGTGAGATCCGCGCTCGAACGCGGCGAGGTGCCCGGCGGCGACGTCATCGATGAAGCCAAGGGAGATACCGCCGGGCGGGATCACGGGCAGGCGGCGGCGGATCGCGTCGCGGATCATCCCGTCGAGGCCGGCAGCCGCCCACGGCCCCGGCCCGTAGATACCGCTCGGGTTGACGATCACGAGCTCGATCTCGTCCCCTGCGGCCCCGAGGACCATCTCCTCCGCATGCTGCTTTGAGCGCTGATAGGCGGTGTGCTTCGGGTAGTCGGCGAGCGCGTCCTCGGTAACCGTGCCCCCCGTGGGCGCGTGGAAGACGTCAAAGGTCGAGGTGTGGACGACCCGCCGGACACCTGCTGCCCGGGCTGCCAGGACCACGTTGCGTGCTCCGTAGGCATTGACCCGCTCGAACTCACCTGGATCCGGAAGCCACTGCTCGAAGAGGCCCATGCAGTTGAAGACCCCGTCTGCGCCTTCCACGGCGATGCGAAGGCTCTCCCGGTCGGTCACGTCGCCGACGCGCATCTCGACGGCGAGCGGCAGGTGCTCTCTTGCGGCATCCGGGTTCCGAACCAGCGCGACGACCTCGTCGCCTCGCTCGACCAGTCGGTGGACAATCGCGTTGCCGACTTTTCCGGTTGCTCCCGTGACCAGGTGGCGCATGTCCACCAGCGTACTCCGCGCGGGATCCGGCCGAGACCGCGATAATGGCGCGACCTTGGCCCGCTTTCATGAACAACCGGACCCGCGCTTCTGGCGGATGAATCGCTCGATCGACTTCGATCGGCGTCTGGCGCCGCATGACGTGGCCCAATCCCGTGCCCACATCAAGGGCCTCCATGCGATCGGCGTGCTCGATGACGCCGAACTGGCCGAGCTCGACCGGGGGCTTGCCGAGGTCGCGGGCGAGGTTGAAGGCGGGACCTTCAGATTCGATCCGTCCGACGAGGACGTTCACATGGCGATCGAACGCCGGCTGGGCGAGATCGCCGGGCCGGTCGCCGGAAAGCTGCATACCGGACGCTCCAGAAACGACCAGGTGGCGACCGACATCGCAATGGCCGTCCGGTCCCATTCCGAGAAGGCGGTCGAGCTGCTCGGCGAGGTCATGTCCGTCCTTCTCGGGCGCGCCGGGCGCCACCGCGATTGGGCGATGCCGGGATACACACACCTTCAGCGGGCCCAGCCGGTCTACCTCGCACATCATCTGCTCGCCTACTTCTGGATGTTCTCCAGGGATATCCGGCGCTTCGAGTTTGCTGCCGGGAGCGCCGGGGTGATGCCGCTCGGCTCAGGCGCTCTTGCGGGGATCAATTGGGAGATCGACCGTCGCATGGTTGCCGGGGAGCTCGGCTTTCACGATGTGACCCGGAACTCGATCGACGGGGCATCGAATCGGGACTTCGTCCTCGACTACCTCTCAGCGGCGGCCACCTGCGCGATGCACCTCTCGCGACTCGGCTCCGAGATCGTGATCTGGTCGAGCACCGAGTTTGGCTTCTGCGAGCTCAGCGAGCCGTTCTCCTCGGGTTCGAGCATCATGCCCCAGAAGAAGAACCCCGACTCAGCGGAGCTGTTGCGCGCAAAGGCCCCCAGGGTGAGTGCGGACCACGCGACGCTTCTCGGCATCATGCATGCGCTGCCGCTGACCTACGGCAAGGACATGCAGGAGGACAAGGAGCCGCTCTTTGACGCGGTCGAGACGATCGAGGGCTGCCTGGCGATGACCGCCGGGATGCTCGAAGGGATCGAGTTCGATCGCGAACGCCTCGAGGAGGCCTCCGGTGACGAGATGCTTGCCGCGACCGAGATCGCCGATCTGCTCGTTCGGCGCGGGGTCCCGTTCAGGGAGGCGCACGGGATCGTCGGGGAGCTGGTCAGAGAGTCGGTCGAACAGGGCAAACCACTGTCCGCGTTGACGCCGGAGGAGCTGGGCAGACACACCGACCAGCTCGACGATGAGTACCAGGAGGTCCTCAAGCGTTCGAGCTGGCTCGAGTCAAAGCGGATAGAAGGTGGCACCTCGAGCACCAGCCTCGATGCGCAGATTGACGCGGCTGCCGAGCTGATGCGGGGACTCGGGAATCCGCCGCGTCCACCGGGCTGAGTGCCGGCGGTGGCTGCCGGCTTCTTCGATGCCCCGGTCCATGCCCTGGCCCGCGGCCTGATCGGCTGCTCGCTCCTATATGAGGGCCGCGGCGGCGTCATCGTCGAGACCGAGAGCTATGACCGCGATGATCCCGCCTGTCACGCCTTCCGGGGCCTGACGCCACGAACCGAGGTGATGTTCGGGCCTCCCGGCAGGGCATACGTCTACCTCTCCTACGGCATCCATGCGCTGCTCAACATCGTCGCCGAACCCGAGGGGCACGCCGCTGCGGTTCTGATCCGGGCCCTCGAGCCCACGGTGGGCATCGAGGAGATCCGGAAACGGCGGCCGGGCCACGCTGATCAGCAACTCTGCTCCGGCCCCGGGCGCCTCACGACGGCGCTTGGGATCGGGCTGGAGGAGAACGGGGCAGAGATCGACCGGCAACCCTTCGAGGTGCTCGGGCGCGATGGCGCGTGGTCCGTGGTCGAGGTTCACGAGGCACCGAGGATCGGGATCACCAAAGGTGTGGATCTGCCTTGGCGATTCTCCGCAGCCGGCAATCGCTTCGTCTCGAGACCGCATCCGTGGTGAGCGGCGGCCTGGTGACCTACCGGCGGGGTGTGATCCCGCCGCCACCGATCCCGCCGCCTCCGCCGCTCGAAGGTGCGGCAGGTGTCGCCGGTGCAGGGGTTGCCGGAGCGGCAGGCTTCGCCGGCGCCGGTGTTGCCGGCGCGGCGGGCGCCGCGGTCGCTGGGGCAGCCGTTGACGGCGCCGCAGAAGAAGTCGAAGGAGCCACGTAGGTGCTGCCGCCCGTGCTTGAAGTGGTCGTGGCGGCATCCTGGCCGGCCGCCCGTGCGGCTTCGATGTTGAGATAGGAGCTGATCACTCCGTTCCAGATCAGCGCCGGGAAGGTGCCTCCGTCGACCGGCGCCCCGCCGTACTCGGTCTCCATCGGGGTGTTTGTGTCGGCGTGGCCGACCCAGACGCAGGCCGTGACAGCCTCGATCGCACCGCAGAACCAGGCGTCGCCATTGTTCTCGGTCGTTCCGGTCTTGCCGAACTCGACCGGATCGCCGATGTCGGCCTTCTTTCCGGTGCCGCTGGTCACGACCGTGTGGAGGATGCCCTTGGCGGTCGTCGCGACATCCTCGGGAATCACCTGATCGTGGATGACGTGGTTGTCGGCAACCGTCTTGCCGTTCTGGTCCGTCACCTTGGTGTAGGCGACGGGTCCTTCCTTGTCCTGGACGTAGTCCGCGGCAAGCGTGCCTGTGACTCGATTGCCGGAGTTTGCCAGGGTCGAGTAGGCATATGC
>JBBQZL010000103.1:0-9404 GCA_038207745.1 Solirubrobacterales bacterium
ACCCAAGCCACGGACCCGCAGGCCGAAAAACCCGAAGGCCGAGACCAAGCCGGCCGAGTGAAAGTCCTAGCCCAGGTGCACCTCGCCTGCGCTGAGCGCGGTGCGATCCCCGTTTTCACTGGCCACGATCAGGTTTCCGTCCTCGTCGACGCCACCTGCCATGCCGGTCCCATCGATCCACTCGACTCGGCGCCCGGCCAGCGCGTCGCGGCGCCTGAAGGCTTCGAGGACAATCGCGTCGGGCGCTTCGAACCAGGCCGTCAGACGTGTGTTCAGAGCTTCGAGCAGCCCGCCGATCGTTGATCCGTGGCCGACCGAGGTTGCGGTCTCACGAATGTCAGCCGGAAAATCCCCGGCCCTGGTCGAGACGTTGATGCCGACTCCGATTACCGCCCACCTGTCCTGGGGGCGGGCCTCGATCAGGATCCCGGCGCATTTCCGGCCGTCGGTCCAGATGTCGTTTGGCCACTTGAGACTGCAGCTGACCTTGGCGGTCATCTCGATCGCCTCGGCAACCGAGACGGCCACTGCAAGCGGCAGGAGCCTGGTCTCGGTGAGTCCCGCATGCACTATCGCCGAGTAGAGGAGCGCCTCTCCGGGTGGTGCGGTCCACGCCCTGCCCTGTCGTCCTCTCCCCGCCTGCTGCTCGTTCGCGGTGACGATGGTCCCTGAGGGCGCGCCTGCCGCCGCAAGTTCACGTGCACGTGAGTTGGTCGAGTCGCAGAGCCTGTGGTGAAGGTGCGGTGATCCGAACCTCATGGCTGCGGGGACAGATGCAACTCATCGCCGCGGGAGAGACCGAACTGGGTGGCGGCATTTCCGAAGTTGACTGCGATCGCCAGCCGACCGCTCGAGTCGTGGTAAATCAGCGGTGAACCGGGGTCGACCTCTGCAAATACCGAAACAACGGGTGCACGGAAGGAACGCTGCCTGGTCTCGACGAGCACCCTTACGCCGGGTCGCAGGAGGTCGTCTGCTGCACCGCCGCCGTTCAGGTTCAGTGCCAGGTTGCCGAAGCTGTCCGCGTAGAGAACCTGGGCGGTGATCCGGTTGTCGATGATCACAGGCTCCGGAAGCTGGAGGAAGGCGATGCTCTCGACCGGGATCTCGGTGCCGACGGCGGCAAGGGGCGCATTGCCCGCCAGGTAGGCGGTCACCGGGGCGAAGAGGTCGCGTCCCTCGAATGTCATTGAGCGGGAGGGAAGCGCATATGCGGACCCGGAGATATCAACCGCCTCGGTGAAGCCGCCGAAATCAGAGGCCACCAGAGAGAGAAGCCCGTTGTCGGGACCGACCAGCACCCGATCCTCATCGGCGACCCTCGCGGCGATTGCGCGCCGCGCGGTCCCCACCCCGGGGTCGATCAGAGCGAGGTGGATGCCGGGCTCCGTATAGGGCAGGGCATTGGCGAGCGCGATCGCGCCGTGGACCACGTCCTGTGGGCCTATCCCGTGGGTCAGGTCGGTGATCAGCGACTCCGGCGCCATACGGGTGATCACTGCGCGGCAGACCCCCGCGAATTCATCCGCGTGGCCGAAGTCAGAGAGAAATGTGATCGGGCGCAGGCTGGCTTCGCGGACTGGAGATCACCCCTTGGTCCTGTATTCGCAGTGGCTGAGATCGTCCAGCCTGTCGAACGTGACCGAGTCGAACTCGAGCCCGCAATCGATCAGGTCGTGCTCGTCGTCGGCTGCGTCGATCTGGTCACGGTTACTCTCTCCGAAGAGCTGGTCGGTGCCCCTGACCCCGGCCAGGTAGTCGCCGCCACCCCTGCCGTGGATCACGTCGCCGGCCTGAACAAACAGCGCCACCACCTCCTCGAACTTGCGTGCATGGATCTTGAGGAAGTTGCCTCTCGATCCCGCGGGCTTGGCCTCTACGTAGGAGCAGGTGAGGACCGCCGACGCAGCGGGCGCGAACACACATGCGCCCAGGCATGCAACCACGAGGCAGAAGGGCAGCGCGCGCTTTGCGTGGATCGAGGTCACCTGACCCAGATTAACCCCTGCCGGAGGCAGATTGACGCAGTGGCGCCGGGTTCGGGTCAGCCTGTGGGCAGGTCGGCGGCGGCGACCGCGAGCAGCGTGCTGACAAGTCCGTCGATGTCGTGTCGCTCTGCCTCGGCATTGACCTCGAAGCCCGCCTTGCGAACAGTCTCGCTTGTCACCGGGCCGATCGAGATGATCCGGGCGCCGGATGGCAGGGAGCCACCAAGTACCCCGAGGAGGTTGGTCACGGCCGACGACGAGGTGAAGGTGATGTAGTCGGCGCTCTCTGCCGCCTCTATCGCCGCGGACCCCGGCGTCTCCCTGACGGTTTGGTAAAGGGCGACGACGTCGAGCTTGGCTCCTCGCGCCGTCAGCGCATCAGGCAGAGTGTCCCGGGCCTCGGACGCCCGGGCGATCAGGACGGGCCGGCCGTTCACCTCCACCGGTTCGAGCGCCTCGGCCAACGCCTCGCCGACGTACTTCTCCGGGACGATGTCGGCAGCGATTCCGTGCTCGGCAAGGGCGCCGGCGGTCCCGGGGCCGATCGCGGCGATCGTCGCGTTTGACAGCGACCGGGCATCACGGCCCTCTGCTGCCATCGCATCGAACAGATAGCGGACGCCATTCGGGCTGGTCAGACAGATCAGGGAGTAGGTGTGGATCGCGGCGACCGCATTGCGAACCGCATCTGAATCCAGAAGCGGCTCGGTGCGGATCGACGGCAGCTCGATCACGGTTGCGCCGAGCTCGCGGAGGATCGCGGCGAAGCCGCTCGCCTGGGCGCGGGCCCGGGTGACCACGATCTGCCTGCCGTGGAGCGGTCTGCGCTCCAGCCAGGCGAGGCCCTCGCGCCTTGCGGCGACGGCTCCGACGACGATCAACGCCGGCGAGCGGATGCCCTCGCGCTCCGCGATTCCGGGCAGCGAAGCCAGGGTCCCCACGACAACCCGCTGTGCCGGTGTCGTCCCCTGTTCGACCACTGCCGCGGGCTCACCGGAGTCGCGCCCCGCCTCGATCAGAGCCGCCGAGTTGCGTGGCAGATTCTTGACGCCCATGTAGAAGACCAGAGTTCCGGGAAAGCTCGCGAGCGCCGGCCAGTCGAGCATCGACTCCGGCTTCCCGGGGTCCTCATGGCCGGTTATGAAGGCAACCGCCGAGGCATCGTCGCGATGCGTCACCGGAATGCCCGCGTAGGCCGAGGCGGCGACTCCGGCGGTGACGCCCGGGACAACCTCGAACTCGATCCCGGCGGCGCGCAGGGTCTCGCCCTCCTCAGCTCCTCGACCGAAGACGAACGGGTCGCCGCCCTTGAGGCGGACGACGCTCCGGCCGTTCGCGGCGGCCTCCGCCATCGATCTCTCGATCTCTTCCTGGGGGACCGAGGGACTGCCGGGCTCCTTGCCGACATAGATCAACTCGGCGTCGGTCCGCGCGCCGTCGAGCGCGCCCGGTGGGACCAACCGGTCGTAGAAGATCGTCTCTGCGGTCGCGATCAGGTCGAGGGACCGCGCGGTCATCAGGCCGGGATCACCCGGGCCGGCGCCAACCAGATAGACGATCCCGGCCCGTGCGCCCATCAGCCGGTCCTGCGCAGGTCCGCGAGCATCTCTTCCGCACCGGCGAGGAGCATCCGCTCGGCCAGCTCGCGGCCGAGCTCAGCGCACCGGCCGGCGCTTCCGGTCACCTGATCCCTCACCCACCTGGAGCCGTCGGGAAGGCCGACAAAGCCGTCAACCGTCAACTCGTCCCCGTCGTGCCGGGCGAAGATGCCGGCCGGGGTGTCGCAGTCGGCCTCGAGAATCGCCACGGCGGCCCGCTCGGCGAAGAGCTCGGTCAGGGCCGATGTGTCGGTCACAGAGGCACAGAGCGCGAGGATCTCGGCGTCGTCGCGCCGGGCCTGGATCACCAGCGTGCCCTGACCGGCGGCCGGCGTCATCGCCACCGGGGGGATCAGGAAGCTGATCTCGGTTTCCCTGCCGAGCCGCCGAAGACCGGCGGCGGCGAGGATGATCGCGTCGTAGTCGCCCGACTCGAGACGCCCCATCCGGGTGTCGACGTTGCCGCGAAGCTCGGTGACCTCGAGGTCCGGCCTGGCCGCGAGAAGCTGCGCGCGGCGACGCAGGCTCGCGGTGCCGACGCGTGCACCCTGCGGCACCTCATCGAGGCTCCTGCCGACACCGATCCAGGCATCCTCCGCCTGCTCGCGCGGTGGCACCCCGGCAATCATCAGCTCGGCCGGCATCGTCGACGGCAGATCCTTGGCCGAGTGCACCCCGATCTCTGCGTCGCCCGCAATGACCATCTGCTCGACTCCGCGGACGAAGCGCGCCTTGTCCACGACGCCCTCTCCCGAGGGAGCAATGACCAGCTCGGCACCACCAAGGCGGTCAGCAACGTTTCAGGCCTGGGTCAGCGCAAGCAGGCTGCTCCTCGTGGCGAGGCGCATCTGCAACTTGTCCTCAGGCCGACTCGCGACCGCGACCGCGGAGCGGAGTGACGTTGTCACTGCTCTCGGCGTCCTGCGAGTCGACGGGTTCTGTCCCGCTATCGAGTCCGAACAGCTCGCGGAGCGCGTTGACATACAGATATGCGTCGTCTTCACCGGCGGCCTGCTTCAACCGCAGCGTCGGCTCATGGAGCATCCGGCTGACGATCGCCTGCGCCATCGACTCGAGTCGCTCGCGGTCGGCGTCGGTGGTTCCCTCCCAGCGGTTCTCATTCTCGGCCAGGACGCGGCGAACGATCTCGTTGGCACGCTCACGCAGAGCGCTGACAGTCGGTACCACCTCGAGTGACGCCAACCACTGCTCAAAGCGTTCCTGCTCGGCCGCGAGGATCTTCCCGGCCTTGCTTGCCTCCGCCGCGCGTCCGCTGGTGTTGCGCTCGACGATCTGCTGGACGTTGTCAACGTCATAGAGGTTGACTCCCGCGATCTCGCCGCATTTCGGATCAACGTCGCGTGGGACGGCGATGTCGACGATCAGCAGCGGCCGGCCGCGCCTCACACCCATGATGTGGTGGAGGTCGTCGCGTTCGATGATGTGGTGGGGCGAGTGTGTCGCGCTGACCACGATGTCGGCGGTGATGATCTGGGCCGGGAGTTCGTCGAAGCGAACCGCTGATCCGTTGAATCGCTGGGCGAGTCCGATCGCGCGGTCGTAGTGACGGTTGGCGATGAAGACCGTCTCGACGCCCCTTGCAGTCAAGGCCCTGGCGACCAGCTCTGCGGTTTCGCCCGCACCGACGATGAGCACGCGAGTGTCGGTGAGATCGCCAAGGGAGCGGCGGGCCAGCTCAACGGCAACCGACGGCACAGAGACGCCCTTCTCGCTGATCCCGGTCTCGGAGCGAACACGGCCCCCGGCGCCCAGGGCGCCGCGAAACAGGCGATTGAGGATCGGGCCGGTGGCGTTCTCGACCAATGCAAGTTCGTAGGCGCGCTTGACCTGTCCCTGGATCTCGGCCTCGCCGACGATCATCGAGTCGAGCCCGGAAGTGACGCGAAAGAGATGCTCGGTGGCCTCGGGCCCACGCAGCGAATAGAGATGACCGATCAGCTCGGTCGGCCGGATGTCGGCCTGGCGCGACAGGGTGCTGAGCGCGACCGACTCCGCCTCGACCGAGTCGGCGACAACCAGGTAGAGCTCGGTCCGGTTGCAGGTCGAGATTGCCGCAGCCTCACGAACCTCTTCGGTCGCGGTCAGGTCTCCAAGGATCCCGACCGCCCGGCCCTCGGTGATCGCGAGCCGCTCGCGAAGCTCCAGCGGCGCGGTCTTGTGTGAGACGCCGAGGACCAGAAGTTCAGACATGGCTGGGCGCCTTCTCCTCTGCCTCGGATTCGGACTGTTCGCCGCTCCTCTTCTGCTCGGCGATCTCGGCCAGCTCGCCGAGCTCGCGCTCGATGCGCTGGAGCTTCGCGGCCATGATATCGACGTAGATCAGGATCAGGGTCAGAAAGACGATGTAGGCACCGGCGACATACTTGCCGGCCTCATCGAGTGGCAGCGCGGGCATCAGCTCAACCTCGGGGCGATGGATGGAGCGGGAGAGGGCATCTCATCGTCGGGATCGAGTGCCCGGCGCAGACGCGAGAGCTTTCCGGAGGCGCTCTTTGCGGTCAGCTCGAACTTGACCAGCGTCGTCCAGATCAGCGCCATCGCAAGTAGCGAGACCAGAAAGGTGAGGAGCATCGAGTTGGGCAGTCCGCCGGTTGTCGCCGCGAAGACCCGAGGATGGACAAGGCTCTGTGCGAGTCGGACGGCCATGAAGTTGAGCGGCACGAAGGCGCCGGCGGTGATCGCGAACACCGAGGCGTAGCGGGCCTGCCTCTCCGGGTCCTCGATCGCGTACCGGAACGGGTAGTACGTGGCATACATGAGGAAGACGATCAGGAAGCTGACCAGGGTCGGCTCATCCCAGACCCACCAATGTCCCCAGGAGGCCTTTGCCCAGATCGAGCCGGTGACCAGCACCGCGACGCCGAAGATCACCGAGAGATGGATCGCGACGTAGGAGCGCGCGTCGAACTCGCGCCTGCCCGTCCGCAGGTGGAGGATTCCGTATATCCCGCCGACCACAAAGCCGATCAGGGCGACGATCGCGAGCGGAACGTGGAGGTAGAAGATCTTCTGGATGAAGCCCTGGTCGGCATCCAGCGGGGCGTAGAAGGCAACCAGCGAGAGAGCGGCGACGGTTGTCACCACTGTTGCAATCGAGAGTGTTCTGAGGCCTTTGCTGTACATCGGATGAGTTTGCGGGGCGCCTGCTTGGGCGGGCCGCTCAGTCCTCCAGAAGAAAGTCGAAGACTGCGTAGCCGACCAGGAGGAAGACCAGATCGTATAGGCCCAGCACTCCCAGCCAGCGTCCGAAGTGATCGTAGGCGGGACCGCCCACGGAGAGCAGCGGCTCCGATGCCGCGGTCGCCGCGATCATCAGGGGTAGAACGAGGGGCAGGAGCAAGAGCGGACCGAGCAGGTCACGGGCCCTCGAGTTGACCGCCATCGAGGAGATCAGCGCACCGGTTGCGGCCAGTCCGATGTCGGCGACCAGAAGCACCGGCGCGAGCGGGAGGAGCGGCGCCGCAGAGTCGAGAAAGAACATCGCGAAGACCGGTACGGTGATCACCTGCAGCGCGACGAAGAAGATGAACAACGCCGCGGCCTTTGCGATCAGCAGCGCCGTCCTGTCTATCGGGGCAAGGCGGATTGCGTCGAAACCGCCCTCCTCGTGCTCGGCCACGAAGATCCGGTTGATCCCGAGGATCGCCGCGAACAGGAGTGTTGTCCACAGCACTCCGGATGCGAGGCTCCCGGAGAGGGTGGTGCGATCGAGGCCGAAGCGGAAGATCACGAAGGTCGTGATCGCGAACAGGACCATCGCGGCAAGAGAGCGGAGCGTTCGCAACTCCGAGCGCAGGTCCTTGATCAGGATCGCGGCGACCGCGGTTCTGGTCGGGGTCATGCCGGACCCTCCCTGAGGACCCGCCCACGCCGGTCGAGCTCGAGCACCCGGTCGGCATCGGGGAGCGAGCGGTCGGGGTCATGGGTCACGGTGACCCGGGTCCGGCCCGGGGACGAGCCGAGGAGTTCGCGGGTCAGCCCACGGCTCTCAGCATCGAGATTTGAGTCAGGCTCATCGAGCAGCAGCAGGTCGGGCTGATGGAGGACGCAGCGGCAGACCGCGATCCGCTGTCTCATCCCCGCGGACAGGGCGTCGATCCTCTCGTCGGCGCGACGGCTCATCCCCATCTGCCCGAGCAGTCTGTCGATACGCTGCTCCGCCTCCCCTGACTCGATGCCATGCAGGCGGGCGTGAAAGCGAAGGTTCTCCCGGGCGGTCAGGTCTCGGTAGAGCAGTGCATCGTGGCCCAGGTAGCCGACCCGGCCGCGAAGCTTCCATCCATCTGAGGGGATCGCGTTGCCGAGCACGGTCGCCTCACCGCCGCTTGGCCTCAGCAGGGTGGCGAGGATCCGCAGCAGCGTCGTCTTTCCGGCGCCGTTGGGCCCGAGGACAACCATCGATTGGCCGGTGGCGAGGGTGAAGGTGACGTCATCGAGCACCGGCCGCTCGCCAAAGTCGCGACGCAGTCCGCTCAGCTCAATTGCGGGAGATGGGGCGGTGGCCATCGGCCGGAGAGTCCCTCTCCTAGTTCTTGCCCCGCTTCAGGGTCTTCTGACCGAGCTTGAGCAAGGGCCCCATCCCGGTCTTCAGCGCCTCGACCCGCTCGGATCCGGATCCGTAGAGCAGGTGTGCCGAGGTGCGCAGTGCCTTGCCCATGTTCTCGTCGTAGGGATACCACCAGAAGTTGCGGGTCAGTCCCGGCTCCCAGGTCACCAGCTTGATGTTGACGCACTCGTAGAAGCCGAACTTCGAGTGTGACCGACCGAGGCCTGAATCCTTGACCCCACCCCATGAGCACTGGCAGGCGCCATGGGTGAACGAGTGATCGTTGATCCAGACCATTCCGGACTCGATCCGCCTTGCAATCCGCTCGCCCTTCTGGCGGTCCTTGGTCCAGACCGATGCCCCGAGACCGAACTCGGAGTCGTTGGCGAGCCTGACCGCCTCATCCTCGCTGTCGACGACGACGATCGGCAGCACCGGCCCAAAGATCTCCTCCTTCATGATCCGCATCTCGTGGGTGACTCCGGTCAGCACCGCGGGGGCGATGTAGTTGCCGCTGAGGCCCGGAACATCGACCGGACCGCCCGAGCGCTGGACCGCCCCGGAAGCGACCGCATCCTCGAGCAGGTCACAGACGATCTTGTACTGATCGTCCGAGGTCATCGGGCCGATCTCCGTCGTCGACTCGGCCGGGTTGCCGAGCCGCAGCTTCTCGGCGCCACGGACGACTCCCTCGATGAACCGGTCGGCGACATCGCGGATCACGTAGACACGCTCGATCCCGGAGCAGGTCTGCCCGCCGTTCGCGAAGCCGCCCCAGAGCGCACCCGAGACCGCCGCATTCAGGTCGGCGTCGGCGCAGACGATCATCGGATCCTTGCCACCGAGCTCGAGAACCGATCCCTTCATCTGCCTGGCGCATGCCTCTCCAACCTTGTATCCGACCTCGACCGAGCCGGTGAAGAAGATCTTCCCGGCGCTGGACTTGACCAGCGCGTCGCCGATTCTGCCGCCGCCGTGAACCGTCCTGACAAGGCCTTCGGGGAATCCCGCCTTCTCGAAGATGCCCCTGATCGCCTCGCCGAGCATCGGTGTCAGGCTGGCCGGTTTGAGGACCACCCCGTTGCCGGCCATCAGCGCAATTGCGATCTCCGTGAAGGGGATCGACCATGGGTAGTTCCACGGCCCGATCACTCCGACGACGCCGATCGGCTCGTATGAGAAGTGACTGCGCTTGGTCAGGAAGACAGCCTGCGGATATCTGATCTTCTCGTTCGCAAGGATCTTCTGGCC
>JBBQZL010000104.1:0-9402 GCA_038207745.1 Solirubrobacterales bacterium
GGTCTGCTCAGCTGGCTGGTCGGGGGAGTGGCGTGAGCCCCCTGGCGGTTTCGGCGTTGGTTGCGCTGGCCTTCGGCGTCATCCTGGTCCGGCGGCGGAGCGTCGCCACGATGCTGGTTGCCGGGCAGGCCCTGATTCTCGGTGTGGGGGCGCTCCTGCTCGCGAGAGGCCACACCTCCGATTTCGTTCTCGCCGGCGTGGTTCTCCTTGTCCGTGCATTCGCCCTGCCGGCGCTGCTGGCCTTCGTCCGTCGGCGCACCCCGGAATCAGGTCTGGTGACCGCGGCGACACCGGTGGTTGTTCGTTTGATCATGGCGACCGTCATATCCATTGTCGCCATCGCATCGATTCCGCCATTGGGCTTCAGCGACCTTGCCGCTGAACACGGCGCGATCGCCTTGGTGGCTCTTGGTATCGCGATTGTCGTGATGCGGCGACCGGCGCTCTTTCAGGTGCTCGGAATTCTTGTCGCGGAGAACGGCGTATATCTGCTCGCGATCACCGCTCCGGAGGGACTTCCGTTCGTGATCGAACTGGGAGCGCTGTTCGATCTGGCATTGATCATCACGGTCGCCGCGGCCTTCACGCAGAAGATTCACGAAGAGGTCGGGACGGGCAATACCGAACTGCTGCGGGGACTCCGTGACTGATGCGATCGGACCATTGATCGTCGCTGTCCTGGCGGCGCCGATCTGCACAGCCGTATTGGTCGCGATCGTGCCGAACGTTCAGGTCGCCGACCGGCTCAATCTCGTCGCGTCGACGTTGATATCGGCGCTCGCGCTTGTCCTTGGCGTGACGGCGCTCGCGGCGGCGCCCGACGAAGCCGCGCGGAGCAGTTGGTATGTCCTTGACGCGGCCAGCGGGGTCTTCCTGGTGCTGATCGCTGTCGTCGGACTTGCGAGTGCCGCGATGTCGCCGTTCTACCTCCGGCATGCGGGTCGGAGCTGGGTCAGCGCAAGGCGCTCACACATCCTCTACTACACCGCCTTCTACATCTTCTGGGCTTCCCTCCTGGCTCTGCCGATGGCCGACAATCTCGCCCTCGCCTGGCTGTTGATCGAGGCAACGACGGTCGCATCGGCGTTGCTTGTCGCATTCAGCGGCAAGCGCAGCGCGCTTGAGGCCGGCTGGAAGTACGTCGTGCTGACGACGCTCGGACTGGCAATCTGCCTGCTGGGAATCCTCGTCCTCTTCACCGCTGCCGGAACCGGCGTGCCGGGGATCGGCCGGCTCGATTGGCAGGCGCTCGCCAACCAGGGTGATCGGCTGCCTCGCGAGGCGACGCTGGTTGCCTTCGTCCTGATCATGGTCGGATTGGCCAGCAAGATCGGCTGGGCACCGGTGCACAACTGGCTGCCCGATGCCCACAGCGAGGCCCCGCCGCCCGTCAGCGCGATGCTCTCGGCCGCCCTGTTGCCGACGGTGCTGCTGATCGCATGGCGGACCAAGCTCGCCCTCGAACCTTCGCTCGGCACCGGGACCGTCAGGGGGCTCTTTCTGGGCTTCGGGCTTGCCTCGCTTCTGGTCGCGATCCCGTTCCTCTGGCGCTCCCAACCCTGGAAGCGCCTGCTCGCCTACTCCAGCCTCGAGCACATGGGGATAATTGCGATCGGCATCGGATTCGGCACGCCGCTGGCGATTGCCGGGGTCATCATCCACGTGGCCGGTCACGGCCTCGCAAAGGCGCTTGGCTTCTACGCGGCGATTCCGTTGCTCCGGCAGAATCCGGCCAACGCGACCGCCCCGGCGCAGGGTGTCGCGAGGAGGAGCACGCCGACCGCGCTGGCGATGACGGTCAGTCTCGTGACGCTCTCCGGTCTGCCTCCATCGCCGCTCTTCATCTCTGAGCTGATGATTCTGCTGGGCGGTTTCGAGGCTGGACTGTTTGCCGTGTCCTCGGCTGCTGCGGTGCTGCTGGCGCTTGGATTTCTCGGACTGGCCCAGGCGCTCCTCGATGGCCTCTTGGGCGATTCATCTTCTTCACGCAACCGACCCACTCGCTCGGCCCAAACCGTGGGGGCGCTTTCCGTCATCGCGGCTGTTGCCCTGCTTGCACTGACCGTGGCGGCCTACTCGCTTCCCGGCTCCGGCATCGTCGAGGCGCTGGTCAGGAGCGGAACATGACCGGCCAGATCAGATCCGACGGCGCAGCCTCGCATCAGGGTGTGAATCTCGAGACCGCGGAACCCGCACGCTGGAGGGAGGCGTGTCGAGATGCGCTCGACAATGGAGGTCGATTCTGTGGGGCGTTCGCCGACGAATCCGGAGCGGGACGAAGCTGGAGCGCGATGTTTACGCGTCAATCGGGCACCACGGTGATCACGACCCTCGCCTCGGACGACGGATTGCCGACGATCGTTGACCTGATCCCGTCGGCGGAGTGGGACGAGCGAGAGGCACACGATCTCTGCGGCCTTGAACTTCGCGGTCACGAGCCGCTTCGACCCCTTGTCGCCCATCCACGCGAGACGTCGGGCTGGACACATCCGGTCGAGGGCGAGGGCGTCAATCAGGTCGCGGTCGGGCCTGTTCACGCAGGAGTCATCGAGTCAGGTCACTTCCGCTTCCATGTCGTGGGTGAGCGAATCCTCCTCCTCGACCTGCGTCTCTTCTACAAGCACCGCGGCCTCGAGCGGGCCGCAGAGGGGCAGGAGATCAACGGTGGTCTTGCGTATGCGCAGCGGGCCTGCGGCGCCTGCGCTGTTGCGAACTCCGTCGCCTACGCATTGGCATGCGAGACCGCCCAGGGCATGACCTCACCCGCAGCAACCCGGCGTGCCCGGACACTCCTGCTCGAGCTCGAGCGGCTCTACAACCACCTCAATGACATCGGGACGATCTGCGCGGGGGTCGGGTTCGCGCCGGGGACGATGGCATTCGCCGCACTCAAGGAACGGGCGATGCGGCTCAACGAAGTGCTGACCGGCCACCGATTCATGTTCGGCTCGATCCAGGTCGGAGCGAACAGGATCGAGGTCCCGAGGTCGACCGCAGATCAGATCCGCGCGCAGCTCCGGGAGTTGCAGCAGGATGCGGCCGGGGCATGGCGAGAGATCCAGTTCGCCGGCTCAGTACAGGCCCGGCTTGACGGAGTAGGGGTCCTTGATCACGAGATGGCCGTCGAACTCGGCGCCGTCGGGCCCACGGCGCGCGCCTCCGGGGTGAGCCTGGACGCCCGATCCGAGAGCCCGGGGCTCTGGTACGGCGATTCATTCACCGCAGTTGTCCAGCCTGCCGCGAAAGGCGACGTAGCCGCTCGCCTGGAGATGCGGGCACTTGAACTTGAAGTGACCTTCTCGATCCTGGATGAACTGCTTGCCCAGCCCGTGCTGCCCGCTGCGTCGAGTCGCTCTGGCGCCGCATCGCCGCTGGGCGTGGCCCGGGTCGAGAGTCCACGAGGTGAGTCCGTCTGCGTGGTGAAAGCGGATTCAAATCGGGTTCAGCGGATGCATCTGCGGACCGGCTCATACGCCAATTGGCCCGCGCTCGTCCACGCAACGACAGGCAATCTCCTGCCTGACTTTCCCCTGATCAACAAGAGCTTCGAGCTCTGCTACGCCTGCGTGGATCGCTGACCGTGTTCGTCCTGCTCCGGCATCTGCAGCGTGTCCGCCACCAGGCCGGCCTGCCGAAGCGAGGCGCTGCCCGATCGCTGGCGATCCGGCATCTCGACGCCGGCTCCTGCAACGCATGCGAACACGAGTTGAATGCAACGGCGGCGCCCCAGTACGACCTGCAGCGGTTCGGCCTCGACATCGTCGCCTCGCCCCGCCACGCCGACGTCCTGCTCGTCACAGGCCCGGTGACCACCCGGATGGCCGGGCCCCTCCGGGCCGCCTACGACGCAATGCCGGAGCCGCGCCTGGTGGCTGCTCTGGGCGACTGCGCGCTCGGCTGCGGAGTTCTGGCCTCCGTATCCGAGATCGCCGGCCCCCTCGACATGATCCTGCCCGTCGACATCCGGATCCCGGGCTGCCCACCCACCCCCCAGGCAATCGCCGACGCCATAGTCGCGGCGACCCCACCGCTCTGACCTCGTCGGATGTTGGCAACTACAGCCACCGTCGGCGAGATGACCGACAGGTCAGGGAGGTGATTCGCGCCAGACGCTGAGATGGGCCTTTCGAGACTCCGGTATAGCTGGGCGCGTGGATAGTCGAAGAACCGTTCCGCTGACCATCTTGATCGCCTGCACCCTGGTCTTCATCCTCGTCTCGAGCGCTGCGAGTGCTTTTCCCTGGCAGGGCAGCACTTCAAGCGGTCTCGGCTCGGCCGTCCCGGCCGTCAACAACCCGAACGACTTCGCGATGATTTCTTCGTCCCGACCCACAGTTCACAGATAGGATTCGGCGCACCTCTCGGTACGCATGCATACTGAGGTGGGGCAACCTGGGTATTGCTGCACAAATAGCGGCCTTTGGAGGCGGCCATCCGTCTCCCTGCGCAGACGGTACCTTCATTCAGGCCACTCTGAGTGATCATCGTTGGCACACAGCCGGCGGTATCGGGCCGGAGAGCAGCAAAGGGGCGGCGCGACGAAGATCGAGCCGGCTCTGCACCGCGAGGCGCTGCGGAGTCAGCGACTACGTGTTCGGCTCGCACAGCAGCGGCTGCTCGGCGGTGGGGAGTCCAAACGTGATCGCCCATGCCGGTTCGAAGCGCGTGCTCAGCCTCGTGGTGTTCTCGCACTCATGTGAATAGATTGCCAGGCCGAACTCGACGGTCGGCCCATTGACACCACTTCTCCACGATCTAGCAGCTTGACGGCGGGCCGATCTCGCCTCCGAGCTTGGTGGCGGCCCAATGGGCGATCTGGCTTGCCATCTGCCGGCCGGACTCGAAGCTTCCGTCGTCGGGGATCGCGGCCAGGCTGACCACCATCTCCCTGCCGTCGACATCCATCACCCCGATCTGGCGGACGAGGTATTTGCCGTCGGTGCCCGGCCCCCAGCCGCCCTTCCACCTGGCCGGAAACCCGGCGGCGCCGAGACCGAATGTGTCGCTTCCGCCGACTGAGCCCATCTGCCCGAGCAGGTAGTCCCGGGATGCCACATCGCTTATGCAGCCCCCGGCCAGCGCCGCCATGTAGCGGTTCTGCTCGGCCAGTGACCACTCGGTCTGACCATAGGTCGAGAAGGCGTCGCGGCCCTGTGTCGAGATCGTGGTCTGGTCGTCACCGGCCTCTCGAAGCATCTCGCCCACCGCGGTCGAGGCGCCCTGAAGGCCGCCGTGCTTTGCCTCGAGATCGCTGAACAGCGCCGCCGCCGCGTCATTGTCCGAGAGCGTGATCGCCGCGGAGATCTGATCCGACTGGGCGGACGAGATGCCCTGCGGCCCACCGAAGTCGGCCAGCACCCGCTCGGCGATCGGCACCTTGATCGTGGACCAGGCCGCACCGGATGTGAGGTCGCCGCCACTCAGTTGCGAACCACTTCCGCCCGGAGGTCCCACTACAAGGCCCGCCTCGCCCGGCAGGCCACGGAGCATCGCGTCAATTTCCGAGCTGCCGCTGCTCCCGGCCGTCACGGCTGCGGCTGCGCTTGCCCGCTTGCGTGCCAGGCGATCGCGCTGCTTCTGCTTGCGGAGTTCGCGAACCTGCTTCTCGAGCTTTGAGATCTGCCCGGATCGATCCGGGGCGGTAACCGGCCTCGGCTTCGGGCCGGAGTCACCGCAGCCAGCCATGAATGAGAGCCCGGACACGAGCCCGATCACGACGAACGAACCGAGGCGGATTCTCAAGACACGGAACCCGGTCGCGGCTTCGTCCGCCTATGGAAAGTAGACAGAGGCGTTGTTGCCGCCGGCGCAGATCGTAGGACCGGAGCCGGAGCAGTACATCGTGTAGGTCCGCCCGGTGACCGGGCTGTAGACCGAGATCGTGCTGCTGCCTCCGGATCGGTTGTATTCGTTGAAGACGTTGAAGGCGAACTCGCAGGATGTGTTCGGGCCGGCACTGACGCCGTCAGCACAGGACCTGGTCCCACCGGTGGACTGCGTCGTCGTGCCGCCCGCGCTGCCGCCGGTGCCCGATTGCGTAGTCGAATTGTTCTGATTCTGCCGGCTCTGTTTGGAAAGCTGCTTGACCTTGTTCTGGAGCTGTTCGACCTCTGCCTTTTGCTTGGCCTGCTGGACGCCCTCCTGCCGGGCCCGGTCGAGCTCCTCCTGGCTGTTCGAATCTCCCCCGAAGCAACCGACGGCGAACAGCGCCATCGCCAGCGCCGCCAACACTGATGCAACTCCCTTTGGCCCCTTCATGGACGGCAGCCTAACACCGTGTTACCCATCCCAACCGGCCGAGGACAAGACCAACCCCAGGGCCTGTCTCAGGCGTCGTCGATCTTCCAGGTGCTCGGCCATGGCCGCGGCAGCGGCGCGTCCTCGACCCTGATCCTCGCATCGACGGCCATTGCTCCCGCGGGCCCCGCCATCACCGGGTTGAGGTCGAGTTCGACGATCTCGTGGTGAGCGTCAACCATCGCTCCGATTTGAAGCAAGAGTCCCCGCAGCGATTCGAGATCAGCCTCGGGCGCACCACGGAAGCCGGTCAGCAGGGGATAGATCGCAAGTGAGCGGATCATCTCGTCGGCCTCGTGGGCGGTCAGTGGGCAGATCCTGACCGTGACGTCCTTGAGGAGTTCAGCCTGCGTCCCGCCCGCGCCACAGGCAAGCACCGGGCCGAACACCGGATCGGTGACCACGCCGACCAGTAGCTCCGTACCCGTCTCGACCATGCTCTGGACGATGAAGCTCTGACGCTCGACCCCGGCGCTGCTCAGCGACTCGTCCATCTGGACCGCAGCCCATGAGACCTCGGCCGCGCCCTCGAGCCCCACCCGGACCGCGTGGAGATCGGTCTTGTGGACGATCGCCGGACCGGCGGCCTTGAGCGCAACCCGCCCGCCAAGCTCCTCAGCGGCGTGACCGGCGGCGACCGGGTCGGTGACCGATCGCCACTCGGGCATCGCGACGCCGTGGCAGCCCAGCAACTCGACGATCTCGTCGAGGCCGAGCCATCCTCCGCCGCGGGCGAGGGCCTTGGCGATCACGGCTGCAGCGCGATCGGAATCGGCATCGTTGCCGGTGAACACAGCCGGCTCCTCATGCGGCTGCGCCCGCCACTCGACATGGCGCATCACACGGCCGAGCGCCCGGACAGCGTCCTCGGGATAGAGCAGCGCGGGCACGCCACCGGCTGCGGCCATCGTCGCGTGATCGTGAGCCGACATGAATACGGCCTGCACGGGGATCTCCCGCCTCAGCTCGGCGCAGGCGGCCTGCACCGCTTCGGCGACGTCCTCCGCGCGGGTCAGCAGCGGTCGGATGAAGATCACTATCAGGGCATCGACGCCCTCCCAGGCGGCGAGTCTGGTGATCGTCCTCCGGTACTGCTCGCCGGTCGCGGTTGCAATCATGTCGACCGGGTTGGTGAGCGAAGCCACTGGTGCAAGCACCTCCGCCAGGGCGGCCCGGACATCGTCGGGCAACGTCGGGACATCGAGGCCGACCGCCTCGCAGGCGTCGGCGCACATGATCCCGGGCCCACCCGCGTTGGTGACGATCCCCACCCTTCGTCCCGCGGGCAGCGGCTGGTTTGCAAGCAGGGACGCCACATCAAGCAGCTCGGCGAGGCTGTCGGTGCGGATCACCCCCACCTGGTCGAAGAGCGCATCAACCGTGACGTCGGAGGCCGAGATCAGTGCACCGGTGTGGGAGCTGGTCGCTCTGGCACCGGCGGTCGATCGGCCGCTCTTCACAACCACGATCGGCTTCTCCCGACCCATCCGCCGCGCCACCTTGGAGAAACGGCGCGGATTGCTGTACGACTCGATGTAGAGCAGCGCGACGCGGGTGCGCTCGTCATCCTCCCAGTACTCGAGCATGTCGTTGGCCGTAACGTCGGCGCGATTGCCGATCGAGGCAAATGAGGAAACGCCGAGGCTGCGGTCCTCGGCGAGATCGATCAGCGCCAGGCCGAGGGCACCGCTCTGGGTGACAAACCCGACGTTGCCCGGTGGCGGCATCGATGGCGCGAAGGTCGCGTTGAGCCTCGAATCGGGAGCGGTGTTGAGAATCCCCAGGCAGTTGGGGCCGATAAGCCGGATCCCCGCCTCCCGGCAGATCTCGACCAGGTGGTGCTGGCGCTCGGAGCCCTCCTTGCCGACTTCGGCAAATCCCGCCGAGATGACCACCATCGCCGGAACCCCCTTCTCGGCACAGTCCCGGGCGGCGTCGGCAACCGCCGCGGCAGGGACGGCGATCACCGCCAGGTCGACCTCGCCGGGAATGTCTCCGATGCTGGGATAGGCGCGCACGGATTGGACAACTTCCGCCGTCGGGTTGACCGGGTGGACGACACCTCCGAAGCCGGCCTCGAGCATGTTGTGGAAGATCTCGCCACCGACGGTGCCTCGCCGCCGTGAGGCACCGACGACCGCGACCGCGTGTGGCTCCAGGAAGCGGCGGACTGCGGCTGCGGCTGCAAGCCGATCACGCTGTTCGAAGGACTCCACCGCCTCAGGGGAGAACGAGGTCGGAAGCTCGACATGGATCGCCCCGGGAACCGAGGACATCTCAACCGGGAATCCACTCTCGTGAAACACGTCGACCATGCGGCGGTTCCCCGGTCTCACCTCCGCCTCGAAGACGGTGATGCCGTGCTCGGCCGCGACCTCTGCCAGATGGGCGAGCAGGATCGTCCCCACTCCCCTTCCCTTCAGCTCCGAGGAGATCGCGAAGGCGATCTCTGCCCGGCCCGGACCGCTCGACATGTAGGCGCCCTGGCCGACAAGGTGATCCTCATCGCCACGGGTGACGACCAACCCGTAGCGGGACTCGTAGTCGACATCGACGGTGAGTCGCGCGGCGTCCTCGACGCTCGCGCCGGCCGAGAAGAACCGGAAGCCCCGTGATTCCGGGCTCAGGGCTCCAAAGAATTCAGCCAGATCCGGTTCGTCGCCGGCCCGCACCGGCCTGACGTGAACGGTGGAGCCATCCCGAAGCGCCACGTCTGCTTCCCTGTGGGCGGGGTAGACGCCGGTCACGCGTCGATCATAGTCGCCGGATCGAATCCTGCTGGCTCCACCAAGTCAGAAAGGTCGAAGAATCCCCTGCAACCATGCGGGGGTTTCTTCTTGCCTCGTTATCTGAAGACTCGGGCCACGTTCGAACCTTCTGGCCCGTCCGCGGTTCAGGTCTGAGAATATTGGGTCGTGGATTTCAATCTCTTCAAGGCCATCAACGGACTCGCGGATCACTTCGATCGGCTCGAGGACATACTCCAATTCTTCGCACTGTACGCCCAGTACTTCTTCTTGGCGCTGCTGGCCGTCCTGTTCTTGGCCCGCGGCAAGTGGGCTTCGCGAAACGCCCGCCGCGGTGTCATCGCCGCGGGCTTGAGCT
>JBBQZL010000105.1:0-9399 GCA_038207745.1 Solirubrobacterales bacterium
TCCACCGCGAAGACAATCACGAAACCGATCGTGAGGCTGGTAAGCAGCGCGCCGAGCAGGTAGCCGAGCAGCAGTCGCTTGGGGTTGGGCAGAAACAGCATCACCGTCACAGCAGCCAGGAGGGTGGCATTCGCGCCGGCGAGAAGTGAAAGAAAGAAGATCTGTCCCATGGTGGGGGTGGCGCTGCGGGAGCCTGGTCGTTAGCCAGACCAGACTCCCACAGTTGCCGAGCTGCTGCTAAACCGCTTCTTCCTCGCCGAAGACGACGAGTCCGTGAATGCAGACCAGGCAGATCGCGAAGATGCCCAGCGACCACCACGGAATGGGTCCGCCGATCGCGAGAAGCGTTCCGATTGCCCCGATCGACGCGGCGATGATGCCGATGATCCGCCCGAATGCCCTGCCGCCCAGAAGCGAGAAGCCGGCGAACAGCTGGATGATTTCAAGGAACACCGTGATCCAGCCCCAGGTGTGCAGGCTCTAGAAGATGTACACGGCGTCGTTGGTGTAAAAGCGCGCATCGCTGACTGCACCGATGCCATGGTTGATGTTGAGGGTGCCGGCAATCAGCAACAGGATTGCGACGAACATGGCACGACCTAGACCTCTCATATACAGGCCCCCTTCGTGGCTGACGGCCTCCCTGGCGGTCGTATCTCAAGTTCGACCAACGCCCCTATTGCGCGTCGGTTGACCGGGCATTCTGAGTCGGTGTCGAAAACGCGCCGACGATCCAAAGCATCGGGAAGATGATTCCAAACCAGAACAGCAGGAAGTGGCCCTTCCGCAGGGTCGCAAGACCGAGCGAGACGAACAGCACGAAATACAACACGCCCAGCAGGATCCATAGCAAGTCAGACATCCGGTCGGCTCCTCCGCCTCGGAAAAACGAAGTTGGCGCCCGCGCCAATCCGCAGACACTCAACCGTCAGGTGAATCGGACCGCGGCCCGCGTGTCATCACCCTGATGGGATGAACCCTTGCGACCCTCGTTCCGGCCTCGTCCGGGCGAGTGGTTGGTTGCAGGCGAGGTGATGCGAGGATGGCCGGGTGCGTCGCCTGCTGATCCTTGCCTCCGCGGTTGTCTTTCTCGATGTCGCCTTCTTCGAGGCGATCACGCCGCTGCTGGCCGGATACAAGGACGATCTCGGACTCAGCACGGCCGGGGCAGGGATCCTGGTTGGCGCCTACGCGGCGGGAACCTTTCTCTCGGCTCTGCCGGCGGGATACCTCGCGGCCCGGATCGGTCCACGCAAGACGGTGATGATCGGGTTGACCATCTTCGGCTGCTCGACCGCGGCCTTTGGCCTTGTCACCGACATCGTCTGGCTCGACGTCGCCCGCTTCGCCCAGGGGGTCGCCGGGGCTCTGATGTGGTCCGGTGGCCTTACCTGGCTGATCACCTCCGCCGACGAGGATCGTCGCGGTGAGGTGATCGGGATCTTTCTCGGCGCCGCGGTGGCGGGCGCCCTCTTCGGCCCTGCGATCGGTGCGCTGGCGCATGCGGTCGGGATAGGTGTGGTCTTCCCCTCCGTCCTCGTACTCAGCCTCGTCCTGCTCGGCATGGCGTTCAAGCTCCCGGACTCGACCGTCCGCGAGCGGGGCACCTTCGCCGAGATCACCAAGGCGATGAGCGCCAGACCGGTGATCGGCGCCGCGCTCCTGGTCGGGCTGCCGTCGATGATGTTCGGCGTGATCACGGTCCTGGTGCCGCTGGAGATCGCGGACCTCGGGGGTGGCCCCGGCCTGGTCGCTGTCGGCTTTGGCGCGGCGGCGGGAATCGAGGCCGTCCTCGCTCCGATGGTCGGCAAATTCTCGGACCGACGCGGTCGGCTGCTTCCCTACGTGGTCGGGGTCTTTGTAAGTGCGGTGGCGATGCTGCTGGTTCCGGTTTCGGTGATCCCGGTGGTGCTCGGCGCGCTGGTCTTCAGTGCTCTTGGTGCTGGGCTCTGCTTCGCACCCGCGACGACGATGCTCGCCGATGCCGCCGAGGCGACCGGTCTCCATCAGGGTCTCGCGACCGGCGTCTCGAGCGTCGCATGGTCAGCCGGTCAGGCGACGGGGGCGGTTGGCGGTGGGGCCCTGGCCGATGCAGCCGGAGTTGCGGCCCCTTGCATTGCGGTCTCGCTGATTTTGGTCGGCGCCGGGGTGGTTGTGTATCGCCAGATGGTCTCCGGACAGGCCGCTGTCCCGGAGCCAGGTTCCGCTGGCCAGGCTTGAGCGATGAGCTCTGGGCGAGGTGCAAGCGGAGGTCGGCCCGGGTGGAGTAATTGGGCCGGTGACCAGACCTGCCATCCGCAGAAGATCGTCCGGCCGCGGAACCTTGATGCGCTGGAGGCTGAAGTCGCAGTCGCAGCGGACGCCGGTCGAAAGATCAGCGTTGCGGGATCGGGACACTCGTTCACGGAGGCGGCGATGACCGACTCGGTGATGATGCGGATCGAGGCCCTCGACAGGATTCTCGAGGCAGACGCGACATCGGGCCTGGCCAAGGTCGAGGCCGGCATAACGCTGGCCGGCCTCAGCGAGCGGCTCGACGGCTTCGGCCTGGCGATGGAGAACCTCGGTGACATCAATACCCAGACGATCGCCGGTGCGATCTCAACCGCAACGCACGGCACCGGCGCCGGGCTTCGTAACATCTCGGCCCAGGTTGTGGCGATGGAGTTGGTCCTCGCCGATGGCAGCCTGCGGGAGTTGACCTCGGACTCGGATCCGGACCTGCTGCGGGCAGCGCGGGTGGGGGTGGGCGCGCTGGGCGCGATTGCAACCGTCACCTTGCAGTGCGTCCCGGCATTCAACCTCCACCGGATCGATCAGCCGCAGCCGATCGATCAGGTCCTGTCCTCATTCGAGGAGCTGGCGGAGTCAAACGATCACTTCGAGTTCTTCGTCTTTCCATGTACCGACGATGCGCTGACGATCAGGCGCAACCGGACCGATGTCGCGCCCAGGCCGCGCAGCGCAGCGCGCCGCTTCCTCGGCGACACCGTGCTCGAGAACGGCGGCGGCGATCTGATGCTGCGTACGGTTCGCAGGTGGCCAAAGTCGGCGCCCCGCTTCACCGGGTTGGCGGCGCGGGTGATGTCGCAGGGCGATCAACTCGATCGCAGCGACCGGATTTTCGCCAACCAGCGGTCGATCCGCTTCACGGAGATGGAATACGCGCTGCCGAGAGAGCACGGGCCCGAGGCGGTCAGCCGGGTGCTCGAGTTGATCAGGCGCGAGCGCATCGAGGTCGCGATGCCGATCGAGTGTCGGGTCGTCGCGCCCGATGACGCCTTCCTCAGCCCGGCCCATGAGCGACCCACCGTCTACGTCGCGGTACATCAATACCGGGGAATGCCCTGGCGTCGCTACTTCGAGGTGGTCACCGAGATCATGGAGGGCTTCGGTGGCAGACCGCACTGGGGAAAGCGCCATCTCCAGACCGCCGCGACGCTTGCCGGCCGCTACCCGCGCTGGGACGACTTTCAGACCGTTCGCGATCAGCTCGATCCGGGCCGCGTCTTCACGAACGAGTACGCAGAGCGGGTCCTCGGGCCGTAGTGCGCCCGTACCGCCCGGCCATCGGGTGCCCGTCGCCCCGGGCCTCCGCCCCGCCAACTGACCTAGAGGAAGGCCCAGCCCTCGCCGCGATAGGTCGGAACCTCGTCGACGATCTCATCGCCCTGGACCAGCAGAAGGGTGTTGAAGCGCTCGCAGAGCTCGCCCGCCTTGACGTGTCTCATGTAGACCCGGTCACCGAGCTCGAGCTTGTCCGCGGCTTTGCCGAGCAGGGGCGTCTGGACCTCGCCGGCGCCCTCTTCGGCATCAAGTTCGAGGCCCTCCGGAAGCCATGGGGAGGGAGTTCCGTCGCCACCGCCGGAGGCGATGTAACCGCCACCAAGCGCGGTCGCGACTCCGTGCGCCGGCCGGCGGACAACCGGAATCGCAAAGCCCGCGGCGGGCTGAAGCCCGAGACCCTCGTAGTGGTCGAACTGGGTCGGAGCAAACAACCCGGACCCGGCGCCGATCTCAGTGACGGAATCCTCGGCGGCGGTCTGGCTGATGCTGCCGGTGCCACCACCGTTGACGAACTCGAGTTCGGCAAACTCGCTGACGGCAGCGACCATGACGGCGCGACGCTCGGCGATCTCCGCAACCGACCTCTTCTTCAGCCAGCGGATCGCGGCGCCACGAAATCGTCTTCCCGGAGGACGATCACCGACGCCGGCGACCTGGGCCTCATAGGCCATCAGCCCGACGAGGTGGAACTTCGGTCGCCTCTCGATCTCCCTGGCGAGCGCGACGACGCTCTCGGGCGTGTGCAGAGGGGAGCGCTTGACGCCGAAGCTGAATCGGCCGCCGAGCAACCAGAGGCTGGCGTCGACATCGATGCAGAGACGGATCGGCCCGACCCCTTTGCCGAGAACGGACTCGATCAGGTCAAGGTGGCCGACCGAGTCGACCATCAGCGTCGGGGCGATGTCCGGATTGGCCGCGCCGCGCATCGCCAGCTCACCGAGATCCTGTGTGTCGGAGGTCGGATAGCCGAGAAGCAGGTTCTCCCAGCCCTGCTCGGCGAGATGAAGAGTCTCGGCGAGAGTGAAGGTGAGCAGGCCCTTGAAGCCGGGCTGTCCGGCCGGTTGCGCTGCGGGATTGGTCACCTCTTCCATCAGCCTTCGACAGCGCACCGACTTGGTCGCCAGCCGGATCGACTTGTCACCGGCACGCCGGACCATCTCCTCGGAGTTGGCCCACATCGCATCGAGATCGACAAAGGCGAACGGCGCCTCGATCTCGTCAAAGATGCGTTCAAGGCGCTCATACGATTGGGCAGGCGGGCTCACGTCGCGAGCCTACAGTCCGCCGCGGGCGCATCCTCTCCTACAATGCTCCGTCCCGGAGAGGTGGCCGAGTGGCTGAAGGCACTCGCCTGCTAAGCGAGTAGGGGGCGCAAGCTCTCTCGAGGGTTCGAATCCCTCCCTCTCCGTTGCGCACGAGCCCGCGCGGCGCATCGGAGTTCGGGGGTCCTGCCGGGGCGAATCAGGTGACCGTCCCACCTAAGCGTCGGTATGCGACGGCAAAGCGGGACGGTAGAGCAGGAACTCGCGCGCATCGTGGCCGCTCAGCATGGAATCGTCACGCGGGCGCAGCTCTTGAGTGCCGGAATGTCGACGTCCGGGGTGGATCGCCGCCTCCGCAAGGGTTCCCTGCTCCCCGAGTACCGGGGGGTCTACAGCGTTGGTCATCGCGGACTGAGCTTCGAGGCCCGCTACCTTGCCGCGGTGTTGGCCTGCGGCGACGGCGCTGTCCTGAGTGGACGTGCCGCTGCCCATCTCCTCCGTATCGTGAAACGACCGCCGCCGGCGCCCGAAGCGACGGCGAGGATCAAGAGGCGGGTTGAGGGGATCACGAACCGGCGCTCGCGCAACCTCGATTCTCGCGACACGATGACCTGGCACGGCGTTCCGATCACCACGCCTGCACGAACCCTTGTCGACCTTGCTGAGGTGCTCGGCGCCGATGATCTCGCGCGTGCCTGTCACGAGGCGGGCATCATCCACCGCACCACGCCCACCGCGGTCGAGGAGGTGCTCGAGCGTCGGCCGAACTGCCCCGGTTCAGCGAAGCTCCGGCGAGTCCTTCGTGGCGATGTCCACGTCACGATGAGCAAGCTCGAGGCCAGATTCCTCGCGCTGGTCCGCGACAACGGACTTGTGCTTCCGGTGACCAACCGTCCCGCCGGAGGGCGATGGGTGGACTGCCGTTGGCCCGAGCAGCGCCTGACGGTCGAGCTTGACGGCTACCGCTATCACCAGTCCCGCCATGCCTGGGAGCTTGATCGTCGTCGCGAGCGGGAGGCACACGCCCGCGGCGACGAGTTCCGCCGCTACACGTATGGGGACGTGATTGAGAACCCCACGCTGATGCTCGAGGAGTTGCGGCAGCTCATTCCGCGACATCGTCCTGCCTAGTGTCCGGCATGCGGACTCTCGGCAGGACAGCGAGGCCCGCGTTTGGCGCCTGAATCAAGAGCGGGCTCCGCGCACTGCGGCCGCCATCTCCCGCGCGGTCGAATATGTTCCCGGCCACGGCTTGGGTTCGGCCGGATCAGATAGGGACAAGGGGAGAGATTGATGAGCAGCGCAAGCACGACTGAGCGGACCGGGATGATCACCTTCGCGGGCATCCTGTTCATTCTTGTCGGCGCCTTCAACATCGCCGACGGAGTCGTCGCCCTGACAAACGCCTCCTATTTCAGCGACGCAGTCCTGATCGCGAACTACGGTTTCTGGGGCGTTCTCCTTCTGGCCTTTGGGCTGCTTGCGATCGCCGCCGGCTGGGCGATCATGAAGCGTTACCGCTCGGGGCAGATCTTTGGACTCGCCCTTGCCGGCCTCAACGCATTTGCCCACCTTCTCTTCATCCGGCATTTCCCACTCTGGTCGGTGACCATCATGTTTCTGGACCTGCTGATCATCTACGTGCTCTGCCAGCACGACAAGGAGTTCAGCGACAACTGATCCGGCTCATCAGGGCCGTTTGTCTGGCCAGGCGGCCAGAAATGTGTATCGTTTGCCGGACAGGGAATGTCCGCCACCTCGATTGGCGGTAAACGTCAGAGGAGGCGGGGAATGAGTCGCAGGTTCAGTCTGGTCGCCGTATTGGCATTTGTTCTTGTTGGGCAGGTGGCAAGCGCTTCTGCTGCCGACCCCGTCGGGATCGCACGAAACATCATTCCCTCGGGACAGTGGGGAGGACTCCCCCTGAACCCGAATGCGAACAGCCAGGCGCTCATGTATGACGGCCTGACCCCTCTGTTCGACAAGGTCAAGAACCCTGACCTGAACACATACTTCAAGTCCGAGAAGTTCGGGGTCAGCGGCGACGGCCCCACTACGAATGAGATGGTTCCGCGCGCCGGGGTGACGATCACCAGAGACAGGTTCAACGTCCCGCATGTCAAGGCGACCACCTACAACGGCGGCGTCTGGGCTTCGGGTTGGATCGCTGCTGAGGACCGCAACTTCCTGATGCTCCTCGCCAGGTACAACGCCCGGGTCGCCGCGGTCGACCCTCCCGGGATGAGTGCGGTCGGGCTGATCACCGCCGGCAAGAACTTCGTCCCGAGCGCCGCGACCGAAGCGGTCGTCGCCAAGCAGGCGGACGTGCTCAAGAAGCACGGCAAGGAGGGCCGGGCGGTTCTGCGCGACATCGACACCTACATTTCAGGCATCAATGACTACTTCGCGATCAACGATCCGTCGGTGGCGCCTTGGACGCGCACCGACATCATTGCCACCAACGCGCTCAAGGACCAGTTCCTTGGTGAGGGTGGCGGCGACGAGGCGCGTCGATCGCAGTTCCTCGGTGGCCTCCAGGACCAGCTTGGAGCCGGCAAGGGCAAGAGCGTCTTCAACGACCTGCGCCAGCACGTCAACAACGGCAGCCCGACCACAGTCGATGGCAGGTTCCCGTACGAGCAGCTGCCGAAGAACGGAAGCCCGGGCAGCGTTGTCCTCGACGCAGGCAGCTACGTACCGACCCCGGCTGTCGCTCCAAGGCGCGGAGTTGTCGACCCGGTCGAGTCACGAACCCAGGCCAGCAACACGCTGATGATCAGCGCAAAGCGCTCGACAACCGGCAAGCCGCTGATGGTCGGCGGGCCGCAGATCGGATACCTGTACCCGGGCTTCACATATGAGATAGATATGAACGCCCCAAATCTGAAGTGGCGCGGCGCGACATCGATTCCGTTCCCCGGTTACCTGCTGATCGGTCGCGGCAAGAACTTCGCCAACACTCTTACCTCGGCAAGCGGCGACGTGATCGATCAGTTCGCAGAGACCCTCTGCGATGGCAGCGACGAGAAGTATCTCTACAAGGGCGATTGCCTTTCGATGAGCACCTTCAACGCGGGAGTTCTCAAGGGTGTCCCGGACAAGCCGGTCACCTTCCTCCAGACCGTTCACGGTCCCGTGACCGGGTACGCAACCGTCAATGGAGTCAAAGTCGCGATCGCCTCGCAGCGTTCGAGCCGCGGCAAGGACGTTGTCGATCTGCTCTTCAACCGTCGCCTCTCGAACGGTGCGGTCCACAGCCCGAAGACCTTCTTCAAGGCTGCGGCGAAGACCCCGCAGACGTTCAACTCCTTCTACATCGACAACAAGCACCTTGCCGAGTTCACAAGCGGCAAGCTGCCGATCCGCTCACCGAAGACCGATCCGAGCCTGCCCACCAAGGGGACCGGCAACTACGAGTGGCGCGGCTACCTCAAAGCCAAGGATCATCCGCACGGAGTCGATCCGAAGAGCGGGACGATGGTCAACTGGAACAACAGCGTCGCGCACCGCTTTGGCGCCGCAGATGACCAGTTCGGCCGTAACGGATCCGCTGCCCGTGTCGACCTGCTCAACCACGAGCTCCGCCAGCAGAAGAACAAGAAGGGCAAGTGGAACATCTCCGCGGTCACCTCGGCGATGAACGCCGCCGCGACCCAGGATGTCCGGGCGATCAGAACGGTGCCGCTGCTCAAGCGCCTTCTGGCCGGTACCACGGCACCGAACGCCCAGGCCCAGCAGATGCTCGACCTGATGATCGCCTGGCGCGGCCACGGGGGCAACCGCCTCGACATGGATCTCGACGGGAAGATCGACGATCCCGGCGCGGCGGTCATGGACGGTTCCTGGACCAACATCGCCGACGCGTTCATGGCGCCGCTGGTCGGGACGCAGCTGAACGAACTGAACACCCTGTTCTCGCGCTTCGACAAACCGCCGTCAGGCCAGTACAGCGGTTGGTACCAGTACTTCGACCGGGACATCCACAGCCTGCTCGGCGACAGGGTGACGCAGCCGCTCAAGAACAAGTTCTGCGGCCTCGGTGTCAAGACCGCGTGTCAGCAGGCGATCTGGCAGGCGATCGCGGATTCCGGCGCTGCGCTGACGATCTCGCAGGGAACATCCGACCCGACCCTGTGGCGGTCGAGCGCGACGGCGGAGCGAATTACATTTGCTCCCGGGATCCTGCCGACAACGATGCGCTACACCAACCGCCCGACCGGAATCCAGCAGGTCATCTCGTTCAACGGTCACTAGTGCACCGGGTTCGATTTGTCACACTGGCGATTGCGCTGGCCGCTCTGGTCGGTGCATCGCCGGCAGCGGCCAGGGGCCCGGCTCTGAGGGTCTCCCCGGCCAGGCTCGCCGCGGCATTTCACTGCCACGGCGACGTCGCGGGCTCGACCAGGCAGCCGATCATGCTGGTCACCGGCACAGGAGCCAGCGGCGAGCAGGCGTACTCGATTGGCAAGGGCGCTTTTGACGCAGTTGGCAACCCGGTCTGCGACGTGGATTTCCCCGACAACACCACTGCCGACATCCAGGTCTCGGTTCAGTACCTGGTCTATGGGAT
>JBBQZL010000106.1:0-9384 GCA_038207745.1 Solirubrobacterales bacterium
GTCCACCTTTCGCTTCGACGTGTCATCGCGTTCCATCGGGTAATAGGTGAACTCGATCGTCTTGCGGCGGGAGAGTGCGGTCTCGATCTTCGAGAGGCGCTGCGAGTGCTCGCGGCCGCCGGCCGAGGCAGTCGCCGCGACCTCCACGGGAGCACCCTCACCTTCGCTGACCGGATTCGGGTGTCCCCAGGCGACCTGCTGGAGCGCGAGTCGGAGTGGTTCCGCGTAGGCGAAACCGGCATCGGTTAGCAGAGATAACGCCGTCCTCAGGGCACCAAGCTCATCGTCCTCGAACTTGATCGCCGGAAGGTAGAAGTTACCGGGCGGCAGTGAGTACAGCTCAGCCTCGAAAAACCCCTCGCCAGGCTTTTCGACCTGGAGCTCGATACCGAGACTTTCGAGCTCTGCGCGATCGGCATAGAAACGGCGCGCAAACGCGTCGTCATTCATATCGCTGTATCCCTCGACCTCGCGCTTGATCTCAAGTGCGGAAACCGGCCGCCCCTGAGCCATCAGGAACGAGATCAGAGAGAGCTGGCGAATCAGCTTCTCGGTGTCTTTGGCCACTGATCGCAGGATAGTCAGCGAAGCCGTGTCGGGAACCCACCCCATCACCCGAATAGCTGCAATTTGCGAGGGGCGGGAAGGAATCCGGCCAATTGGCGCGAAGGCAGGGAGCCAACCTTCTAGTGTTTGATCCTGTCCCAACAAACGAATGCCCAATCCCCGGTGCAAGTACCGGCGGAGCGGGGGACCCGGTGGGAGTTCGCAAAGTGAGTTCCCGGGGGCGAATCGGAACAGGTGTCCGTAGCGCAGCTTCTTCAGCGCGAGCCCGTCAGCTAACCCCGTCGGCAGACAGAAGGAGGTTTGCAATGGACCTGAATTTTCATCTCGGCTCACTCGAACGCCTCGAAGGCCGTCCCGCACTGATCGCATACGTGCTCGGCGCCACAATCGGTACTGCATTCGCGCTGCCGATTCTCGTGGCGGTCTTTGGGCTCAGCATCCCGCTGATCTAGCTGCTCCACCGGGGCCCGCGAATCATTTGCTGGGCATCCCCCATCGCAGGTAGAGTCCTCCGACGATGCTGTTGAACGTCTTCGGGAATCTTCTGGGAGGGATCATCCGCATCGCGGTCGTCGCCGCGACGATGGCCTTGGTCTACTTCTTTGCGATCAAGCCGATCCTCAACACCACCGAGAAGATCACCGGCGGCACCAACGATTCGATCCAAAAGGCATTCGACTCGGTCAACCAGGCTTTCAACCAGTCCGACGCCAAGAAGATCCAGAAGCAGATCCGCGTGGCGAGCAAGGGCACGAAGACCGGACCCGACGTCGACAAGATGATCAACTGCGTGTCGAAGGCCGGGACCAATCAGGCCCAGATCCAGCGATGCGTCAACCGCTTCACGCCGTAGCCGGGAATCGGCGGCGACCCACAACACCCCGAGGGGCGCCCGGCCTGGCTCAGCCCTGCGCGGCCACCCGGGCCTCGGGATCATCTTCAACGGGGCGGCGGCTGAAGTAGGCCGAGCCGTCGAGTGCCCGGTCGAACTTCGACCAGACCTCTCCGTCGACAAGGTCGCGCTCGAGCCGGTCAAAGCTGCCAAGCCGGCCGCCGAGGTTGTCCATCATGTGGACAAGGACCGCCTCGCGAGTGCTCGGAACAACCGGCGACCCATGCTCGAGTGAGCCGTGATGGCTGAGAATGATGTGAAGGATCCCCTCTGCCAGGTGGGGATCGAATGACGGGAACTCCTCGATCTGGCGGCGAACCAGGTAGTAGCCGAGCGAAATCTCGCCGGCAAGGCGCCCCGCGTTTGTGAAATCGATCGCCATCGGCTCATCGTTGTAGGCCTCTGTCTTCCCGATGTCATGGAGCAGCGCGCCGGCCACGGCGACCTCTCGGTCGATGCCCGGGAAGAACGCCGATGCGGCGCTGACCGCCTGGGCCACCGAGACGGAGTGCTCGAGCAAACCATGGCGATATGCCTGGTGGTAGTACTTCGCCGCCGGTGCCTCGCGAAACCGCTGCCAGATCGGAGACTCGACGCCGAAGAATCGATCAAGCAGACCGGCGATCTGGAGGTCCTGGATCGTCGCAAGCAGCTCACGAAGGTCCCCCTCCATTCGCCCGAAACTGACATCGGGCCCCGGAATCAGATCATCGGGGTCGAACTCACCCTCTTTGGCTGCGCTCAGATCATTCAGCTTGATCGTTGCTCCAAAGCGGTCATTGACCTCGTGGAGCCCGGAGATCATCACCGCGGCGCCCGGTCTTGCGATCTCATAACGGGCCTCGGCGTCGTTCCAGGAGATCGCCTCGACCATGCCACTGTTGTCACACAGCTTCAGCTTCAGCCAGGCCTCCCCGTCCCTCTTTCTGCGCAGCTCCCGCTCGCGGACCGCGAACACCCCATCCACCCTCTGCCCAGCGGTCAGATCCCTCACGAAGAGGCGATCGCCGTGCCCGCCGAGCTTTCCCACTGGGTCCTGGCTCATCACTTTTCTCAAGGTAGAGATGCCCGCGGACGACAAGCCACCCAAACCTGTCGCGCAGCTCCCCGGCGTCCGGCCTACTC
This sequence comes from Solirubrobacterales bacterium, assembly GCA_038207745.1. Taxonomy (GTDB): domain Bacteria; phylum Actinomycetota; class Thermoleophilia; order Solirubrobacterales; family 70-9; genus JBBQZL01. Next base: position 2,585 of record JBBQZL010000106.1, read on the forward strand.
TTCGGCCGGCGGTGCCCGGCCTGCGCTCTTTACCAACCGCTCCATGGGCAGGTGTCGGGTGAACCAGAAGGAAAGCATGATCAGCACCGCAACCGCACCGATCGCAGTCTTCAAGGCGGTGATCTGTGCCTCGTCATAGGTGTTCGAAAGCTGCTGCGACTCCGCCTTCGGAAGTCCCTGTTTCTCGGCGATCGTGGTCACCTCGCCGGCGGGCACGAAGGGAAGGCCCTTTGCCGTCGCCTTTGTGACCTCCTGCCTCACCTGGGCGGGCACGTCGGGGTTCGATTGCACCTGCTTGTCGAAGGCCGCCCCGAGGCCGGTCAGGAGCACCGACCCGATCAGCGCCGTACCGAGTGCCCCGCCAAGATTCTGCGCAGTTCCCTGCAGGCCGCCGACCTGGCTCGTCTGTTCGGGGCCGACTGATGACATGTTGATGTTGCCGAGCTGCGAGTAGACGAATCCGAGGCCCATTCCCATCATCGCCATCGAGATCCCGAACTCCCAGCCCGCAAGCGCCGGCTTGATGGAGCCGAGGAGCGCAAAGGTCCCGACCAGGACAACTCCCATCCCGAACTGGACGATGCGCCGGGGGGCGAATCGAGCCGAGAGAGGTGCCGCCGCCAACGATATGACGAGGACACCGATCGAAAGGGGCAGGACCCGGACGCCGGTCTCGATCGGGTCCTTGCCGAGCACGATCTGCAGGTATAGCGGCAGCGCGAAGAAGGTTCCGACCAGGGTCAGCTGTACGGACATGTAGGTCATCAGCCCTGCCCTGAGACGCTTGATCGCGAGCAGACCGAGGTCAACCAGCGGGGTCAGCCCCATGCGCGTCCGCCTTTGCTCCCACTCGATGAAGGCCCAAATCAACCCGAGGCCGGCCATGATCAGAAATGGGACGATCGAGAATCCAAAGGGCGTTATCTTCGTGCCCCCGATCGTAAGCGCGCCCTTTGGCGTGATCCATCCCCACTGGTCGCTCTCCACGATCCCGAGCACGGCGATGGCCAGGCCGCTGGCCGAGAGTGCGGCACCGACGCCGTCCAGGTGCGGTCGCGGTATCAGGCGCTTGGTGTCCCGGATGACTCCCGAGGCGAGCAGGAGGCCGATCATGATCACCACTTCCGAGGCGAAAACAACACGCCAGCTCCACTCGGTCGCCACGAACCCACCGATGATCGGTCCCGCGGATGCGCCTGCCGCCGCCACGCCTCCGAGGATCCCGAAACACGTTGCCCGGTCCCGGCCTTCGTAGTTACCTGCGATCAGGGCCGCGATGGCCGGCAGCATCAGCGCCGAACCGAGGCCCTCGAGGATCGACCATCCCAGGATCAACACACCGATGTTCGGGGCGATCGCCGTGATTCCCGCCCCGGCCGCGAAGAGCACTACACCGATCCGAAACGCCAGCCTGCGACCGATGATGTCCCCGAGCCGACCGCCGAACATCATCATCGAGGCCATCACCAGGGTGTAGAGGGTGATCGCCAACTGCATCTGGTTGACGGTGGTATCGAGGTCCTGAACGACTTCGTCGATCGAGACGTTCATGACCGTCCCGTCGAGCAGCATCACGAATGAGGCTGTCGAGAGGGCAATTACCACCGACCATTTGCGCACCACCCATTTGTAGCCGCTCGAGTGGACGATTGCTGATGCAACCCAAGCCCCAGCCGCAGAGAATCAGACCGCAGCGGTAAACAATTCTGCTTCAGGCGCCGAAACACGAGTAGCGTGGATCCGATAATCGATAATGCCGATGTCAATGCCAGATCTGAATACCCGACATCCGAGAATGGTGTCGGTCGTATTGCCGAGCGCTCGACGACAGTGCAATCACACGGAGGGCAGGATCAGCCGCCGGTGAACGATCGGGAACGCGAGTTTCAGATGCTCGTCGAGTTTGCCAGCGACGTGCTTTCGCGTCACACGCCCGACGGCACCTACACATACGCCTCACCATCCGCCCGTCAGATGCTCGGCTACGAGCCCGAAGAGCTGATTGGCCGCAACAGCTATGAGTTCGTGCACCCGGACGATCTTGCCGTCCAGGTAACACACCATGAGGTTGTCCTCAACAGCGGTGAGGTTCATACGAACACGGTTCGGTTCCGGCGCAAGGACGGCAGCTACATATGGGCCGAGAACTCACTTCGAAACATCATCGATCCCGAAACTGATGAGGTCATCGGCGTGGTTGTCATCTCCCGTGACATCACTGCACGGCGGGATGACGAGGCCCTGTTGCAGCGCTGGGAGCAGTGCTTCCTGCGGACATCACGAGGGATGGCGATCACCGATCCCGTCAGCGGGCTTCTCCAGGATGTGAACCCCTCCTTTGCCCGGATGCATGGTGGTGAGGTTTCGGATTTCGTCGGCAAACCGCTCGAGATCGTGTTCACGCCCGATGAGGCGAAGCGGATCCCCTTCCTCTCCGAGGACGTATACGAGAAGGGGTATATCGACTACCAATCGGAGCACCTCCGGCTTGATGGCTCGAGGTTTCCGGTCCACACAGAGGTGATCGCCGCCAAGGACGACGCGGGCAACGTCAAGTACCGCATCGAGTGGTTCAACGATCTGACCGAGCTTCGTGAGGTTGAGGGTCGAAGGCGAAGGGCACAGCGAGACCTCGAGACAGCGTTTGACGATGCGCCGATCGGCATGGCGATGGTCGGGCTGGACGGAGAGTGGCTGAAGGTCAACCGGGCCCTTTGCATACTGACCGGATACAGCGAGGATGAACTCAGGAAGCTGACCTTCCAGGACCTTACCCACCCGGATGATCTCGACGCGGATCTTGATCTGCTCAACAGCACGATCGCCGGCGAGATCGACAGCTACGAGACGGAGAAGCGCTACTTCACCAAGCAGAATCGGCTGATCTGGGTGCTGCTATCGGTCTCGATGGTCCGAGATGATGATGGGAGTCCCAGCTACTTCGTTTCCCAGCTTCTCGACATCTCCGAGCGCAAGCGTCTCGAGAAGAGTCTCTACGAGCTGGCAGACCACGATCCGCTAACCGGGCTCTGGAACCGCCGCCGCTTTGAAGAGGAGCTCAAGCGACAGGTCGCGCGGTGTCAGCGCTACGGCGAGCACGCCGCTCTGCTGATGATGGATATCGATCATCTGAAGGACGTCAACGACAGCTTCGGCCACAGGTTCGGTGACCGCATGCTCCAGACGATTGCCCAGGCGGCGCGAAGACGCCTGCGTGGCTCGGACAGCCTTGCCCGGCTGAGCGGGGACGAATTCGCCGCGATCCTGATCGACGTCTCGCCCGATGCCGCGATGCGCCTTGCCGAGGACCTGGTCAAACTGATCGGTGGCATCACCCAGATTGACGGCAGCGATGTGGCGTCCGCCTCGGCCAGTGTGGGAGTCGCGTTTCTGAACAGCGAACTGACGGATGACCAGGACGCATTGGTTGCTGCTGACGTCGCCCTCTATGAGGCCAAGGCCCAGGGCCGAAACCGCGCCCGTGCATACAACGGCGAGTCCAATTCGACCAATGGTGCAGTCGGCGGACTGCTCTGGCAGCGCCAGCTGCGCCAGGCGATGGTGAACGAGAGTTTCGAGTTGCATGTACAGCCGATCATCGATCTGGCATCCGGGGACACCGCTCAATACGAACTTCTCATCCGTGTGCGCCTCGAAGATGGCGGACTCGTCTATCCCAACCGGTTCTTGCACATCGCCGAGAGACTCGGGTACGTCCGTGCTCTGGATCGATGGGTTATCCGTCAGGCAGCGATCCAGCTCGTCAGTCTCCACCCGGGTGCCGCGCTGGCAGTGAACCTGTCTGCACACTCGCTCGGTGACGATGACCTGCCCGAGTACATCGAGACTGTGCTCAGCGAAGTCGGTGCCGACCCGGTACGCCTGGTCTTCGAACTGACGGAGACGGCGGCGATCGCGAACATGAAGAGCGCCGAGGAGCTGACGCGCCGCATCAAGCGTCTTGGCTGCCGCTTTGCCCTCCATGACTTCGGGTCCGGTTTTGCGTCGTTTGCCTGTCTGAAGGCGCTGCCCTTTGACTTCCTGAAGATCGATGAGGAGTTCATCCGCGATCTGACCTCCTCAGACCGGACAGAGGCGCTGGTCAGCGCGATGAACAACATGGCCCACCTGCTCGGCGGACAGACGATTGCCGAGCAAATTGAGGACCAGGCCACGCTCGAGATCCTCAATCAGTGTGGTACCGACTTCGGACAGGGCTATCTCTTCGCTGCACCGGCGCCGATCGAGTCGGTGCTTGCCGAGAGCGGTCCGGTTGGTTCGCAGGTGGCGTCCGGGACGCGGCGTCCTCCGCCCGCCGTTTGATCCCCAGGAGCATGCCGCGCTCCATTATGAAATGCGGAAGCTCCATCAGCGCTGCGTAGACCAGTGAGTGCGTGCCCGCGGGAATGCGCCCGCGAACCATAAGCCGGGTTCGGTGATCCCCGATCGGTTCGAGGACGATGTTTCCCCAGTTCTCGAGGCCGAGCGCCCGGCCGGGCTCGAACATCGTCACCTCCAAGCCGCCGTCGGGGTGGAGATGGACTGTTTCCCCGAGATCGCGATCCTGCCATTCCGTGTGGATCTGATCGGCGTTGCGGATCTCGAGCCCCGCCAGGTTCTCAAGCCACTCATAGGTGTAGAAGCCTCCGCGATCCTGCCCGATCTGCGCCACCCAGGGCCAGACATCCTCCGCCGATGCCTCGATCGTGATCGCGTGGAGAATCCGCGTCCCGGCGTTCGGCAGCAGCTCATCGCCCGGCAACTCCCTCTCCATGTCGCCACGTTCTGAACCCCAGCCCAGGTGCCATGGACGGACCACCAGGATGTAGAGGACCGAGGCGGCGGCGCCTGCAAGTGCCCATGGCGACGGTGGCCGCCGGCCGAAGATCGCGCGGCCGGCGGCGGCGATGCTCGCGATTGCTGCGCCGAGAAGCAGCAATGGCCCACCGAGAATGACCACGACAGTCCGGAGCATCGCTGAAACGCGAAATCCGCTCTTCGTCGAGGCATCGTCATTCATCGCTTGCAGACTATGTGTCGGGACGTAGGATGGCGAGAAGGGCATCCACCCAGGTCGCTCATCAACCAGATCGGCAAAGAATGGGATTTGAAGAGCTGAAGCGGCGGCAGAGCGTCATCTGGGGCGCGGGTCCCTTCGAGGAGGTCGAGTACACGATCACCGAGATGTACGAATCCATCCTCGACGCGCTGGAACCGGTGGCAGGCAAGTCGTGGCTCGACGTTGGATGTGGGACCGGCGGACTCAGCATGAGCGCCGCCCGTGCGGGGGCCGATGTCACCGGAGTCGACCTGGCCCCGGCGCTGATCTACACCGCGAAGGAGCGCGCTGCCAAGAAGCAACTCGAGATCAGATATGAGGAGGGTGACTGCGAGAACCTTCAGTTCGAGGACGGCTCCTTCGATATCGTTTCGTCGTCAGTCGGCGTCATGTTCGCCCCTGACCATGCGGCCGCGGCGGCCGAGCTTGCCCGCGTCTGCGCACCCGGCGGTCGGCTCGGGCTCTCAGCCTGGAGGCCGGAGGGCGGCGTTGGCCGCTTCTTCCGCTTCATGCTTCCGTACCAGCCACCGCTCCCGGATGGCGTCGGCATCCCACTGCTCTGGGGGACGGAGGATCACGTTACGAGTCTGCTCGGGGAGTACTTCGAGCTCAGCTTCGAGGAGCTCGACTGCCCCTACGAAGCCGAGTCCAGCGAGGCCGCGTGGGAGCTCTTTTCCCGCGCCTTCGGTCCAACCCGCACGCTCGCCCAATCGATGTCCGACGAAGATCGCGCCAGTTTCCGCGAAGCCTTCATCGAGTTCTCGGACCAGGACCGCGTCGAGGGCGGCGGCATCCGTCAGTCGCGGACCTACCTGCTGGCCACCGGGACTCGTCGCTGACGCGGGTTCGCCGGGCGGGGCTCGGATGGCGAGGGCGGGAATCGAACCTCAGGGAGCCGCAGGCGACCGGTGGGAGCGGGTTCGCCGGGCGGGGCTCGGATGGCGAGGGCGGGAATCGAACCCGCGACACCACGATTTTCAGTCGTGTGCTCTACCAACTGAGCTACCTCGCCAGGGCGTCGGAGGCCACTCGGGCACGCCGCGCTCCGGGAAGGCTACCTTGGGGCAGGGCAAGGAGGGCGACCGGCTAACTTGGGCAGGTGAGGAGGGTCAGAACAGCCTTTGCAATCTGCCTGATCGCCGTCGCATCGGCGGCGTTCATCTCCGGTGCCGAGCGCGCCGATCCCCGGACGCCGGCAGCACTCGCGGGCCTGCCCGCCCCATTCCTCGGCACCTCGCTCGTCGGCGGGGGTGGGTCGGCCGTTGCGGCGATCGATTCCTATGGGAACGTCGTCGACCTGAGGCTCGGAGGGCCGGGAGCCGCCCCCCAGATCGAGGTCAACCGACGGCGCCAGGTCGCCGGAACGGTGCAGGAAGGGACAGGTATTGTGCCGATGGCCGGCACCGGGACGAGGCTCCCGCGCCCGCCCTGGGCTGCAGACTCGGTCACCCAGCACTATCTGCCCGGCACCAACGTCCTGGTCACGACCTCGTCAGTGGGCGGTGCACGATTGCGAATCGTCGATGCGGCCGACGGCCCGGCTCTGGCCCGCCGATTCACAGTCAGGGCGCCGCCCGGCTTCCGGGCCAACCTCGAGGTCGGTATCCACCTGGCCACCGGTTTGGATCCGGCCACCTGCACCGGGTCCCCGAGTCCGGTCGCCACCGACGGCGGGGCGAGCCTGAGTTGGCACGCGCAGGGCCTGATCAGGGCAACGGTCACGTGCAGACCAGAGCTCACG
>JBBQZL010000107.1:0-9254 GCA_038207745.1 Solirubrobacterales bacterium
ACGTCGATGATCACGATCTGCTTGAGACCGAAGCTGTATGCGACCTGGGCGACGCCGTAACCGGCGACCATCAGGCCGACCTCCCAGCCGACCGCAAGAAACGCGATCGCCAGCGCACCGATCGCCAGGCATACCGAGATGGTCCATGCCGAGCGAATCTCGAGCTCTCCGGCGGCGATCGGCCGGAAGCGCTTCTTCGGATGAAGGCGGTCGAGCTCCACGTCGTTCAGGTCATTGATGAAGTAGCCGGCGCTCGAGATCATGCAGAAGGCGACGAAGGTGATCAGCGCCTGGATGACCGGGTCGATCTGGTCGACCTGGCCCGAGAAGAGCAGCCCGGCAAAGACGAGTACGTTCTTGACCCACTCGTGCGGGCGGGCAGTCTTGAGCGCGGCCCTTGGTGGGGACCGACGCGCGCGCTGGGGTTCTTCGAGGGCTGCCGTTTCCATCTTGATCACCGGTGGTGCCTGTTCACATGGCCGCGGGAAGCGGAGATGCGAAGCCGGAAGGGTAGCGATGAAAACCGTTCAGGGGTCGATCAGGACCCCGGGGTTGAGCACCGCGGCCGGGTCCAGCTCCGCCTTCGCCGCCCTCAGTGCGGCCGCAAACGGGGCCGGACGCTGCCGGTCGTACCAGGGTCTGTGGTCACGCCCGACCGCGTGATGGTGCGTGATCGTCCCGCCTCCTCCGATCAGGGCCTCGGAGGCCGCAGCCTTGATCTCGTCCCACTGCTCGAGCTCCGATCCACGCCTGGCCGGGGCGACGACTGTGAAGTACGGGGCGCATCCGTCGGGGTAGACGTGGGTGAGTCGGCAGCTGACCCTGGGCGCGCCCTCACCGTCGACCGGGGCCCCGGTGACCCTGGCGACGCTGCGCCGCGTCGCGTCGATCACCTCGGCATGGAAGTCCTCGAACCGGTCCCAGGTGATCGCGGTCTCAAAGGTCTCGGTGAGGATGCCGCAGGCAATCAGACTGTCTCGCAGATAGGGGACCTGGAGGAAGGCCGATCGCCACGAATCCGCTGTCTCCGACCGGCCGCCTTCGGGTTTGGGGTCCTGCGGTTGACCGCCGTGTTCACGCGCGATCCCCACCGCGGTCTCGAGTTGCCCATCGACGGGGAGATGGGCGGACTCGAACCCGAGCAACAGCAGCGCCGATCCACCATCACCGGCTCCCATCAGCTGTGCCTCGGTCGCGTCGATCACCCTGCAGTTGGATGGGTTGATCCGTGCCTGTGCGATTGCCCGGGCGGCCTCGGCGCCCTCGGTGAAGGAGTCGAACTCGACGGTTCTCGAGGCGCGAAAGCCGGGGCGCTCGCGCACCCTCATCCATGCCTCGGTGATCACACCGAGGGTGCCCTCGGACCCGATCAGCATGCGGTCCGGAGAGGGACCGGCGCCCGAGCCGGGGAGCCGGCGGCTGATCCAATCGCCGCGCGGCGTGACCGCGCGGATCGACTCGACCAGATCATCGATATGAGTCTCGCCGGTCGCGAAGTGCCCGCCCGCGCGGGTTGCGATCCAGCCGCCGAGGGTCGAGTACTCGAATGATTGGGGAAAATGGCGCAGGGTCAACCCGTGCTCTGCAAGTGCGGACTCGAGAGCGGGACCCTTGATCCCGGCGCCGATCCGTGCAGCGAGAGAGACCGGGTCGACCTCGACAAGCCTGTCGAGCGAGCCGAGATCGAGGCTGACCACCGGTCGGTCGAGGTCCGGCAGCCGCGCCTCGACCCCGCCGCAGACGCTTGTTCCACCGCCGTACGGGATCACCGCGGCATTCTGGTCCTCCGCCCAGGCGAGGACGTCCTCCACCTCGTTGCCGTCACGGGGGAAGGCGACAAGATCGGGTGGGTTTTCAAACTCGCCCCGGAAGCCGCGAACCAGATCCCGGTACGCGCACCCCAGGGTGTGCGAGACCCGGTCGCGGTGTCCATCGCTGAACATCCCCGGCAGGGCGCTTGGCGTCTTCAGCCGCGGCGACCGGATCTCGACATCTTCAAGGGCGACCGGAAGGGTGGCCTCAGAGCCGAACCCGAGCATCTGGCGGGCACCCGTCGCAACCGCCTCGAGTTGATCCACCGACTGCTGCTGATCTTCATATCCCCATCCCCAGTGCTTGAGGTGCCGGACAGACACCCGTCCTACCAGTGGACGCCGCGCATCAGATGGGCAAATGCAACGCCCTCTGTGGAGACGGCCTTGTCGGGGGCGCCCTCCCCCTCCTTCTCGCCCTTTGCAGCCTTGGATTCGGGGAACAGCTTGTAGCCGGTGTTGAGGAGCGCATCGGAGGCCTTCGGCGCAATCGAGTAGAGCGCCTCCCCGAAGGTCCCGAGCTTGGTCGCAACCTTCTTCGGCTTGCTGACCATCGCCTCGGTGATCATCTCGGCTGCCTCGTCGGGGGCGATCGTCGGAAACGCGTCGTACATCTTTGTCGGCGCGATCATCGGTGTCCGGACCAATGGCATGTGGATCGTCGTGATGTGGACACGGTCATCGACGATCTCGGAGGCGATGCAGCGGCTGAATGCATCGAGCGCGGCCTTCGAGGCGACGTAGGCCGAGAACCTCGGCGTGTTCGTCTGGACGCCGATCGAGCTGATGTTGATGATGTGGCCGCTCTTTCGCTCGCGCATGTTCGGGAGCAACTGGAGGATCAACTTGAGGGCGCCGAAGTAGTTGAGCTGCATGGTCCGCTCGTAGTCATGAAAGCGGTCATACGAAAGCCCGACCGAGCGCCTGATCGAGCGGCCGGCGTTGTTGACCAGAATGTCGACGCGACCGTGCTGCGCGAGGACCTCTGTGGTCATCCTCTCGATGTCATCGACGTCGGAGAGATCGCAGCGATGGATGTGTGCCTCGCCGCCCGCCTCCTCGATCTCCGCCCTGATCTCCTCGAGCTTTTCGGGTGAGCGGGCAACCAGGAGCACGGTCGCCCCAGCTTCGGCGGCCTTTGAGGCAGCTGCCTTGCCGATTCCCGACGAGGCGCCGGTGATCATCACGATCTTGCCGCCGATTGCTCCCGAAAGCGAGCGATCCTTGAACAGATCAGGGTCGAGATTGCGCTCCCAATAATCCCAGAGCTTGTCCGAGTAGGTCTCGAGTGGCGGCACGGAGATGCCGGACCCCTCGAGTGCGGCAAGCGTGTTGGTGCAGTCGAATCTGGTCGGGTAGTTGATGTACATGAGGACGGAATCCGGGATGCCGAGATCGTTGAGAACCTGGTTTCGGATCCGCTTCACCGGCGGAAGCATCATCAACCCGGAGCGCACCGCGGGGGGAACCACGTCAACCATCTTCGGGTCGAGACGCATCGACATCTGCGGCGCATGGGCGGACCTCGAGAAGAGGTTGATCACCTGACCGGCGGTCTTCGGCTTCGGATCGGTCAACGAGAAGGCCATGCCGTCGAGATCCGGCAGGTGGCTGATGTGGTCGATCGCGTCAGCAACGAAATCAACCGGGACGAGATTGATCTGCTTGCCCTCGATGCCGATCGTCGGCGCCCACTGGGGAAGCGCCGCCCGGAGGCGCTGGATCAGCTTGAAGAAGTAGTAGGGACCATCGATCTTGTCGATCTCGCCGTTCTCCGAGTTGCCGACCACGATCCCCGGCCTGTAGACCCGCCAGGGCCGCTTGTACTGCTCGCGGACGATGCGCTCGGACTCGTGCTTGGTCCGGAAGTAGGGGTTGGTGTCGAGATTCTCGGCCTCGTCGAACATCTCCTCGCGCCAGGTGCCCTTGAAGAGCCCGGCTGTTGCAATCGAGCTGACCAGATGGAAGACGCCCGCCTCAACGGACTCGGCCAGCTCGGTCGCATGGATCGTGCCGGCGATGTTGGCGACCTGTTGAGAGTCCGCATCCGCGGTCATGTCGTATACCGCGGCAAGGTGGTAGAAGTGGTCGATTCTGCCCTTGAGAGTCGCGATCTCCCCGTCAGCGACACCGAGCCCGGGCTTCGAGAGATCGCCGACGACGGGGACCACGCGTTGATCATCGACGCCCCATCGATTCAGCAGCTCCTCGAGCTTGCCCCTGGAGCCCTCGCGGACAAGGACGTGGATCGTTCCCTCTCGCTCGAGCAGGCGCTCGACAAGGTTGCGACCGATAAATCCGGTTGCTCCGGTGACGAAGTACTCCATCTTTCCTCCTTGCGGGCCCCGGAACCCCATGATCCGGCGTCGCCCGGACCCTACACTCTGATTGATGGGCATTCATCACGACCCGTTCGATCCGATCCGCCCGGTTGGTGAGAGACGCGCGCGTGCTGCCGATATCGGGCAGGAATCCCGGGTCGCCCGGGACGGCATCGAGGTGATCGCCCACGGTGCATTGGTCTGCCCCGCGTGCTCGGCTCCGGTGGTCACCGGCGCCCCGGTGCCCGTCGCCTCGAGCCTTCAATGCGGCTTCTGCGAGCACGCCGGACGCGCCCGGACCTTTCTCGTCCGCGATGTATACGACACCCTTGCCAATGAGGTCTATCTGATTGCAAGGCTTAGAATCTGAAGACCCGTTTCCGAGTCGCAGGTACGCAATTCCGGTTGCCGTTGCAAGGGTTCCACTTATGCAGACTTGGCGGAACCCCACGATTGGCTAGAGTCCGAGAAAGCGTGTCGGAGCCCAGCAACCATGCTTGAGATCCAAATGCCCGAGATGGGCGAATCGGTCACCGAGGGAACGGTCCTCGAGTGGCACGTAGCCGAAGGCGATTCCGTCGAAGAGGGACAGACGATCGTCGAGGTCTCGACCGACAAGGTTGATGCCGAGGTCCCGGCCCCCACAGCCGGAGTGATCACCAAGCTGCTGGTCAGCGTCGACGACGAGATTCCAGTCGGCTCGGTTCTCGCGCAGATGGAGCCCGGCGACGCAGCGGCCGACGGCGCGTCTGCGAGCCCAAAGGACGCCACAGCTTCGGATTCCGCAGCAGAAGGTGCGGTTGCCGACAGGGATGCAGCAGCCGGCGACGGCGATGCGCCGGCGACCGCGACCGCTTCATCCCCGGCCGCGGCCGGCCGATCCGATCCAAACGTCCGCGCCACCCCCGTCGCCCGCCGGGCGGCCGCAGCCGGTGGCATCGACCTCGCCGGCGTGAGCGGATCCGGACTCGCCGGCAAGGTGACCAAGAGCGACGTCCTCTCCTCGTCAAACGGTTCGGCAGCTGCAGCCGCGCCCGAGCTTCCGGAGGGCGCCTCCGAGAAGCAGCTGCGCGGACCGGCCGGAATGCTGGCCAAGGCGATGAACGAAAGTCTCGCCGTACCGACTGCAACCTCGTTCAGGACGATCGCCGTCGACACCCTCGACGCGAAGCGCAAGGCGCTGAATCTGGCCCTCAAGGAGCACGGGATGAAGGTTTCCTTCACCCACCTGGTTGCCTGGGCGATCGTCAGGGCCGCAGCCGATTGGCCGTCGATGTCGAGGCACTACGTCCAGCGCGACGGCAAGTCCTTCCTGATCGACGACGGCACGGTGAACCTGGGAATAGCCGTCGATGTCGAGCGCAAGGACGGCTCCCGCAGCCTCATGGTCCCCGCGATCAAGGGAGCCGACACCCAGGACTTCATCCGATTCCACGCCAGCTATGAACACCTGATCAAGAGGACGCGTGACAACAAGCTCACCGCTGATGACTTCCAGGGCACCAACATCACCCTGACCAATCCGGGTGGGCTTGGAACGGTCGCCTCGGTGCCGAGACTGATGAGCGGGCAGGGGACGATCATCGCCACCGGCTCGATCGCCTACCCGCCGGAGTGGCTGCATGCGACCGCGGATCGCATCCACCAGCTTGGTGTCTCCAAGGTGATGACGATGACGTCCACCTACGACCATCGAATCATCCAGGGTGCCGAGTCCGGCGCCTTCCTGCGCCGCATGGAGCAGCTGCTCCAGGGTGAGGACGGGTTCTACGAGTCGGTTGCCGATGACCTCGGCCTACCTGAGTCGATCGTCCATCTTGCCTACCCCGCGTCCGCTTCGTCACCGCCGCTCGGAACCTCGGCGGGAGCAGTCAGCTCGGCCGCCCGGCAGGCTCCCGGGTCCGAGCTCCTGCAGGCCGTTCAGGCCGCAAGCTCGCTGCTCAAGGCCTACCGGACCCACGGCCATCTGGCCGCCGACCTCGACCCGCTCGGATCCGAGCGCAAGGGCGACCCGGGGCTGCAGCCCGAGAACCTCAACCTGACTCCCGAGCTGATGTCACAGATCCCCGCGGAGATCCTCCGGATCGGGGTCGAGGGCGAGACCCTGCTCGAGGTCCTGCCGCGGATGCGCGATGCCTACTGTGGCACCACCGGCTACCAGGTGGAGCACCTCTCCTCGCATCAGCAGGGGGTCTGGCTGCGCGATATGATCGAGACGCGCGCCTTCTTGGATCCGCTGCCCGACGCGGATAAGAAGCGACTCCTCCTCCGGTTGATCGATGTCCATGAGTTCGAGCGCTTCCTCGAGCGGACCTATCTCGGCCAGAAAGTGTTCTCGATCCAGGGGCTCGACGTCACAGTGCCGATGCTCGACGAGCTTGTCACCCTGGCCCTGCGAGCCGGCGCCAAGGATGTCGTCTTCGGGATGGCACATCGCGGCAGGCTCTCGGTGCTCGCTCACAACCTCGGGCGTCCCGTCGATTCGATCTTCGCCGAGTTCGAGGGTTCAAAGCAGATCGATGCTGTCAAGGCGGTTGCCGCGATCCCGCACGATAGCACCAGCGACGTCAAGTACCACTACGGTCACCAGGGGACCTACGAGACCGACCAGGGCGAGAAGATCTCGGTGATCCTGAAGCCGAACCCGAGCCACCTCGAGTTCGTCGATCCGGTCGTCGAAGGCTCGGCGAGATACATGCAGTCGGAGTTCGACGGGCCGAAGATCACCCGCGACACGATGATCGCAGTCCCGGTTCTGCTCCATGGCGACGCGGCATTCCCGGGTCAGGGAGTCGTCGCCGAGACGTTCAACCTCCAGTCGCTTGCCGGATACACGACCGGTGGCACGGTCCACATCATCCAGGACAATCAGGTCGGTTTCACCACCGAGCCGACCGATGCCCGCTCGACGCCGTACGCGGCAGACATGGCGAAAGGTTTCAACGTCCCGATCATCCATGTCAATGCCGATGACGTCGAGGCCTGCTCATACGCGATCCGGCTTGCGATGGCCTACCGCGAGAGATGGCAGCGCGACATCGTCATCGACCTGATCGGCTATCGCCGCTTCGGCCACAACGAAACCGATGAGCCCGCCTACACCCAGCCGCTGATGGCCGCAAAGATCAAGTCGCACCCTCCCGTCTCCGAGATCTACGCCGAGAAGCTGATCAAGAGCGGTGTGGTCAGCGCCGAGGAGGTCGAGGAGGCATCGGCGAGGCGCAAGGAGGAGATGTCGGGCGCGCTGAAGAGCCTGCGCAGCAAGATGGAGGCCGGCGACTACGAGGATCCGACCGTCACCACCTCCGCGACCGGTGAACTTGATCGGAGCGCGAGCCCGCCGGTCGCCACCACGGTCGCCGAGGACAAGCTTCGCGCGCTCGACGCCGAGCTGCTCCGTGTTCCCGAGAGCTTCGCGATCCATCGCAAACTCCGTAAGCCGCTCGGCCGTCGTACCGATGCGATGGATGAGGGCGGTATCGAATACGGCCACGCCGAGGCGCTGGCCTTTGCGTCGCTCCTCACCGAGGGAGTCCACATCCGGCTGACCGGCCAGGACACGGAACGCGGAACCTTCTCGCATCGCCATCTGGTCCTTCACGACGAGAAGACCGGCCTGCCCTACACGCCGATGCAGAATCTGCCTGATGCAACGGCGCCGTTCGAGCTCTACAACAGCCCGCTTTCAGAGATCGCCTGCCTCGGCTTCGAGTACGGGTATGCGACCGCCAACGCAAACTCCCTCGTCCTCTGGGAAGCGCAGTTCGGGGACTTCGCTAACGCCGCCCAGGTGATCATCGACAGCTTCATCGTCTCCGGCGAGGCCAAGTGGGGACAGACCTCGCGCCTGACCCTCTTGCTCCCGCACGGTTACGAGGGGTCCGGGCCCGAGCACTCGAGCGCACGCATGGAACGTTTCCTGACCCTTGGCGCCGAAGGCAACATCCGGATCGCCAACCCGACCACGGCCGCCCAGTACTTCCACCTCCTGCGACGCCAGGCACTTATCCGCAAGCCCAGACCGCTGGTCGTCTTCACCCCGAAGGGCCTTTTGAGGATGCCGCGCGCGACTTCGACACTGAGGGACCTGACCGAGGGCGAGTTCCAGGCGGTGCTCGATGATCCGGTCGCCGTCGATCGTCGCGAGAAGGTCGAGCGTCTGGTGCTCTGCACCGGCAAGATCTACTACGACATCGATGCGGCGGAACTCAGAGCACAGTCCGAGAATGTCGCGGTGGCCCGGGTCGAGTACCTCTACCCCTTCGCCCGGGATCAGCTGCTCGAGCTGATCGGCAGATACCCGAACGTCAAGGAGGTCATCTGGGCTCAGGAGGAACCTCGGAACATGGGTACCTGGAAGGTGATGGTGAGACGCCTTCCCGACCTGCTGCCCGAGGGTGCCAGACTCGGCTACGTCGGCCGGCCCGGCCGGGCGAGCCCCGGCGAGGGCTACTCGGCAGCCCACCTCCGGGAGCAGGAGCGCATCGTTCTGACCGCGCTCACGCCCGGCGCGTAGCGCGCCCAGCCGGACCGAGCATGGCCGAGAGCTCCAGAGCGCTTCGCAAGCCCGTGCCCGGACCACTCTTCGTCTGGGTGAAGCGGATCTCATGGATCGAGCTCGCCGTGTTTGCAGGACTTCTCTTCTTCTGGCTGATGCCTGGATATGAAAAGGAGACCTCGATCTTCGGGATGGCCCACGGTCTCGGCTTTGTCCTGCTCTGCATCGTGATCTGGGTATCTGTGTTGAGGCGCGAATCGCCCTACACCCTCCTCGCCGCCACCCTGACCCCCGTCGGACCGGTCGGAAGCGTGATCGGAATTCAACTGATCGAACGCCGGGGATGGGGCATCGGAGCGGCAAATGGGGGCTCCCGGACGGGGGATGCCGAGGACTCTCAGGCAGGTAGTGCTTGACTGTCGGCCTGCGCCGACTAGAATCAATGCGGTCGGAGAACTCAAACGATCCCGACAGGGACTTGGGAGAACGTACTTGGCAGGGGGACTGAACTCTTTTCAAAGACCTGCTCTCGGTGGTTCGCCACTGAGAGTGGACGCGTCGGCATACCACCCAGGCTACCGACGCGACCACACCGGTTGGGCCGCGCGGGCCCCCAGCCTCCCC
>JBBQZL010000108.1:0-9221 GCA_038207745.1 Solirubrobacterales bacterium
TCGGCCGGACCTTCTTCATCGCTTCGCGCATGCCCTCGGACTCGAGCTGGAACACGCCAACCGAGTCACCCCGGGCGAGCATCTCGAAAGTCTTGGCGTCATCCATCGGGATCTCGCCCATCTCGATCAGGGTCCCGTGCGAGCGATGGATGATCGCGACCGCGTCTTCGATCACATCGAGGTTTCGGAGGCCCAGGAAGTCCAACTTCAGGAGGCCCATCTCCTCGATCGGCCCCATTGAGTACTGGGTGACGATCTTGTAGGCCCGCTCGCCCTTGGCGACGGCTTGGCCGGTCTGGGGATTGCGATCCTCCGCGAGCTGCAGCGGCACGATCTCGTGGAGTGGCTGGCCGGCGATCACGACCGCCGCGGCATGGATCGAGTTGTTGCGGATCTTGCCCTCGAGGCCCTGTGCGACGTCGAGGATCTTCTTCGCATCGGCATCCGAGTCGTAGGTGCGCTTCAGCTCCTGCCCGGCCTTCAGGCACTCCTTGAAGCTGGGGCTGCGTCCCATGACCGGCTCCGGGATCTGCTTCGCCAGCCGATCCCCGGTCCCGTAGTCGTAGCCGAGGACCCTGGCTGCATCCCGGGTCGCGGCCCGCGGTGCCATCTTGCCGAAGGTGATGATCTGGGCGACCGATTCGCGACCATACTTGTCGGTTACGTAGCGGATCACCTTGTCGCGGCCGCGGACCGAGAAATCGATATCGATATCCGGCATCGACTTGCGGCCGGGGTTGAGGAAGCGCTCGAAGAGCAGGTCGTGCTCCAGGGGATCGAGGTCGGTGATGTTGAGGCTGTAGGCGACGATCGAGCCCGCAGCCGAGCCGCGCCCCGGTCCGACGGCTACGTCATTTGACTTGGCGAAGTTGACGAAGTCCCAGACGATCAGGAAGTAGGAGGAGAAGCCCATGTCCTCGATCACGCCGATCTCGAACTCGAAGCGTTCCATCGCCTCGGCCGGGACCGGGTCGCCATAGCGGGCTCGCAGTCCGTCCATCGCAACCCTGCGCAGCATCTCGACGGGATCCGAGCCGTCCTCGGTCGGGAACTTGGGGAGCAGGAGCTGACCGAGCTCGATCTCGGTGTTGCAACGCTCGGCGATCTCGAGCGTCATCGGGATCGCCTCGGGCCACTCTGCAAACGCGGCTTCCATCTCCTCGGCGCTCTTCAGATAGAACTCGTTGGTGTCGAATTTCATCTTCGGAGCCTCGAGCGTGGACTTGGTCTGTACGCAGAGCAGCGCCGCGTGATTGCCGAAGTCCTCGCGACGCAGATAGTGGACATCCGCGGTCCCCACGAGCGGCCGGTTCACCTCCCGGGCCAGCCTGACAATGCCCTCGTTGGCCTTGTCCTGGATCGCGATCCCGTTCTTCTGCACCTCCATGTAGACCTGCTCTGGCCCGAATGCCTGGATCAGGTCATCGAGGTGGGCGCGCGCATCCGCGGGCCGGTCGTCCACAAGGCGACGGCAGAGCCTTGACGCCAGGCATCCGGTGAGGACGATGATGCCCTCCGAATGCTTCTCGAGCAGCTCCATGTCGACATTCGCCTTGCCGCGGGCGAATCCGTCGAGAAACCCCATCGAGGAGATCTTGACCAGGTTGCTGAACCCGACGTTGCTGGAAGCGAGAAGCGTCAGGTGGTTGCGCCCGGTCTTGACGCTCTGCCTGGCGTTCTTCATATCATCGACGAAGTAGGCCTCGATGCCCAGGATCGGCTTCACACCATTCTTCCTGGCCGCCTTATAGTGGTCGACGGCGCCGTTCATCACACCGTGGTCGGTGAGCGCCAGGGCCGGCATCTCAAGCTCCGCCGCCCTTTCCGCCATCGCGTCAATTTTGCAATGGCCGTCCAGCAACGAATACTCGCTGTGGACGTGCAGATGGGCTACCGCGGAGCTGCTCACGCGGTGTGGGGAGAGGCGGTCTTCACTCCACCGATGATCTCAGGCGGGGCAGATGCCACCGGGGCATCCAAGACCCGAACCCGCAAGCTGCGGGAAAAGCAGCCGAGGGACCCGGCTCCCCGATTTGGCTGGCTCAGCCGGCGTCTCCGGCAACCGGCGTGGCCCGGATGCTGGTCCCGACCCGGGGAGCAGCTACGAGCTTCGACCGGCCAAGTGCCCTGGCCGCCCTGGAGCCGAGCTTGGCGAAGATCACGAGTGGATGTCCACCGCGCGACCGGACACGCGATACGTCGACGATGGCGGTGCCGATTCCGAGCTGATGAGCAGCCGGGCGGGACACCTTGAGCTTGACCCGGACTTCGCAGGCCTGACTGCAGCGAACCTTGAGGCGCACCGCGCGTCGGATCAGATCAGCCGTGTTTGAAGGTGTACTGGTCTCGAGCACGGTCACCTTGAGCCTGCTGTCGTCGACTCCAACCGGAGCCTCGACAGCGCCAACCGGGCAGTGCGGTCGACCGCAAAGACCCTGTCGGGGAAACCCGCTGCGTGTGTGCCGTCCGGAGTCAGCTTCATTGCCAGCGAGGAAGAGGCCTGTCCCCGGTAGCTTCCTGATCTGCCGGCGAGGAGCATCGAGCCGCCGGCTGTGACCTGGAAGCCGGTGAGCGCATCGATCCGCTTGGCAGATCCCTGCGGAGCCTGGTCCAGGAACACTCCACTTGACCCGAACGACCGGTCGAGCGCACCGTGCGCAGTGAACCGTGCTACCGCGAACTGTGAGGAATAGGTGGGTACCGAGGCGGTCCCGGCCGCGAGTATCGTGCCATCGGTGCCAAAGGTTGGATCAATCTCGCCGTTTGCGGTGTAGCGGGCGAGCGCGAAGTCAACGACCTCATATCCGGCAGCAACAGATCCCCCGACGACGATGCCTCCATTGGCCTGCAGCAGCACGGCGGCGCCATTTGCCTCCCCATAGGGATGATCACCAAAGGACGTGACCACCCGACCCCCCTGACCAAAGCCGGGGTCGAGTGATCCGTCCTCGGTGTACTTCGCCAGGACGATCACTCCCTGATCCCGGGTGCTGCTCCCTATCGCAACGATCTCCCCGTTGCCGGTCACCGCAACCGCCGAGACCTGCTCGTCGGCTCCGAAGTCCATCACCACCCTCCCTTGCTCCCCAAAGGTGGCGTCGAGACTTCCGTCGGCGTTGAAGCGGGCGAGGGCGAGGTCCAGGTCGCCGCCCCCACGTTCGTGGAGCCAGCCACGACGGTCTTGCCGTCGGCCTGAATCGCAGTTGATGAAGCCCTGTCGATTGATGGACGCGTACCCGCTGAATCCTTCACCTCGCCGAAGTTGAGCGTCGTCGCCCCCGAGCCGGCGAAGCTCGGATCGGGGAGACCTGCCGTGGCGCTCGCGAAAGCCGCGAACGCAAGAGAGGCGAGGGCGACGGACAGGGGAGCGAGGCGGGAGAAGGTCATTGCGGCGAGTCAATATCGAGTCCGGCGATGCACCGTTTCCATCGCGTGTATCCGGCGGGTCTGCCTTTACCGTAGGTAGTCTTGGCCGATGATCTATCTGCTCAGGCACGGCGATGCGGAAGTCGGCCACGGTGATGATGCGGCCCGCCGGCTGTCGAAGAAGGGCGAACGTCAATCACTCAACGCAGGGCGCGCGATTGCGGCGATGGAAATCACAATCGATGCATGCATCGCCAGCACCAGGGTGCGCGCCATTGACACCGCCTACCTCGCCTGCAATGCGCTGAATCTGGTCCCGCAACCCACCGACGCCCTGCGAGGCGGGCCCTTCGATGCAAGCGAGCTGACGGCCGGCAGAGGCGATGTCCTCCTGGTCGGACACGAGCCGGACTTCTCAAACGAGATAGCCTGGATGACCGGGGCCCGCGTGAAACTCAAGAAGGGCGGTCTGGCGATTCTCGCGCAGAACACCCTGCATGCTCTACTTCGACCCGCCGACCTGGAGCTGATCGCGGACCGCGGGTAGCCTGCGAGGGGCGCCTCTAGCCGGCGCAGACCCAGGCGCCGCCGCCCGAGTCGGCCCAGATCTCTGCCGCGATCCTGTCCTGCTCCGCCTTTGATCCGTCCTGCGGTGCACCCGTGCCACCGTATGAGGCCCAGGTGGAAGGAAGGATCTGGTAGGCACCACCGGCTCCGCTCGATGCGTTGACCGCGCTGTAATTGCCACCCGACTCGCAGATCACGATGTAGGTGGGAATCGAGTACGGACCACCGAGCATTTCGCTGACCTGGGTGACTGCCTCGGCAGGAGTCGCGGCGGCCTTCGCCTTCTGGAGTTGATCGGACCACCTGCCCATGTCAGATCGAAGCGTGCTGAGCGCGTCCTGCTTCGACGCAGCCACGCTCTCGAGTGCCGAGGCCTGCTGCTCTGCAGTCAGCCGGACTCCGGCGATTGCCGTCCGCGCCGACGCGAGCCTCGCTGCGTGAGCGTCAGCCTGTTCCTTGAGGCTCGTCACCGTTGCAAGTTCCCTGCTGACGCTGTTTCGAACTTCTCCGACCCGCTTGGCAAGCGCCGAATCCGACGACTCGATGATCTGCATGTAGTCGGTCCGGGCGACCAGATCGTCAAAACCATCTGAAGAGAGGGCGACATCGATGGGATTCGGATCTCCCGTCATGTAGATCGCAACAAGGCGGTCGGCCAATTGATGTCGGGCCCGTTCCAGCCGCCGCTTCTCAGCGGCGAGGTGATCCTCGGACAGCTTGACCTGACCGCCGAGCCGCCGAGATCGCTGTTCCCCGGTGGCGAGCAGCGAGCTCAACGACGACTCGCGGGCCGCTGCCGAGTCAGCCTCGGCCTGGGCGTTGCCCAGCGCCGCCTGTTTCGCAGCCAGGTCCTGGCTTATCGCCGTGGCATCGCTCTTTGCCCGGTCGAGCTTTTCCTGCAGTCCATCGACCCGGCTCGCGGCTAGGGCGCCTGGTGCAACCGCGGCAAGGAGGATCAGCAAGACAACGAGTCCCGCCACGCGGGGCATCGCAGATCGCCGCTTTCGCTTGTCAGGTCGAGTCAGATCCATGCCGAAACAGAGAAGCCGCGCATAGGACGGCGCGGCCAGGTGGGTCACGTTAGCGAATGTGAGCGAACGCTAACAGGTTGACAATAACCCGCAAAGAGTCTTGCGAGGGCGAACTCGCCCCCGCATTGAAAAACGCGCACCGTCCTGCCCTGAATCCGGTATGCGGACCAGGCAGGACAGCTACGCCTCCCGGGGCCTGTTGTCCCGCCCACCCTGGGACCGGCCGGGTCAGCCCTCCTGGACCTGGCGTGAGGCAAGCAGTATTCCGACGCCCACGGCCAGCGTTCCGATTCCCACGACGATCAGGACCCGGAAGACGAAGCGACGCCGGGCAACACGCATTCCCCCATTTACAACGAGCTTGCCAATCCACTTGTAGATCATCGAATCCTCCTACCCACGATTGCGGATCCTATGCGCCATCCGGCTTTGAAGTGAGAAGAGCTCGATGAAGCCGGGGCTGGCCGACTGTGAGAACTCGCCGCCGGAGTGGCCGAAGCCGGCCAGCGACTTGTCGTAGATCGCATACGGCGAGATCCTCTCGGTCGGAGTGGCCTTGCCCTTGAACAGCTTCATCGTGATCTCGCCGGTCACATATCGGTTGGCGGAGTCCATGAATCCATCGAGATCCTCGCGAAGCGGCTCCTCCCAGAGTCCCGCGTAGCAGAGGTAGGCCCAGTGGCGATCCAGCGAGTGCTTGAAGTTGTTCTGGTGGATCGTCGAAACCAGCTTCTCGAGCTCCTGATGGGCGCTCAGGATGATCTCGGCGGCCGGAACCTCATAGAGATCACGCACCTTGAGGCCGACAATGCGGTCCTCGATGTGATCGACGATCCCGATCCCGTGGCGACAGCCGATCTCCGATGCCCTGTCGATCAATTCGGCAAGTGGCAGCGCCTCCCCGTTGATCGTGACCGGGCGCCCGGCCTCGAAGCCGATCGTCACGTTCTCCGCCTCGTCGGGTGCCAGCTCAGGACGCGTGACCAACTGAAAGACGTCATCCGGCGGTGCGGAGCCAAGGTCCTCGATATCGCGGCCCTCTGATGATCGTCCCCAGAGGTTGTCGTCGATCGAGTAGGGAGCCGCGGACGTGCCGCCCTTGATCGCGATCCCGTGCTCGCGGGCGTAGGCAATCTCCTCCTCACGACCCATGCTCCAATCGCGGACCGGCGCGATCATCTTGAGGTCCGGGTTCAAGGTCGCCGCGGTCCCCTCGAGGCGGACCTGGTCATTGCCCTTGCCGGTGCATCCATGGGCCATCGTGTCGCAACCCTTCTCCTTTGCGACCTCGACGCCCAGCTTCGCGATCAGAGGCCTGCCAAGCGCGGTGAACAGCGGATAGCCACCGCCGTAGAGCGCGTTTGCCTTGATCGCCGGCAATACGTAGTCCTCGGCGAACTCGTCGCGGGCATCGATCACAACCGAGTCGATTGCACCGAGGTCGCGGGCCTTGGCGATCACCGCGTCGTAGTCCTCACCCGGCTGGCCGAGATTGACAGTCAGTGTGATGACCTCGGCGTCGTAGGTCTTCTGGATCCAGTGCAGCATCACGCTCGTGTCGAGGCCGCCCGAGTAGAGCAGCAGGACCCGCTTGATCTGCTCGGGATCAGCCTCGTATGTGGCAGTGCGCGTGTGTCGTGGGATCGGGTTCGCCATCGGCGCGGATGATTCTGTCATGGGCGCCGCCAACTTGACCCCTGATGATGAGAGACTTGACCGGATGCGCAGATTCGCCCGCATACTGTCCATTGCGCTGATAACGGCCGGCCTTGTCACCGCGGCCGATGTGGCGATAACGCTTGCCTACCAGGAGCCGATCTCGTCGCTGTATGGCGATATCCAGCAGCAGCAGGCCGTGGATCAGCTCAACGCATTGAATTCCAGCTCTGCGCAGGTTGCCGACTTCGCCGCCACCAAGAAGGTCTTGAGTCCCCGCGCAAGGGCATTGATCCTGGCCAGGCGCTTCTCGAGCCGATTGATCGACGGACAAGCGATCGGGAGGATCCGGGTCCCTGCCATGGGCGGACTCAACTCCGTCGTCGTGCAGGGCACGGGAACATCCGACCTGCAAAAGGGGCCGGGCCACTACCCGACTACTTCACTGCCGGGTGAGGCGGGCACGGTTGCGATCGCGGGACATCGCACCACCTACGCGGCGCCCTTCAACAAGATCAACGAGATCGCAAAGGGCGACCGGATCACTCTCGAGATGCCCTACGGCACCTTCATCTACACCGTGACCGGCACAGCGATCGTCGACCCGTCAGACGTCTCGGTTGTCGACGGTGTCGGCCATCCGCAACTCGTGCTGAGTGCCTGCCACCCGCTTTACAGCGCAGCCCAGCGATACATCGTCTTCGCCAGGCTGAGCCACATAGCGATACCCGGTTCCGGCTGAACCGCTGACCGCGCACGGGCCCAGGGTCAGGGACCGCCGATGCCTCCGGTTCCTTCGCCCTGAGTGGTCTCGGGCGGCGTCGTCGGAGTCGTCGGAGTCGTCTCGGTTGTCGTCGTCGGCTCCGTCGTGGTGGTCGGCTCGGTGCTGGTTGTCGACGTGGTCGTCGAAGACGGCGACTGCGTCGTGGTGGGATTCGTTGTGGTGGTCAGCGGCGTCGTCGAGGAGCTCGAAGAGTCGTTGCCCGATGCGAGGACGAAGACGGCGATAACGAGGCCGAGGATCACCGCAACCATGCACGCGATCACCAGGCGCACCCGCCCCCTGCGCTTCTCCTCATCGGGGTCATAGCCGCCGGGACCGCCGGATCCATAGTCGCCGCCACCGCCACCGCCACGGTCATAGTTGCCGCCACGGTCATCCCTGATCACGCGAGTCGGGTCGTCATGCATCTGCCTACTCCTCCGATCCAAGAATCGTGTCGAGCATCGAGGCCGCCTCTGCGATCCCGAACTCATTCCGAAGCCGGCTCTCGATCTCGGCGCGACTGCTTCCGGCCACGGCCATCTGGGTCGCGAGCAGGCGGGCGCCGTCGGACGGGACGGATGATTCCGGCTTCGCGGCCACCGGTGTGTCTGGGACCGGGGGCAGCGGCGGCGCAAGCGCCGGTGGCATCGGAGCCGCGACCAGGGGAGCCTCCGGCTCTGGCACGGGCTCTGCAACCGGAGGTATCTTAGGCGCGGGAGGCGTGTGGAGACTTGCGACCGGCGGCAACGGCGGCTTTGGCGCCTCGACGATGGGTTCGGGCTGGACCGGCACGGGTTCGGGTACGGGTGCAGCCGGCTCGGGCTCGACCACCGGCGGGGTGTAAACCGCGGGCTCGACTGGCGGTGCAGGCGCCTGGAAGGCCGGCGGCTCTGGCGGAGGCGGTGGCTCGGCCTGCGTGAAGCTCGGGGAATCGAGGTGAGGCGGCGTCGAGGTCATCACCGGAGGGCGGGCGGAAGTGCGGATATCGCGATCAATATCTGCCTTCGTCTGCTCGAGCGTGCTGATCAACTCATCGGCCTGGCGCCTCAGCACCCGCGCCTGGGCGAGCAGTGAATCAGAGACAACCGAGAGCCGGGTCACGTGCTCCTGCTCGAAATGGGCCGCACGCTGCTTGGATTCGTCGAGATAGCGCCGAGCCTGCTCCTCGGCATCGCTGATGATCCCTCCGGCGGCACGCTCGGCCGAATCGATGATCACCTCAATGCGCTCGCTTGCGCTGGCAGGCGGCGGCTGGCCTGCACCTGATCCAGGATCGGTGGGCGGCGCGGTGCCGTATTGATCAGGTGGTCTGGGGGTTTCATTCATCGTCTGAAATCACTTTCGTCTGGTCGCAAACTTCGCCGCTGATCTTCCCGGACCCTGCAATCTGATTTTCAGATTCTACTCTCGCAACAAGACGTCCAACCCCCGCGGCCGTCCTGCATTACGGTTTTTGAATGGACTCCAGCAGCCCCCGGCGGATCAAACTCGACGATCTCGGCCGATTCATGATCGACCATCAGGTATGCGGTGCCGGTTTCGACGTCTCCCACCCACAGGGGATCGGCGGCGGCCTGATGACAACGACCTGTCGCGGATGCGGTGCCAGATATGAGTATTCTGGCACAGTCTTTGCGCGCCGGGCAAAACGCAAGGCGGAGTCGATCCCTGCCGAGCCGGCAGCCGCGGCCGCGACCTCGCATCTGAGGTCCGTCCCAAGCCGGTCCGCACCGCCGAACGTGGTCCGGGGTCGCCTCACGGCCGTACCTCCGAGCGCCCCAGTGTCTGAACCGATGCCAGGGTCTGCTGATGATAGGGAGCTGAACCCGACGGTG
>JBBQZL010000109.1:0-9203 GCA_038207745.1 Solirubrobacterales bacterium
CACGGCAAAGCGGCCGGGCCGGCGCCACAGTTCCCTCAGCGCGAGTCTCATCGTCCCCCCTCCCCGGTTGTCGCTTCGATCGGGTCGATGGCGAGCACGCGGCGGGCCGCAACCACTGCGCTGAGCAGTCCGTGCTCATGAAGCATATAAGACCAGATGAGGACCGCCCGGACGTCAAAACGCAAGGCGATGTCGCCGAGTTTGACCTGGGACAGCGGCGCATACAACGCAATGCCGACGGCAAGTCCCCCGGCAATCACAAGGACGACCTGGACGAGCAGCGAGCGGACCAGAACTCCTGAGCGGGCGCCCATCGCCCTCAACAGGGTCAATGAGGCGGATTTCTGGAAGGTGATGATCAGGAAGAACAGTCCGGTGACCAGAGGCACAACGAGTCCGAAGAGAAGGAAGATCACCCGGAAGGACGAGCGCACCTCGGAGACGCCGGGGGATTCCTGTGCTGCGCTCTCCCGGGTCAGCGCGTCGGCTTCGCCACTTGCCCTGTTGATGCGCTCGGTCAGAGCTTCAGGGGTGACGCCATTTGCGGGACCCACGCCAAGCGCACTCGGCAGGACGGCCCGGGCATCCGGGTTGGCGGCCCTTACCGCCGCCACGTAGTCGGACCATCCCACAAACAGCGTGGGCGTCACCTGAAGCTGGGCGTCCTCGGCCAGACCGACGACTGTCAGTACAGATGGCCTGCCTCCCGGAGGGCCCTCGGTCAACACCCTCACCCGATCACCAATCGAGTAATCCGCGGCGCTTCCGGCCGCTTCGCCGGCAGCGCTCGGCAGTCGGCCGGCACTCAGCTTGTCGGGAGCCCCGAGGTCGGGGTGCTGGTAACCGATGATCGCGGCATCCGAATCGGCGGTGCTGCCGTTGATCCGCACCGTAAAGGTGCCCTGCCCGATACGCCCGCTCTTCGCGACGCCGTTGACGGCGCGGACCCGCTGCTCGAGCGGCGGTGTGATGACGCTTCCCTGCAGGGTCCTCTGCCCATCGACGCTGTAGACGAGGATCGGCGCCGACTGCCGCTCGATCGCACCGATAAATGAAGTGATCAGACCATTCTGGATCGCCTGCTGCGCAAGTATCAGGAGGACGAGGAGGCCGATCGCCGAGATCAGGAGACCAAATCTCACCTTGGCGCGACGCATCTCATGAAGAGCCAGAAACATCTTGTCGCTCAGCAGTTCAACTCGTCGATCTGGCGAAGATATCGGATCAGGTTCGCCCGGGCGAGGCCGCGTTCCCCGGGTGATCCATCGGTCCGGCCTTGACGCCGGTGCCCGGCGGGTGGAGACTCGGGCGGCTGTCGTTTGAGGGCGGACGCGCGAGGCGTGAGGGGAGAGATCCGAAATAGACGTGGAAACTGAGCAGCCCGAGGAGCAGAAGCCGAAGAAGTTCCCGACCGCATTCACGGTTCTCACCATCGTCCTCGTCGTCGTCTGGGCGCTCTCGTTCATCATCCCGTCGGGGGTCTATGAGATCAACCCCAAGACGGGGGGGCCGGTACCGGGCAGCTACAGGGAACTTCCCGGCTGCGGCGAGGTGAATGACAAGACGCCCTGCGTCGACAAGTCGTTCATCCATCAGTTCAACAAGCTCTGGGCGGCGCCGACCAACGGTCTCTACGGAATCGAGAACTCCGGCGGCAACATCGACGTCGACAACGAGGGCTTCCTCTATGGTGCGGCCCAGATCTTTCTCTTCGTCCTCGCGATCGGCGCGTTCATCAGCGTGACCATGAAGACCGGGGCGATCCAGGCGGGCATCGGCCGGCTCGCGCTGCGCTTCCGCCACAGCCCCGCGATCCTGATCGCAGTGCTGATGACGGTCTTCGCCCTCGGCGGGACCACCGAGGGGATGTGGGAGGAGACGCTTGGATTTTTCGCATTACTCGTTCCATTGACGCTCGCGTTGGGCTTTGACCGGATGACCGGTGCGGCAATCATCTTTCTCGGCGCGGGCACCGGTGTGCTCGCGTCGACCGTGAACCCATTCGCCACAGGGGTGGCCTCTGACGCCGCCGGCATCGACATCGGCGACGGAATCGGCCTGCGAGTGGTGATGTGGATCGTGCTGGTGACCGTTGCAATCGTCTATGTGATCCGCTACGCCTATCGCGTCCGGCGCGACCCGGCGAACTCGGTAATGGGCCCCGAGGGGCTCACCACCGCGGGACTGAAGCTGGCCGACGAGGCCGCCGGCGATGTCGAGCCGGTGAACGGACGGCAGAAGTTCGTCCTCGTCCTGTTCTTCTCGGCATTCGTGATCATGATCTACGGCTTCGTTCCCTGGATCGACATCTGGGACACCGTCTTCGGCGCCGAGTTTCCGCTACCGACATTCACGGCCTTCTACTTTGCGCAGGCGACCGTGCTCTTCATCGTCATGTCAGTGGTGATCGGCCTGGTAGCCAAGCTGGGCGAAGAGGGCACTGTCAACGCGATCATCTCCGGGGCCGGCGAATTTCTCGGCGCCGCTTTGATCATCGTCGTCGCCCGTGCCGTCACGGTGGTGATGAAGAACTCCTACCTGATCGACACGGTCCTGCACTGGTGCGAGAACGCGGTCACCGATGCCTCCGGCGGGGTGTTCGCCTCGATTGCGCTGCTTGTCAACCTGCCGATCGCCTTCCTGGTGCCTTCGTCGTCGGGGCATGCAGCGCTGGTGATGCCGATCCTCGCGCCACTTGCGGATTTTGCCGACGTGCCGCGTTCGCTTTCTGTCACCGCTTTCCAATCAGCGTCTGGACTGATCAACCTGATCACCCCGACCTCCGCGGTGATCATGGGCGGCCTGACACTCTCGCGCATCGGCTACAACCGCTACCTTCGCTTCGTGCTTCCCTACTTTGCGATCGTGCTTGTGATCTGCATCGTCTTCATGTTCATCGGCGCAGGAATGAGCTGAGGCAGCCGATGGCCTTCAGCGTCGACTCCGAGGTGGGCAGGCTCCGCAAGGTGATCGTTCACCGGCCCGGCCTCGAGCATCGCCGCCTGACGCCGGACAATGCCGGGGAATTGCTCTTCGACGACGTGATCTGGGTGAGGAAGGCAAAGGCCGAGCACGCAGCCTTTGTCCAGGTCATGCAGGAGCGCGGCGTCGAGGTCTTCGACGCCGAGGACCTGCTGGCGGAGACGCTCGCGGTATCCGCGGGCAAGGATTGGATCCTCGATCGGGTTCTCGATGAACGCGAGGTCGGCCAGTACCTCGCTCTCAGCGGCCGCGAATGGGCCGCGTCGGCAAGTGCGAGGGAGGTCGCGGACTTTCTGATCGGCGGGATGACCAAGGAGGACCTCGACGACGGCGCCGGGCTCCTATATCGCTCGGCCGGCCCGATGGAGATGATGCTCCCGCCGCTGCCGAACTTCATCTTTCAGCGCGATCCGTCTTCGTGGATATACAACGGCGTCACGATCAACCCGATGACAAGACCCGCGCGCAGGCCCGAGACCGCGATCATCGACGCGATCTACCGCTTTCACCCGATGTTTCAGGCCGACGGCGACGTCAACATCTGGTTCGGGGGTTCGGAGGAGTCGTGGGGCAGGTGCACGATCGAGGGCGGCGATGTGGAGACGATCGGCAACGGCGCGGTGATGATCGGAATGGGCGAGCGAACCACGCCCCAATCGGTCGGCATCCTCGCGCGAAATCTCTTCAGGCGGGATGCCGCACGGCTCGTGCTGGCGGTCAAGCTGCCTCCGTCGCGTTCCTACATGCACCTCGACACGGTGATGACGATGGTGGACCGTGACGCGATCACCCTGTACCCGGCCGTGGTCAACGAGGACGTGCAGATCTGGACCCTCAGGCCCGCCGACGATCAGGATGCTCTACCCGTTGTCGAGCGCTTCGGCGGAAATGTTGTCGAGGCGCTCGAGCACGCGCTCGACGTTGACGGGATGCGCGTCATCCCGACCGGCGGCGACAGCGCCGAGATGGCGCGCGAGCAGTGGGATGACGGCAACAACGTCGTCTGCCTCGAGCCCGGTGTCGTGGTTGCCTACGAGCGCAATGTGGATACCAATACGCGCCTGCGGAAGGCGGGCATCGAGGTGATCACGATCGATGGCTCCGAGCTCGGCCGGGGCCGCGGAGGATCGCACTGCATGACCTGCCCGATCGACCGCGACGCGGCCTTCTAGCGATGTACAACCTGCGCAACCGGAGCTTCCTCAAGGAGATCGACTTCAGCCGTGACGAGTTGCAGCACCTGCTGAGGCTCTCCGAGGCCCTGAAGACCGCGAAATACGCGGGCATTGAGGTCCAGAAGCTATCGGGCAAGGACATCGCGCTGATTTTCGAGAAGAGCTCGACCCGCACCCGCTGCGCGTTCGAGGTTGCCGCCTTCGACCAGGGCGCGCATGTCACCTACCTCGACCCGACCGGCTCGCAGATGGGGCACAAGGAGTCGATCGCCGATACGGGGCGGGTACTCGGCCGCATGTTCGACGCGATCGAGTACCGCGGCTCAGGCCAGGAGAACGTCGAGGAGCTCGCCAGATTTGCCGGCGTGCCGGTCTACAACGGGCTGACCGAAGAGTGGCACCCGACCCAGATGCTGGCCGATTTCCTGACCATGCACGAGCGAACCAACAGGCCCTACGACGAGATCAGCTACGCCTTCGTCGGCGACGGACGCTTCAACATGGGCCGCTCGCTGCTGATCACCGGGGCGATCATGGGCTCGGATGTGCGCCTCGTCGTGCCCGAGCAGCTCCGCCCGCCCGAGGACATCGTCGAGATGGCCAACGAGCTCGCAGCCACCTCCGGCGCCGAGATCACGATCACCGACGACGTCGCCGCCGGAGTCGAGGGTGTCGACTTCGTTCATACCGACGTCTGGGTCTCGATGGGTGAGGCGAAGGAGGTCTGGGCCGAGCGTGCCAGGCTCCTCGCCCCGTACCAGGTCAACGCCGATCTGCTCGCCGCGACCAAGAATCCCAAGGTGAAGTTCATGCACTGCCTGCCGGCATTTCACGACACCGGGACCACCGTTGGCCGGGAGATTGCCGAGGCGACGGGAATGACGAGCGGGCTCGAGGTCAGCGACGAGGTCTTCCGGTCACCGGCCAGCATCGTCTTCGACCAGGCCGAAAACCGGTTGCACACGATCAAGGCCGTCCTCCTCGCCACCCTCGCGTGAGCGCGGAGGCTGACCAGGAGGTGGGCGGACCGGCTTCATCAAGACCGCTCGCGGTAGTCGCTCTCGGCGGCAACGCGCTACTCAGGCGCAGCGAGTCGGCAAGCTCGGCGAACCAGCTCCGAGCCGCGAAAGAGGCCGCCCAGATGCTCGCCCCGGTGTCAAGGGAGGCGCGTCTGGTGGTCACACATGGCAACGGTCCCCAGGTCGGGCTGCTGGCGCTGAAGGAAGACGCATACGCCGAAGTCACCCCCTATCCGCTCGACGTCCTCGACGCCGAGTCCGAAGGCCAGATCGGCTACGTGGTCGAGCTCGAACTCGACAACGCGATAGATCATCAGGACACGGTTACCGTGATCACCCGTGTCGTGGTCGACTCCGGCGACCCGGCGTTCGCCGAGCCGGCCAAGTTCATCGGGCCCGTCTACGAGGAGGACCAGGCACGCACGCTTGCCGCCGAGCGCGGCTGGACGGTGAAGCCCGACGGTGATCACTGGCGCCGGGTTGTGCCGTCACCGGACCCGAAGGAGATCGTCCAGCTCGGTGCGATTCGCAGGTTGGTCGAGGGCGGATTCCTGGTCGTCTGCGTCGGCGGGGGTGGTGTACCGGTGATCCGGGTCGATGGCAGGTACGAGGGCATCGAGGCAGTGATCGACAAGGACCTCGCCTCCGCGCTCTTGGCTATCAGCCTCGGGGCGGACACACTTGTGCTCGCCACCGATGTCGATGCCGTCTACGTGAACTGGGGCACACCCGACAAGCGCGCGGTCGGGCGCGCGACCCCGGGCTGGTTACGCTCACAGGCGTTCGCGGGGGGCTCCATGGGACCCAAGGTGGAGGCGATGTGCCGCTTCGTCGAGGCGACCGGAAATCGCGGGGCGATCGGGCGGCTCGAGCAACTCGCGGCGCTGGTCGCCGGGACCGCAGGGACCCGGATCGAGGCAGAAGGCGCCGAGGTCGAGTACCTCGGCTGAGGGGTCGCACAAGCCTCCCCGACGGTGGCGGCGTCGGGGAAGCCCGTGGAACCTGCGCTCTCAGCCAAGATCAGACTGCGGGCACTTCCTGTGCAGAAGCCAGGTTCAGAGCGCGATCCACGGGCACGCCATCGACCGGCTCGCCGGCGACGACAACACGATTGCGGCCGTTTCGCTTCGCCTCGTAGAGTGCCTCGTCTGCGCCGCGGGAGAGTGCGTGGTGCTCGACGCCGTTCCCCTGCGCGGCGCTTACTCCAACCGACATTGACACCTCGATACCGCCCGGGCGATACGAGGCGATCATGGTACGCAGACGTTCGGCCACCTTGGCACCACCGTCAAGGTCGGTGGCGGGAAGGATGATCAGAAACTCCTCGCCACCAAGGCGATAGATCAACTCGAAAGAGCGAAGCGCCTTGCGAAGCGCGTAGGCGACGTCCTTCAGAACAGCATCCCCGAGCTCGTGTCCATGGGTGTCGTTGACCTCCTTGAAGTGGTCGAGGTCGCATGCCACGAAGCAGATCCAATCCCCGGTCAGGGTCGCCTGATGCTCGAGTTCGGCGACGCGCGCGTCCAACCCGGTGCGGTTGAGGAGGCCGGTGAGGGGGTCGAGCACCGCGGCATCGCGGTGCGTCAGCTCAGCATCGGTCATGGCAGAGGTGATGGTCCCGACCCCCGCCAAGAGGGAAAGCGAAACCATCAACGGGACCGGATTGTCTGCAGCTCCGCCAGGATCGACGCCCACGGTGACAATCAGCGCCACCGCCGCCGACATCCAGGCATACACCCAGACCACAGGTGCTCGAAACCGGGTCGCGGCCATTCCCAGGGGAATCACCAGCCACGGGATCATCGGACTGTCTGGGCCGCCGGTCAGCGCGATCAGGGTGGCAAACAGAGCCGTATTCAGAAGGAGGGTCTGGGCCGCAACCCGCTCGGGATGATCAGTGCGGGTGAATCGCCATTCCAGGGTTGCGAGGCTGACGATCCCGATGGCGAGCAGCCCAAGTGTCCACCAGCCAGTCCAGGGTCCGCTGAGGATGACCACCAGCCCGCAGGCTCCGGCGGCTATCTTCCGCGCGTGACTGACCCGTGCATTCGCCTCCGTGATGCGCCCTCGATCCAATTCTGTTGGGCATAGCCACGACTTCGCCTTCATGGAGGGCTTATCGGCATCCTGGCCGCAGCCTGAAACCGAAGACCCGGGTCCTTGGACCCGCGCGCAGGCGCCGAGGCGGCTGCTTCCGCCCTCCTACGCCTCCTTGACGGTTTCGGCGTGGAACCGGGCGCTCCACTCCGTGACATCGAAATGCGCCGGCTCGGTCTCTTCGAGGAATCGCTCGAGGACGCTGACAAATCGCGCCGGCGTCTCGAGCTGGGGCAGATGTCCGACACCGTCGAAAACCTCGAGGCGGCTGCCGGGGATGGCCCGATGGGCGTCTTCCCCGTGATGGACGGGGATGATCGGATCGCGGGCACCCCAGATGATCAGGACCGGCATGCCTTCCGCAAGATAGAGACGGTCGCCGGCGTGGACGCGCTGGCCCCCTGTGCCGACGACGGAGCGAAGCGTGGCCAGGAAGGCCGCGCGGCGATCCGGATCGGAGAGCGACGCGTAACCGCGCGCCACCTCGGAGACATCCGGGTTCGGGCGCAGGCCAACGACTCCAAGTCCGCGACCAACCGCGGAACCCACCTTGTTTGCGGCCCCCGCGGTCGTCGAGATGAAGAAATTGGCACCGGGCAGCGCCGCGGCACGGAGGATTGGGCTGACCTCGGGTCCGAGCCCTCCACTCGAGACGAGCACCAATCGCTCCGGCACCTCGGGAAATTGGTAGGCGAACTGCATCGCGATACCTCCGCCAAGCGAGTGGCCGACGATGGTCGCGCGCTCGTGCCCAAGCGCCACCAGCAGGTCACGCAACCCGGAGGCGAGAGTTCCCAGAGAGTAGTCGCCGCTCCCCGGTGCGGAACCCCCGTGCCCGGGAAGGTCGGGTGCGATCACGGTGTGATTCCGTGAGAGCGGCTCAATCACGGCCTGCCAGTTCTCGAGGGTTCCGGCCATGCCGTGAATCAGCAGAAGGGCCGGGCCGGAACCGGCCTCGACGTAGTTCACCGGGCGTCCATGGAGTGTCAGAGTCTTGGTTTCCATCGCGTTCATGCCGCTCACAGTATGACCAACCCGCGGCGGCCACATCCGTAATTTGCCGTTTTGGACGTATCGCGAGCTATCGGTGTCGGGTCAGGCCTGGGGCCTGCGAACTGAGCCCGCCTGGACCCAGAGTCCAACCTTGAACCGTCTCACCGCAGCACTTGGATCTGTATTTCCTGCCTCGTCGCGGGCCTTGACGGAGAACTTGTACCTGCCTGGCCTGACGTTTCTGTAGATCTTCTGCGAGCGGCAACTCCCATAGGGCTTGCCGTCGATCCTGCAGAGGTGGCCATCACGACCGAGCCGACACCGGTGGCGCGCGTCAGCCGCTCGACAACGTGGGAGTCCAGTACGAGCTCAATGCCCTCCAGAATCACGTTATCTCGGTGAATGAATTCCTCAACCTCAACAAGGTGATCGGCGGCTATGACCATCACGGCGACATTCAGGCTGCGCGGATGGTGGCCAACGCAGATGCGCTCGAGACCATCTACAGGACCGGAAGGGTGAATGTCGGTGCCGGTGGCATTCCGAACCTGCCGATCATCGACGTGCGCAACTACGTCGACAATGAAGTCAATGTACACCAGTACATCAACACCTACCGGTTCCGCTCCCGCCTTCTGGAGTCCAACGGGACCTACGCGAACCAGGTGATGTTCCGCGCCTCGGGAGGTCAGAACGTGAAAGCGATGGATGGCACGGCCCTCGACACGATGGCAACCTGGCTGGATCAGATCAAGTCCGATACCTCAAACCGCTCCCAGGCACAGAAGGTGATCGGCGACAATAACCTCTGTGAGACCACCTACCCACCCCACAGCCTCCCCGACCTCGAGGCCGGCAAGCCGTTGAAATCCCCGATTGGAAAGTGCCCGCTCAGGGCGATCAATCCTGCGGGCTACCCGGCCCTGTCTCCCACTCA
>JBBQZL010000110.1:0-9176 GCA_038207745.1 Solirubrobacterales bacterium
AATCGCTGGGCCTTCGTGATCCGCACCTATCCGACGACGGTGCTGGCGGCGGCGCTTCCGATCATGCTTGCGGCCGAGTTGGCGGTGATCGGCGTCAGCGTCAGGGACGGTTGGTGGCGCCAGAAGCTCGCCGCGATCAACGACCTGCGCCGCTGGCTGCCGCGGCTGATCGGTGAACGCGAGGTGATCCAGGCTCGCCGCCATATCTCAGATGCCGGGTTTGCCGCCCAGCTGACCCCGGATCTCGACTCGCCATTCTTCGGCGGGGTGGGGCGCAGTCCGATCGTGATCACCTGTCTGCGTGGATATTGGGGCGTCGCCCGGCGATTGATCGGTCTGGTCGGCAGGCGCCGAACCTAGATCGACTGTCGCGTCGGGCGGATCAGGATCTCATTCACATCAACGTTCTCGGGCTGCTCGATCGCGTAGATGACGGCTCGCGCGATGTCGTCGTCGCGCAGCGCCCAATCCCCGGGGCTGTTATCGAAGAACGGCGTGTCGACCATTCCCGGCTCGATCAGGGTCACACGGATCGCGTTTTCGCCGTGCATCGAACGCAGCTCAGCGCGAAGTGACTCCCCGATCGCCGAGGCTGCGAACTTCGTCGCCGAGTACAGCGAGCCCGGGAGAGCCCGTC
Source organism: Solirubrobacterales bacterium (assembly GCA_038207745.1). Lineage (GTDB taxonomy): Bacteria > Actinomycetota > Thermoleophilia > Solirubrobacterales > 70-9 > JBBQZL01. Next base: position 638 of record JBBQZL010000110.1, read on the forward strand.
GTCCAGCCACCGAACTGGTGATCAGGAAGTGCCCATTGCCGCGCTCGAGCAGGTGGGGGAGGGTGGCCCGGATCGTCAGCGCCGGCCCCAGCACGTTGGTCAGGACCATCGAGCGCCAGTGCTCAGGTGATTCCTCGAGGAAGCCGCGGTTCGCGCCGAAGCCCGCATTTGCAAAGACCACGTCGATGCGCCCGAACTCCTCGATCGCCGTGGCGGCCAGTATCTGGACCTGATCCCACTCGCTGACGTCACATCCGACGGCAATCGCCCGCTCGGAACCGCCGAGTTGCCCGGCCAGCACCTCGAGCGGCACCGTGCGTCTGCCGGCGAGAACCAATCGATGCGTTCCGGCGGCGGCCCTGGCGGCCGCGGCACCGATCCCGGACCCTGCGCCGGTGATGATCAGGACTGGAAGTGAGTCACTCGTATGGTCGCTCATCAGACGATTATCCGCGACCTCGGTGGCGAGGCCGGTGCCCGGCGGCGTTGCTTGCGATAATGCGTCCAAGATGGACCCTTCCAAGAAGCGCAAGATCCGCCTCGTCGCAGCCCTGAGCGCTGCAGTTCTGCTCGCCGTCGGGTTGATCTATACGTCCTTCAGTGCCGCAACATCGGCCAAGGAGCCGTCAGAACTGCTGGCCGCCGCACCGGGTCAGCAGTTCGAGATGACCGGCAAGGTGGTCACGGGGTCGATCAGGGAAAGCGGCGCGTCGATGCGGTTCAGAGTCAGGGATCGCGAGGGGACCGAGAGCATTCCGGTCACCTATAGCGGCACGGTCCCGGATCCCTTTCGCGACGGGCGCGAGATCGTGCTCACCGGAGAGGTGAAGGGCGGAGTCTTTGTCGGGCAGCCGGACACGCTGATCACCAAATGCCCGTCGAAGTTCCAGGAGAAGAAGAATTATTAGCCTGGGCAGCGCGGCTCTCGCGCTCGCCTTCGTAACCGCTCTCTACGCCGGCATCGCGGCCCTCGTCGGTCGCCACGGCGATGAGAGGTGGGTCACCTCTTCGCGTCGCGCCGTCTACGCGCTCTGCGGCCTCCTGACCCTCTGTGTGATCGTGATCGAAATCGGGTTCGCGCGCGACGACTTCGCCTTCAACATCGTCGCCCAGCACTCCTCGACCACAACGCCCGCCTTCTACAAGCTGACCGCGATGTGGTCGAGTCAGGAGGGATCGCTCCTGCTCTGGGCCTGGGTCCTCTCGATCGCCTCGAGTCTGGCGCTGAGGGCGACGCGAAAGACACTGCGCGAGATCGTCCCCTATGCAACCGCGGTGATGATGGGGATCGCCGTCTTCTTCATCGGACTGATGCTCTTCGCAGGCAACGTCGACCCCTTCATGAAGAGCAATCCGGTCCCCGCCGAGGGTGTCGGGCTCCAGCCGCTGCTGCGTCATTGGGCGATGATGATCCACCCTCCGATGCTGTATTCGGGATACGTCTCGTTCACGATCCCCTTCGCCTTTGCAATCGGTGCGCTGATAACCCGCAGCGCCGACTCGACCTGGATCCGCGCGACGCGGCGCTTCACCCTGATCGCGTGGACCTTCCTCGGCTTCGGGCTGCTCCTCGGCTCCTACTGGTCCTATGAGGAACTCGGCTGGGGCGGGTATTGGGCCTGGGATCCGGTCGAGAACGCCGCGATCATGCCCTGGCTGATGGGCACCGCCTTCCTGCACTCGGTGATGGTCCAGGAGAAGCGGGGAATGCTGAGGGTCTGGAATGTCGCGTTGATCGTCACGACCTTCTCGCTTGCCCTGCTCGGCACATTCCTGGTCCGGTCGGGGGTGCTCCAATCGATCCACGCCTTCGGCGACTCGACCGTCGGTCCGTACATTCTCGGCCTGATCGCGATCGTCGTGATCGGCTCGACCCTGCTGATCATCTCGAGGCTCGATGACCTGAGATCCGAGCGCAGAATCGAGTCATTTGCCTCGCGGGAGGCGATCTTCCTGCTCAACAACCTGCTCCTCGTCGCCCTGACCGCGGTGATCTTCTGGGGCACCTTCTTCCCGCTGATCTCGGAGCTCTTCACCGGCGACAAGGCTTCGCTGGCGGCACCCTGGTTCGATACCTACACCGCACCCGTGGCGGTAGGTCTCGTGCTCTTCACGGGGATCGGCCCGCTCCTCGTCTGGAAACGGATGGGGTGGAAGAACGCGAAGAAGACCTTCACGGCACCGATCGTGGTCTCGCTGATCGCCGGTCTGGCCGTTCTTCTCCTCACCGATGCCGGGTCCGAGCCGCTGGCCTTCGCGATCTTCCTGTTCGGGATCTTCACCCTGGTCGCGCTCTCGACCGAGCTCTGGCGCGGGGCGATCGCCCGTCGCAGGCTCTCGGGCGAGTCGCTGCCGGTCGCGGCGGTCTCCCTGGTCTCGCGAAACCGGCGCAGGTACGGCGGCTACATCGTCCACGCCGGGATCGCCTTCCTGCTGATCGGCATCGCTGCCTCCTCGAGCTTCCAGACCAAGGAGGACATCACGCTGAAGCCGGGGGAGAGCGCCACGGTTGGTGCCTACAACCTCACCTACAAGCGCCCGACCGTCGATGTGACCAACGAACGGATCTCATTCGGGGCGGATCTCCTGGTCAGCCGGGATGGCGGCAAGCCGGTCCTGCTCAATCCGAGCAGGAATTACTTCCGTCCGAATGGGGAGCCGAGCGGGCCGATCGCGAGCTACTTCGATGGTGAGGCGACAAGTGAGATCGGACTCCAGTCGGGGTTGCGCAGGGACTTCTGGACCGCGGTCCAGCCGAACATGACCAAGATGAACCGCACCGTTGCGAGGGCGGATGCCGGGTTCCGCCGCTGCATCCGCGGTGCACCCGGCACACCCCCGGCCTGCGGGGCGGTCGGTAAGATGATGCGGGCCGCAGCCGCGGATCCCAGTATCCGGCCGGTTGCGCTGGATCAGATCCAGCAACTCCAGGTCGCGACGATCCGCAAGGTGGCCGACGGCTACCTGACCGAGGACTCGGCCGCGACCTTTCGCGTCCTCGTCAACCCGATGGTGACCTGGATGTGGATCGGCGCCCTGATTGCGATCTCCGGCGCGATGATCGCACTCTGGCCGACGGCCAGGGGCAGACGCGCCCGGGCCGTCGCAACCAGGGCGGCGAAGGTCAAGGCCGGAAAGCCGATGCCGGGATCGCCTGCCGGCGGCGAGTCCGGAAGCTGATGACGATCGTCTACGGCACCGTGATGCTGCTCCTGGTCGCAGCCTTTGTGGCTGCACCTCTGCTTCGCAACGAGTCGGGGCCGGTTGGGGCCGACCCGGCGGTCGCCGACCTGGAGACCCGCAAGGAGATGCGCTACCGGGAGATACGCGAGGTCGAACTCGACCACGCCGCCGGCAAGATCTCCGACGAGGATTTCCGCACCCAGGACGCCGAGTTGAAGGCCGAGGCGGTCGAGATCCTCGATCAGCTCGATCAACTCAAACAGCGCCCAGCAGACGAGACTGCGTAAACTGCCCACCCATGTACACGGTCCTCGCAGTCGTCCAAGTGATCATCGCAATCGTGATGATCTTCCTGATCCTCCTTCACTCGGGCAAGGATGCCGGTCTCTCCGGCGCCTTTGGCATCGGCGGCGGAGGCAGTTCGATCGGCGGCGGCTCGATGGTCGAGCGGAACCTCGATCGTGCAACGGTATTCGTCGCGATCCTCTTCGCGGTCAACACCTTCGTCCTGCTCAAGATCTAGCGGCACAACGCGATTCGATCGGGTTCCGGAACGGAGCTCCAGAGCAGGCCGGTGTTCGTACTGGTATGAGATCCCGCTTTCTTCGCGCGCCGTTGTCCATCGCCATGCTCATCGTGGCTGCCGCCGGCGCCTCGTTCGCCGATCAGGCCCGGGCGACGTTCCCTGGAGAACCGGGGAGCATCCTCTACAGCGAGGGGGCCTACGTCAAGGCGCTCAACCCCACCACCGGCGACTCACGGAGGGTTGTCGATGGGGGAGGGCCGTACACTGCCGAAGCGCTGCCGAGCGGGCGCTCATTTGCGTACATCAACGGGAACGCAAACTCGATCTACCTGCGGGGATTGGCGAATCCGAACCTTCACAGTCCCGGGCGGCTGGTGTTCCGGGACAAGAAACTCGGCCTCAGGGCGCTGAGCGTCTCACGGAATGGAGGTCCGATTGTCTTCGCGGCCGTCCGGGGTGGTTATGGACATCGCAGGACGATTGATCAGCGGATCGAGATCTATTCGATTGGCATGGACGGCCGGGGACTTCGCCGCCTGACCAGGAACCGGCTCTTCGACAACGATCCCTCCATCTCACCTGATGGCAGGCGGATCGCCTTTGTCCGCCGATCCGGGGGCCCGGCAAAGATCTGGGTGATGAAGATCGACGGCAGCGAGCAACATCAGTTGACCCACGGCGTCGGCTGGAACCGAATGCCGTCCTTCTCGCCGTACGGGAAGCGGGTCGTCTATTTCGCCAAGGTTCCACGCTCAGGCCTCAACGGCTGGGAGAGCGAGGAGATCTTCACAGCGTCCTCGTACACCGGCCGCGCGCGCGTTCGGGTTACGCACAACCGGGTCTCTGACGAATATCCGTCCTTCTCGCCGAATGGCGGCGGGGTCTCCATCATCCACGGCAACGGCTACAGCGAGTTGTTCATCGCCAGGAAAGACGGCTCGCATCAACGGCAGGTTCATGTCTCGACCGACGGCGGCGGCATGTTGTGGACCGATTGGGCGTCGCGGCCCGGTGGCCACTAATTCGTCGAGGTCCGGGCCGGCTCGCCTCCCGGCGCGATCGCCGGAAAGGAAAAGACCCCCACGTCCGCTGGGGTCGTGAGGGTCCGGGCTGCTGAAGTTTGGTGCTAGGCGGTTGCCGAGGCGAGCAGCACCACGTTCGAGAAGCTCAGCGGCTTCGAGCCACCCCCCGCATCCGCTGCGGCCTGCGTGATCGCGTCCCAGGCCTCTTCCTGGGCCTCGCCGGCGTGCTGCTCGATCATCGCCCGGATCGGGGCGGAGATCGCCCTGATGTAGGCGGTGAAGTGCTCCGGGGAGTCGAACGCGTAGGTGACTTCGTCCTGCTCCACGGCGACCTTCGAGAACCCACCTCTTTCGAGCAACCCGCCGATGGCAGCGGGGGTGGGCCGGGAGAGGGGCCCGGGCGTTCCGGCCGGGGGCGGGGGCACGTCCAGCCGCTCCATCGTCGTCCTCATCGGAATCGAGAGGAAAGGGACCTGATCGGGCTCGCCCCACGAGCTGATCGCCATCCGCGCGCCCGGCTTGAGGAAGCCTTGGATGCGCCCCGCTGCGGCCTCCGCGTCAGGCTCGAAGATGATTCCCCAGCGCGAGACGGCGGCGTCGAAGCTCGCGTGCGGAAGATCGAGGCTGGAGGCGTCCGACTCCATGAACTCGACGTTGCCCAAGCCGGCCGCCGCCGCGCGTTCACGCCCGAACGCGAGCATCTCGGCGGAGATGTCCGTGGCCACAACGCGGCCCTCCGGGCCGGCCTTGCGCGCGGCGGTGAGCGCCGGCTCGCCATAGCCGGCGGCGACGTCCAGGACCCGGCTTCCCGACTGCACGTCAGCGAGCTCCACCAGCCGCTCGCTGATGTGCCCGTCTGCGCTGTCATTGAACTCGCTCCAATCCTTCCATCCCACCGCAGCAGAGTCCCAGTGCTTGTGCTGCGCCTCGCGGAAGTCGACCGGGTCGATCGCCTTGGGTTCCGTGCTCACTCTTCCTTACCACCCCATTGCAGTGCATGGCGACGCTAACCGATTCGGGTCACCGGCGGACTCGCAGCGACGATTGCATCGCTTCCGCTTCGGCTCCGGGGGGTAACTCGGCACCTCCTTCCCACCCTGACGGGTGCGCCAACGGCAACCGCGTGCAGTGGATGGGGGAATCCATCACGGGCCGACGACGCGGATCGAACCCCTGCCAGCGCATAGAACCGGCGCCTTTCTTGCGACAAGCGCTGCGGTTTCCCTGCCGCCTGAGATGCAGTTCCGGAAGAAATTGGCACCTCATTGGTACCACCGCACGAAACTCCGGCCTGATCGGTCCGATCCCGAAACGCAAAGAACCCGCCGATTTCCAGCGGGTTCTCGAATGCGGCTAACCGGAGCACTTTCTAACCCTCTCCTCAGGGAGAGACTCGTTCGGCTGGCTGCTCTTCGCGATCGATCGCTGGGAGAGCCAGTCGGCTCTGCTAGGCGCCTGCGGTTGCGTAGCGGAACCATTCAGACGGCTGTGCTTCGCGTGATGGAATCGGCTCCAAGCGACCTCTCCACCGCAGAGGTACATCGTGCAGTCGAGCGTCTTCTCAGTACCCCCGTCTCTAGGGATACCGTCAATAGTTGCCTCTCTACCAGCACGGCAGGGCCGGCGCCGCGATTTGAGCGCGTAAAGCGCGGCTGGTATCGGCTGCACCGCAGCTGAAGTTGGAGCGAGGCGTTGAGCGCGGGCTCCTGCTTTCACGCGGGAGCGGTAGCTACGTCGACGCGAGCGACATTCAGATTGGGATCGCCTGGGGGATACTGGTCGGGCGAAGGCTTGGGTGGCGACGCCGGCAGTCGCGGAAGCGCCGCTCCACGTGACGTATGCACGAAGCCCAATGAACGACTACACGAGAAGGGTGACTTGATGGCGAAGGCAGCAGCTGGCGGAGGAGGCGCGGATAGCTCAGTGGCGGACCAGCTCCGCGAGCACGGTGTGAGGGGTGTCCTCGTGCAGATGGCCGAGCGCGGCCAGCTCCTCGCCCTGAAGTGCGAGATGCCGCAGTGCTACCACCACAAGGGGCGCGGCAAGTTCGATCAGGTCACGACGCCACGTACCAAGTGGGCCCCCTCGCCTGACCACTACCCGATCCTCAAGTCGGCTGGCGGCCACCTCCGCCCCGAAAACGTTCGACTTGCCCACATCTATTGCAACAAGCGGGACTATGAATGGCGGAAGCAGATCCGGACGCTGCTCGCAAAGGGCAAGTCCCTCGTCGAGATCGCCGAGGTCCTGAACGGGAAGGGTGTCCCCCCGGTCCACGGTACGAACCGATGGACGGCCGCGATGGTGCGCAAGGCCTACGTGTCCTAGGTCGGCCGTAGAAACACTGCTGCTTCGCGCGATACGCAGAAACGCGAGGACGGATCCGCTGTGTTCGGAATCTAAGTACGACGCGCAGGGCCGGTCAGGGGTCGCAATGCGGCTGAGAGGAGTCGAACCTCCACGTCCTTTCGGACACAAGCCCCTCAAGCTTGCGCGTCTACCAATTCCGCCACAGCCGCATGAGGAGGCGGGATTCTAGATGGACTTGACTCCGTCCGTCGCCCCCGTTAACTTACGAACATGTGTTCGCGTCATTCAACGGCAATTGAGTGCCGGTCATCGGAAAGGATTGGGTCGTGGATCTGACCAAGCGGCAACGCGAGATCTTCGAGTTCATCGGGCGATACGCCGGTAAGTACGGCTATCCACCGACAGTTCGGGAGATTGGAAAGGCGGTTGGCCTCCACTCATCGTCGACCGTGCATGCGCACCTCGCAAACCTCGAGAAGGCCGGTTTGCTTCGCAGGGACCCATCGAAGCCGCGGGCGATCGAGGTGATGATCGACAAGGCCAAGCAGGTGATCTCGCCCGGTGGAATCCCGCTGGTCGGCCGGGTTGCCGCCGGTGCGCCGATCCTGGCCGAGGAGCACATCGAGGAATATCTCGAGGTCCCCGATGTGATCGGCGGTGAGGACGGTGACTACATCCTCGAGGTGCGCGGGGAGAGCATGATCAATGCCGGCATCCTCGATGGTGACTACGTCGTGGTCCGCCCGGCATCCGACGCCGCCAACGGTGAGATCGTCGTCGCGATGATCGAGGACGAGGCAACGGTGAAGCGCCTGTTCCACGAGGGCAACAAGATCCGGCTCCAACCCGAGAACGACACCATGGAGCCGATCATCACCGATCAGGCAACCGTGCTCGGCAGGGTTGTCGGAATGTTCCGGAGGGTCTGAAATATGGCTGCCGTGGCGACACATGTTCGGCGTTTCCCCCGCAAGATTTCCGATCAGACTTTCTCGAAGCCGCCGACGGGGCAGTCGGCATCTGGCCGTGCGGCACCCTCGGGTTTGACGCTGGAGGATCTGATCCTCGGCGTCTGGGAGGACCTGAAGGGCCGCGGCGGTGCCGAATGCCCCGTCTGCGACGGCTCAATGAATCGCCACGGGGATTGCGCCTCCTGCGGATCGCATCTGCGCTGATCCGCCGCGCCGGGGGCGATCATTCGCCGGCTGGACCCCGACGGTCTACTCTTTATGTGCGGGCCGGGCAATCGCGGGGGGAGAGAAAACCCTTCGAGGAAAGTCCGGACACCACAGAGCAGGACGGTGGGTAACTCCCACCCGGGGAACCCCGCGGGAAAGTGCCACAGAAATACACGGCCGATGGCGCGGCCACACGTGAGTCGCGCACAGGCAAAGGTGAAAGGGTGCGGTAAGAGCGCACCGGCGTCGCGGCGACGCGACGGCCAGGTAAACCCCGTCCGGTGCAAGGCCAAACAGAGCTGTCGACCCTGCTCGGCGAG
>JBBQZL010000111.1:0-9063 GCA_038207745.1 Solirubrobacterales bacterium
GACGGTGACGTTCATATTCGGCTCGGTCCCGCTGCCCTTGAAATAGGCAAGGGCAAGCACCGAGATGATCGCCACGACAAGCACGATCGGGATGAACGAGAGGGTGTCCCATGCCGACAGCCCGCCCCCACCGACCAGATCTCCCACGTTCTGCCCACCGACCGAGATCGTGTACCAGTCAAAGAACATGAAGATGAAGAGCAGAACCCCGGAAACTGCGGCTATCTTCTCGCCGATTCCAAGCCGGTTGACGTCCATGAGAAAGTTCCTCCGTAGCTAGTGGTCCTGGCCACACTACACCCGGGGAGCGGACGAACACATCCCGTTCTGAGGCGCGCTCGCAGAGCTCCCGCCCCGGCGTCGATCAGACCGGCCCGGATCGCCTCCGGGCGGCAGCCAGCGTGTTGACCATCAACATCGCGATCGTCATCGGCCCGACGCCCCCGGGCACCGGAGTCAGTGCACCGGCTCGGCCGAGAACCGCATCGAAATCCACGTCTCCCGCCAACCCATCCTCCATCCGGTTCATCCCGACATCGATAACAGTCGCCCCGCGCTTTACGTGATCGGCTCCGATCATTCGCGGCACTCCGACCGCTGCCACCAGCAAGTCCGCGCGACGGCAGGTTGCCGGAAGGTCGCGGGTTCGCGAGTGGCAGACGGTGACCGTCGCGTTGCGGGAGATCAGAAGGCTGGCAAGTGGCCGGCCCACCAGCTTCGAACGGCCGACCACGACTGCCTCGGCGCCCTCGAGCTCGATCCCCTCGTGGTCGAGCATCTCGATCACGCCTGAGGGGGTGCACGCGACAAGCCCCGGCGTTCCGTTGGCCAGCAGTCCCGCGTTCACAGCGGTGAGCCCGTCGACATCCTTGGCAGGGTCGATCGCGGCGACGACCGCGTCGGGGTTGATCTGTGGTGGCGGCGGAAGCTGGACCAGTATCCCGTCGACATCCTGGTCGGCGCCGAGAGCCAGAACAAGCTCGATCAATCCGGCCTCTGATGTATCCGCGGGAAGGTCGTAGTGAACGGAGCGCATCCCGGCCTCCTCGCAGGCCCTGTGCTTGTTGGCAACGTAGATGTGGGATGCGGGGTCCTCCCCGACGATCACGGTCGCAAGCGACGGGGTACGGCCGTTGTGAGCCGAGTACTCGGCGACCTCGGCTGCAACACGCGCCCTGACCTCAGCTGAGATTGCCCTGCCGTCGATGATTCGTGCCGTCGCCACCAGCATCACCTCTTCCTGATCGGCGCGAAATCGGCCATCAGTTTTCGCTCGGTGTGGTCCGCGGAGAAGCGCACGACGACGACGCCGCCAGGCTCGACCGCAGTGACCACGCCTTCGCCGAATGACGCGTGGACGATGTCATCGCCGGTCTGCAGCTGAAGCGCCGGACCGGGCTCGATCGGCGCGGGACGGTTGGGGCCCCCGAGCCCACCGGTGGGAGCACCAAAGGAACCAATAGACGACCACGAAGTCGAGCCGACTCCCCGCCCAGCGGCGCTCGAGTAGAGATTGGTCAAACCGGCGGGGAGTTCATCGATGAATCGGGACTTAAGACCGCGGTCGGGAGCCCCTCCAAAGACAACCCGCTGTCTCGCCCAGGTCATGTAGAGGCGCTGCCTGGCGCGCGTGATCCCGACGTAGCAGAGGCGTCTCTCCTCTTCCTCCTGGCCCTCCTCGAGGGCGCGCTGATGGGGAAAGACGCCGTCCTCGCAGCCGATGATGAAGACCGTGTCGTACTCGAGGCCCTTGGCGTTGTGAAGCGTCATCAGGGTCAGCTTCGAGCCGTCCTCCTCGATCGTGTCCGTCTGGGTGAAGAGTGAGATCTCCTGGAGGAACTCCTCGAGCGGCGGAACCTCGCTCTCACCCTCGAGGATGCAATTGGCATCGAACTCCGCTGACATTGCGATCAAGGCCTGGAGATTCTCGATCCTCCCCTCTGCCTCGATCGTACGCTCGGCCTCGAGGGCCTCGAGATAGCCCGACTCGTTGAGCGTCGCCTCGAGCAGGGCGGCAACCGAGGAATCGGTCTCGATCCTGGATCGCAGCCCCTCCAGGGTGTCGTGAAAGCGGGAGATCGCCTTTATCGCCGCGGCCCCCATCCCCGGAACCGAAGCGACCTGCCCGGAAACCTCCCAGATCGGCAGTCCCGTCGTGTTGGCATACGAGAGCAGCCGGGACTGGCTGGTGTTACCGATTCCGCGGCGAGGCGAGTTGACGACGCGGCCGAAGGAGACCGCGTCGGAGGGATTGACCAGCAGCGAGAGATAGGCAACCGCGTCCTTGACCTCGGCCCGGTCATAGAACTTCGTCCCGCCCACAACCTGGTAGGAGACGTCGTATCGCGAAAGCGTGTCCTCCAGCGCCCGGCTCATCGCGTTGGTCCGGTAGAAGATCGCGATCTCGTCCCTGGGGACGTGCTCCTCGTCGATCAGGCGCTCAATCTCGCCGGCGACCCAGCGAGCCTCCTCGTGTTCGTCGGTCAGCTCGGCAAGCTGAATCTGCTCACCGTCGCCGAGATCCGTCCAGAGCTCCTTCGGGCGACGCTGCCGGTTGCGCTCGATCACCGCGTTGGAGGCGGAGAGGATCGTCTGCGTGGAGCGATAGTTCTGCTCCAGCTTGACCACGGTCGCCTCGGGGTAGTCGCTCTCGAAGTTGAGGATGTTCTGGATGTCGGCATGACGGAAGCCGTAGATCGACTGCGATTCATCACCGACGACCATCAGATTCCTGTGCTCGGCGCAGAGGATCTGGAGCAGTCGGTACTGGGCGTGGTTGGTGTCCTGGTACTCGTCGACCAGGACGAATCGGAATGTGTGACGCCACCTCTCCCGCGCCTCTTCGGAAAGCTCGAGAACATTGACCGTGCGGACGAGCAGGTCATCGAAATCCATCGCGTTGGCCTCGAGCATCCGCTTCTCGTAGAGCGTGTAGACCTCGGCGGCGACCTCCTCGAAGATCGAACCCTGGGTGTCGGCGTACTCGATCGAGTCGATCAACCGGTTCTTTGCCCCGGAGATCTGATTACGGATTGCGCGGGGCGGATATCTCTTCGAGTCGATCTCGAGCTCTTTCATGCAGCGCTTGACCATCCGGCGCGAGTCGGACTCGTCGTAGATCGTGAAGCTGCGCGAGTATCCGAGCCGTTCGGCATCGACGCGCAGAAGGCGGGCGCATGCAGAGTGGAAGGTGGTCACCCACATTGCTCTTGCGGCACGGCCGATCAGCTCTTCGACCCGCTCTCGCATCTCGGAGGCGGCCTTGTTGGTGAAGGTGATTGCGAGGATCTGACCGGGCCTCGCGGTCCCGGTCGCGAGCAGGTTTGCGATCCGGTGTGTGAGGACGCGTGTCTTGCCCGATCCGGCGCCCGCCAGGACCAGCAGCGGACCCTCGAGGGTGAGGACCGCCTCGCGCTGGGGCGGATTCAATCCAGCGAGCAACTCGGCGGTACGAGTCGACTCCTGCCGGGCGGTTTGGGCGATTGACTCCACCCGTCTCAGGTTACCCTTGTGGGCGGCGGGGCAGCCTCTTGTAGATCGACGTTTCAGCCGCCCGCTGAGGAGCGCCCCTTTCGAGGTCGCAGCTCGCGCACTCCTGCCGGCGGACGATCGCTACCATCCTGCTCGGCGACCTGTTTCTCGAGCTCGGATATCCGAGAGGAGAGGTCCTTGATCGCATCTGCAATCGGGTCTGGAAGGTGGATCCAATCGGCATCGGGGCCCTCAACACGGCGGCCTTCGATTCGTACAGGACGGCCAGGATTGCCGACGACCGTCGTGCGCTCCGGAACGTCCTCGATGACGACGGAGTTGGCGCCGATCTTGGCGCCCTGCCCCACTTCGATCGGGCCCAGCAACTTGGCGCCGGAGCCGATCGTGACGTTGTCCCCGATCGTCGGGTGGCGCTTACCGGGCTGAAATCCCGTACCGCCGAGGGTCACCCCCTGGTACAGCGTCACCCTGTCGCCGATTTCGGCGGTTTCGCCGATCACCACTCCGGAGCCATGGTCGATGAAGAAGTCCCGGCCGATGATCGCCCTCGGATGGATCTCAACCCCGGTCAATGCGCGGCTGAGATAGGCGATCGTCCTTGGGGCAAGCGGGACGTCGACCTCCTCCAGCGCATGCGCGACGCGGTGGGCAAGCAGCGCCTGCACGCCCGCCCAACTCGTCAGGATCTCTGACGAGGAGACGCTTCGCGCAGCGGGATCACGATCGCGGGCGGCGGCAACATCCGCCGAGACCTCACGAGCGACCCTTCGCAGAGTTCCAAGTCCGAACACCACTCGAAGGCTACAGACGTGCCGGGCCCGGGCCGCTCAGGGCGCGAAGAAGGGCAGAGACATGTAGCGCTCGCCGGAGTCGCAGACGATGGTCACGACCTTGCGGCCCTCCATCTCGGGACGTCTTGCGATCTCCAGCGCGGCCCAGATATTCGCTCCCGCCGAGATTCCGGCCAGGATCCCCTCGCGCATCCCGCTGAGGCGGGCTGTTTCGAGCGCGTCCTCGTCATCGATGGCCAGCACCTCGTCGATCACGGAACGATCGAGGACGTCAGGAATGAAGCCGGCGCCGATTCCCTGGATCTTGTGCGGGCCCGGCCGGCCGCCGGAGAGCACTGGCGACGAGGCGGGCTCGACCGCGACAATCAGGGTCTCGGGACTGCGTTCCTTCAGAAACCCTCCGACGCCTGTGATTGTGCCACCGGTGCCGACGCCGGCCACGAACGCGCCGATCTCGCCGTCGCAGTCACGCCAGATCTCCTCTGCGGTCGTCCGGCGATGAATCGCCGGGTTGGCCGGATTCGAGAATTGCTGCGGGATGAAACCCCGGCGCTGGTCAGCGATCTGGGCGGCGAGATCGATCGCCTCGCTCATCCCGCCCATCGAAGCCGTCTCGCGCACCTCGGCCCCGTATGCCCGCAGAAGCTTGTTGCGTTCCCGGCTCATCCCCTCGGGAAGGGTGAGGATCAGTTCATACCCACGAGCTGCACAGACCATCGCCAGGGCGATCCCGGTGTTGCCGCTTGTCGACTCGACGATCACCGATTCCGGGCCGATCAGGCCCTCGCTCTCGGCGGCATCGATCATCGCGACGCCGATCCGGTCCTTGACCGAACCGCCCGGGTTGAGGCTTTCGAGCTTCACGCAGACCCGTCCCGGAAGCCCTTCGCCAAGTCGCTGGAGGGCAATAAGCGGTGTGGAGCCGACAACGGCCGAAGCCTGCGGTGCGACGCCGGGGCCGGCCCCCTCCCGGGCTGGCCTGCTCTCTCTTGAGTCGGGTATCTCCATGCGATCTAGATGTAATACATCGACGAGCCGGCCTCCTCGGCCTCCCGGCGGGAGATCTCGCCGATCGTCGCCCGGGCGAAGACGTTGCGAAGCGACATCACGCCTTCGGCCCAGATCCCGCCGGCCTCGTCCGCCTCCTGGCCGACCTTGCCATCCAGTGCCTGGACCACCTCGAGGACGTTGATCTCATCCGCGGGCCTGGCCAGCGTGTATCCACCCTTCATCCCGCGGTGGCTGGTCAGGAGCCCAGCGCGCCGCAGGGTCGAGAAGAGCTGTTCCAGGAACTGTTCAGGTATGTCCCTGCGCTCGGCGAGTTCCTTGATCGGAACCGGCCGGTCACCCGAGCGGGCAAGCTCCGCCATCGCGACCACGGCGTAGCGGGATTTCGATGTCACGGAAATCACTATTCATTTCTACACCACCGGACCAGATGTCGATCACCACGGGCCGGGAGACCGTTCCCCATCTGTTGACGGGCTCGGTTAGGATCGGAGCGTCTGGCCATGCCCCGTCTTTGGTCGCTCTCAACACCCGATCCGAGGAGATCTTCCTGTCCGAGCAGGTTCGTTGTCTGGTGGTTGACGGACACCCTCTTGTGGGTGAGGGCGTTCGGCGCCTGCTTGCGGACGCCTATGAGGTCGACGAGGCGCAGTCCCGCGATGAGGCGATAGAGATGGTCCGCGATGTCGGCTCGTACGACATCGCAATCATCGACATGCGGCCCGCCCGCAGCGGTGCCGGGCCCTCGATCAGCGGATCGGATGCGATCAGGGCGATCAGCAAGGCTGAACCATCGACGGGGATCATCGCGCTCGGCGATCACGCGGAGCGGCATGTCGCGACTGCCGCGCTGCAGGCCGGAGCTTCCGCCTACGTGACCCGAGGTGCCCGGACCGAAACCCTGCTCGAGGCGGTGCGTCACACGCTCAGGGACAAGGAGTACGTTGACCCCTCGGTGCCGCCAAAGGGCAGTCGCGGTCGATTGACCAGGCGCCAGCGTCAGATCCTCCAGCTACTGGCCGATGGCGAGTCGACGACGGTCGCCGCCTCGGTGCTCGGTCTCAGCGAGGAAACCGTCAAGACCCACACCAAGAACATCTTCACCCGCCTTGGGGCTCGAAATCGTGCCCATGCGGTGGCCCTCGGCCTCCGCCAAGGTCTGATCGAGTAGCGGCTCCCGCCGTGATTGGCGTCTAGATCCAGCCGCGATCGCGGGAGGTCAGCACAGCCTGGGCGCGGTCAACAGCGCCAACCTTCCCGTAGACATTGTGAAGATGGGTGCGAACGGTGGAGACCGAGAGCTGCATCTGGCCGGCGATCTGCTTGTAGACCATGCCCTCGGAGAGCAGCTTGAGCACGTCGAGCTCCCGTGGAGACAGAGGGCAGGGTTCGATCGCCCATTCGACCTCGGCGCGGGGCGTCGGCAGCTCATAGAGAATCGAGCGCAGCCTCTGTTTCGAGACGCCACAGCGTTCAGCGAGCAGGGTCATTCGCTGCGGCGCGATCGCCTCGCCGTTTGCGTAGTGCGCAACCATGTCGGCAACGCCGACGATTGCAGCCATGCCGTCGGCGTCCTCGGCATGGTGGCGCTCGATGCTCACCGCGATCACCTGCGGGAGATTCCAACGTCGCGCCAGCACCCCGCCGACCAGAGCGTGGTCTATCCCAAGCTGGTCTCGCTCATGTCTGACCCGCTGCTCGGGAGTCAGGCTGAATGCCTCCCTCTCGGTCTCGTAACCGCAGTGAAGCCTTGATACGACAAGCCGTCCGATGTCATGAAGCAGAGCAGCCAGCGAGAGTTCACCGCGCTGCCCGAAATCCGCCGCTTCGGCGATCTGATGGGCGGCGCGCTGCGTGGCAAGCGCATGAAGCCTGAAGTGTGGCGGCCGGGGTTCCCACCCTCCATTTGCCTCGAAGAAGTCGAAGACCTTTGCCTTCCCTGCGATTGCCAGCAGGCCGGCCGTCCCCAGGGCGTCGGCGGCATCGGCGATCGTCGAGACCTCTCCGGATCTGGCCTTGATGCCGTTTGCAACCCGCATCACCGCGATCGAGAGCCCGATGTCAGCCTCGATCACATCGACGATCTCTCCCGGGCGGACGAGATCCGCGGTCGCCAGCTTCATCACCCGCTCGCGGGCATCGTTGAGGACCGGAAAGTCTGCGACAGACTCGAATGCCTCAGCAAGGCGGCTGCCCGGTGATGGGCGACTGCCGTTGACGGGGCCGGAAGCCCCCGAAGGGGCACCATTTGTGTTTGGAGTGTTTTCGCGCAAGGTCTTGGACAAAGCTGTTGCCGTGGATAAGGAGGCGAGGGACTTCCGCCCCAGATGGTTCGAAGGTGTTTGGGCTCATCGGCAATAGAGCCGGTTCTGTTTAGCCCCAGGCACAAAGAGTGCTGGAGATCCGCTGCTTCCGCTCAGGAAAGCCGGGTGATCGCCGCATTGATGCGGCGGATTGATTCATCCCGGCCCAGGAGCGCGAGCGATTCGAAGATCCCCGGGGAAACGGTGGTTCCGGTGATCGCAACCCGAATCGGCTGATACAGGCGCCCCGCCTTGACATTGAAGCTCTCTGCCAAGGGTGCGATCGCGGCCTCGATCGGGTCCGGCGTGAACGGCTCGAGACCGGAGATTGCGGCAACCGCGGCCTCGAGCAGTGGCCCGGTCCCATCCTTCATCACCTTCGCCCAGACCTTTGGATCATCGATCGGCGGTTCGAATACGAACCGGATCAGCGGCCAGACCTCCTCCAGCGTCTGCGCCTTCTCCTGGGCCACCGTGCAGGCGTCCCGAAGCCTTTGATCAGGATCACGATGAAGGTGGCGGGCAACCGTGTCGACGTACGCGTCAATCGGCATCTCCCGCATGAAGCGGCCGTTGATCCATCGAAGCTTCTTTTCGTCAAATACAGCAGAGGCGGTCCCGACGTCCTCGATCCGGAATCGCTTCACCAGTTCGGGCGTCGACATCAGCGTCGTGTCGTCATCAGTTCCCCAGCCGAGCAGGGAAATGTAGTTGCGGATCGCGGCCGGCAGGTAGCCGGCGTCGCGCAGCTCCTGCACGGACGCGGCGCCGTGGCGCTTCGAGAGCTTCTTGCCGTCGGGCCCGTGAAGCAGCGAGAGATGGGCATATCGGGGAGCCCCGTATCCCAGGGCTTTCAGCACCATCAACTGCTTCGGAGTATTTGAGAGGTGGTCGTCGCCCCTGATCACCGTGGTGATCTTCATCTCCGCGTCATCAACTGCGACGGCGAAGTTGTAGAGGACGGATCCGTCTGCCCGGGCGATCACGAAATCGTCGTAACTCGCGTTCGGGAATGCGATCGGGCCGCGGATCAGGTCCTCGACGATCGTCTCTCCGTCGTCAGGCACGCGGAGCCGGATTGCGGCTCCCGGCTCTTTCGTCGGAGAACCCCTGTACCCCCGGCCGGATCCGTGCTTGTCCTTCCAGGTCTTGACATGCTTGCCGGTCGAGCTGTCGCGATATGCCGCGCCGGATTCGAGCAACCGGGCAAGTGCCTCGGAGTGGATGGGAGCCATCTCCCGCTGCGACAACGGTCCCTCGTCCCAATCCAACTCGAGCCAGTTGAGGGCATCGAGGATCTGCTCGACGTTCTCGGGGGTCGATCGCTCGAGATCTGTGTCCTCGATCCGAAGCACCAACGTTCCGCCTTCGTGGCGAGCCTCAAGCCAGTTGTAGAGTGCCGTCCTCGCTCCCCCGATGTGCAGGGCACCTGTGGGTGATGGGGCAAATCTGACTCGGAGGTCTTTTCC
>JBBQZL010000112.1:0-9030 GCA_038207745.1 Solirubrobacterales bacterium
CCTGTTCGTGATTGTCGCGGCCAGGGCCGAGGAGGGGGGGATGAGGATCCGATCCGCCTTCGCCGGCCGTGAGGCGGGAAGGTTTATGTCCTTTCCGGCGATCACGATTCCCGCCGAGACGAGCGTCGAGGACGCGGTGGAGCAATTCTTCGTCCCAGATCGGTTCTCGGCGTTCCCGGTACTCGACGGCAACACGGTCATCGGCCTTGTCGACGTGGGTACCGTCGATCGGCTCCCGGCCGCACGGCGGCGCTCCACAACGGCCGGGGATGTCGCTTTTCACAACCCCGAACTGGTCATCGACGAGCATCAGGACGTGGCCGAACTGCTCGAGCGCCCGGACTTTCAACGTGTCGGACGGGCTGTGGTTCTGACGCAGAGCGACAGGGTGGGGATCCTCTCGATCACCGACGTGGACCGGGCGCTTCGCGCCTTTGACCTGAAGGGGGCTCCGGAGCCGGGTGCACACCCCGCGTGAAGTCGCCGGCTCTTCGCGTGCGAGCGTGCCGAGCTGACGCGTATATGGCTCGCGCGCGCTCTGGGCCGAGACGAGCGAGATCGCGGCCGGCTGCGGCCGTGACGGATCAGCGATCCGATCAGGAGAGGGTGATCGCTGGATTGATGGTGGTGAAGCGCTGTGGCAGGGGCTGAGCAAGCCAGCCGAAGTCCCCGATCAGGGAAACTCCATCGGGTAATGGAGATCTCGGGCAGTCGATTCCTTCTGGCCGGAGCCACCGCCGGGATGGCGGCCTGCTCCGCCTCGAAGGCGGCACGGTCCGCCTACCTGGCTGCGCTGAGGCGGGCAGCTTTCAAGATGCGTCAACTTTCACCACGACTCCCTCGAAGGGCGACCAACCATCCAGACCGACCAGATTGACCTGATCAACCACCAAGGAGATGCGATGACCGAGCTGACCGACCTGCAGTCAGAGATGTGCGAGAAGAGCCAGACCGACTACTCGGACCTCCGGGCGATCTTCATCAACTGCACGCTGAAGAGGAGCCCCGAGGTCTCGAACACCCAGGGCCTGATGGACATCTCGATGGAGATCATGCGCCGCAACGGAGTCGAGGTCGAATGCATCCGCGCCGTCGACCACGAGATCGCCACCGGCGTCTGGCCGGACATGTCCGAACACGGCTGGGATCGCGATGAGTGGCCGCAGATCTTCAAGCGGGTGATGGCTGCCGACATCCTCGTCATCGGAATGCCGATCTGGCTGGGGGAGAAGTCATCCGTCGCAACCCAGGTCATCGAGCGCCTCTACGGCAACTCGAGCCAACTCAATGACGCCGGGCAATACGCCTATTACGGCAGGACCGGAGGATGTCTGATCACCGGAAACGAGGACGGCGTCAAGCACTGCGCGATGAATGTCCTCTACTCGCTCCAGCACCTCGGCTACACGATTCCGCCGCATGCCGACGCGGGCTGGATCGGCGAGGCCGGCCCGGGGCCGTCATATCTGGATCAGGGTTCGGGCGGACCGGAAAATGACTTCACAAACCGCAATACGACGTTCGCCGCTTGGAACATGCTTCACATCGCGCGGATCCTGAAGGACGCAGGCGGCATTCCCGCTCACGGAAATCAGCGATCGGAATGGGACGCGGGCTGCCGCTTCGACTTCCCGAATCCCGAATACCGCTGATTGATCGGGCTGCCTGCGTCGTAAACTCGAACCGTGAATCAGCTCAGCCTCGGCGTCATCGCGACGTCCCGCAAGCCGGACGAACAACGATTGCCGATCCATCCGGCGCATCTCGAGCGAATCCGCCCCGACCTGCGCAGCCGGATCTTCCTGGAGCGGGGCTACGGAGAGCGATTCAGCTTCTCTGATCAGCAGCTCGCGCCGCTGGTCGCGGGCATGCGCACGCGCGAGGATCTCTTTGCGCAATGCGACGTGCTGCTTCTGGCCAAGCCACTTGCGGAGGATCTGGAGACCCTGCGCCCCGGTCAGGTGGTCTGGGGCTGGCCTCACTGCGTCCAGGATCGGCCGATGACCCAGCTCGCGATCGAACGCCGGGTCACCATGATCGCCTGGGAGGCGATGAACCACTGGACCGAAGACGGCGGTTTCGGCATCCACGTCTTCCACAAGAACAATGGGCTCGCCGGCTACTGCTCGGTCCTGCACTCCCTGCAGTTGATCGGCTCGACCGGTGACTATGGCCGCCGCCTGCGTGCGGCCGTGATCAGTTTTGGCGCCACCGCCCGCGGCGCCGTCACGAGCCTCTCGGCGTTCGGGATCACCGACGTGTCGGTGCTGACCCAGCGCAGCGTCTCCGCGGTCGCCTCGCCGTTCCCGTCGGTGCGGATGCGGCATTTCGAGCGCGATTCCGCGAACCCGGGCCACACGCTGGCTCTCGGACCGCCACATCCCGGACCGTTGCCGCAGGTCCTGGCCGAATACGACATCGTCGTGAACTGCTTTCTGCAGGACACCGATGAGCCGCTGATGTTCGTGATCAACGATGACCTTGATCGCTTCAAGCCGGGGACGCTTTTCGTCGATGTCTCGTGCGACGAGGGGATGGGTTTCGAGTGGGCGCATCCGACGTCGTTCGCAGACCCGATGTTCACCGTCGGAAGGGGAATCCATTACTACGCCGTCGATCACAGCCCATCGTTCCTGTGGAACTCCGCGACATGGGAGAACAGCGTGGCGCTGCTCGAGTACCTGCCGATCGTGATGGCCGGGCCCGCGTCGTGGGACGGCGACGAGACGATCCGCCGTGCGATCGAGATCCGCGAGGGCGTGATCCAGAATCCGCGGATCCTCAGCTTCCAGGACCGATCGGCCGAGTTTCCCCACGCCGTCAGATCGACATCCGGTTCCCGGGCGGCCGAGGCCTGAGCCCGGAAGCCCGGGCCTACCGAGACACGCTGCTCGCGGCCGACGACCTGATCAGTCGCGAGAGCCTTGAGACGTTGGGTGGGTCGGGTGGGTAACTACCACCTACAAGTGCGGCTTTTTCCGGATATCGTTGTCCGGCCGGAGGAATATCGTCCCAGACTCACAATCTTGCACCGAAAGGATCCTGCGATGACCATCCATCACTCCCACAGAGGAAGTACAGCGAGATGAAGATCGGTAAGCGAATTCTGGTGATCGCTGTCGTGGTTGCCGCATGTGGTCTTCTTGCAGTCGGATGTGAGAGCGATGAGGGAACAACGACGACGGCCGCGACCGACGCCGCATCCGGAGCGGCTTCGAAGGCGATAACGGTCGACATGAGCGAGTACGCGTACGACCCCGTCGACGCGATCGCGAAAGCCGGCGCGGTGACGATAACCACGAAGAATGTCGGACAGTTGCCCCACGAGCTTGTGCTTGCCCATACCGACCTGGCGCCCGATGCGCTGCCGACGCTTCCCGATGGTTCAGTCGACGAGGCGAAGATCGAAAAGGCGGGCGATGCTCCCGGGGAGGTCCCGGAGTCGGCCGCCGGTGCATCGAAGACGGGAATCATCGACCTCCCGGCCGGAAGGTACGTCATGTACTGCAACATCCCCGGTCACTACGCGGCCGGTATGTACGGGACGCTCACAGTCGTGGACAGCGGCAGCGGAACAAGCGCGCCTGCCGACACGACCGCGCCCACGGACACGACCGCGCCTGCAGACACGACGAGCGCCGCGCCGCCTGCGGCTTCGAAGCCGAAGAAGATCTCGATCGATATGGGCGAGTTCTACTACCGCCCCAAAAACGCGGCCGCGAAGGCCGGCTCGGTGACGATCACGACGAAGAATGTCGGGCAGGCGCCGCACGAGCTGGTGCTTGCCCACACGGATCTGCCCCCCGGCAAGCTGCCGACGCTTCCAGACGGCTCGGTCGACGAGGCAAAGATCGAGAAGCAGGGCGACGCGCCGGGCGAGATCCCGGAAACGGCTGCGGGAGCATCGAAGACGGGAACCATCGACCTTCCGGCCGGAAGGTACGTCATGTACTGCAACATCCCCGGTCACTACGCGGCCGGTATGTACGGGGTGCTCAAGACCGAATAGGAGGGTCCCGGTTGGCCTCGGTCCCGCCGGGCCGTCGATTGACCGTCGGCAGCATCGTCGACAGGAGTCCGGCCGCAAGCACGAAGACGACCGAGGCCCACAGGCACGCGATCAGTCCCTGCCATTGGTAGAGCGCCCCGGAGAGCAGGGTGCCGGTCAGCCGCCCCCCGGCGTTCGCCATGTAGTAGAAGCCGACGTTCATCGTCACCCTGTCGCTCTCGGCGTAGGAGAGGACCAGGTAGGAGTGGACCGCGGAGTTCATCGCGAAGATGACGCCGAATGCGAGCAGACCGCAGACGAGGACCAGGGTCGGGTCCAGATCCGCGGACAGCGCGATCGCGATCGCCGCCGGGAACGCGGCCAGCACGAACGCAAGACGGGTCGCCGTGCCGCCGTCGGGTTCGCCGCCGCGCTCCCTTGCCCTTCGGCGCATCACCCCTGGCGCCGATGCCTGGACAGCCCCGTAGCCGATCACCCAGACGGCCAGGAAGGCTCCGGCTCCCCAGAAGCTCCAGCCCAGCACCGTCCGCAGGTAGACCGGCAGGCCGACGACGAACCAGACGTCTCTGGAGGCAAAGAGGAAAACTCGCGCCGCAGCGAGGATGTTGATCGCGCGGTCGTTGGAGAACATGTGCCGAAACCGCGCTGCCTTGTCCGGCCGGCCGAGACCTCCGTGCATCATCGAGGCGGTCACCACCAGCGCGGTCAACACCATCGCGGCCAGGAGCAGCATCGATGTCTGGAACCCGACCACGGTCAGCAGCAGGCCTCCGAGGAAGAAACCGACGCCCTTGAGTGCATTCTTGGAGCCGGTCAGGATCGCCACCCAGCGAAACAGCGCAGTCTCGGAGTCGTCTGGCACGACCAGCTTGACCGCGCTCTTGGAACTCATCTTGGTCAGGTCCTTGGCGATCCCCGAGAGCGCCTGTGAAGCCATCACATAGGGCACGACCAGCCAGCTCTCCGGCGCCAGCCCGAGCATGCCAAGCGCGACGATCTGGATTGTCAGGCCGGAGAAGAGCGTCGCCTTGAGGCCGAGGCGGGCGGCGACCCAGCCACCGACGAGGTTGGTGACGATCCCGAAGAACTCGTAGAAGACGAACAGCGTGGCGATCTCGAAGGGGCTGTAGCCGAGCTGGTAGAAGAAGAACAGCACCAGGATGCGGCTCGCCCCGTCGGCAAGCGTGTCAGCCCAGTAGGCGGCGGTTACCAGGATGTAGTTGCGCAGATCGCCGGAGCGCTGATCAGCAGCTGCGGCATTGGCGTCGCTCACATCTATCCGGGCGGGAGCATGCCGGCCACCGTGCGTGCAAGCTCGACCAGGCGGTTGGCGTATCCCCATTCGTTGTCGTACCAGGCCAGGATCTTCACCTGAGTCTGATCGGTGACCATCGTGGAAGGTGCATCGACGATGCCCGAGCGAGGGTCGTCCCTGTAATCGACCGAGACGAGCGGACGCTCCTCGTAGCCGAGTATTCCCTTCAGAGGGCCGTCGGCTGCGGTCTGAAGGAGCCCATTCACCTCGTCGACCGTGGTCGGTCTATCGACCTCGAAGACGCAGTCGGTCAGTGATGAGTTGAGAAGCGGCACCCGCACCGCAAGACCGTCGAGCCTTCCCTCGAGATCCGGGAAGATCATTCCGATTGCCGTGGCCGAGCCCGTTGAGGTCGGGATCATCGAGAGACTCGCCGCGCGGGCTCTGCGCAGATCCCCGTGTGGTGCGTCGATCACGGTCTGGGTGTTGGTCATGTCGTGCAGCGTCGTGATCGATCCGTGGCGGATGCCGATCCCCTCGTGGATCACCTTGACGACCGGGGCGAGGCAGTTGGTCGTGCACGAAGCCGCGGTCAGCAGGTCGTGGACTGCGGGTTCATAGAGGTGATCGTTGACGCCGACAACGATGTTCAGGGCATCCACCTTGACCGGCGCCGCGACGATCACCTTCCGAACGCCCTGGCGGAAGTACGGCTCCAGGGACTCGCGGGTGCGGAACCTGCCGGTGCATTCCAGGACGATCTCGACCCCGAGCTTTCCCCAGGGGACATCCCCCGGCTTGGCCTGTCTGCTGTAACCAAGCGCCGTTCCGTCGATGATCAGAGAGTCTGATTCGCCACGGACATCCTCTTTCCATCGACCGTGGACCGAGTCGAAGGTCAAGAGGTGGGCGGAGGTTGCCGCGTCACCCGTCATCTCGTTGACGTGGGTGAAGGTGAGACCGGGCCACTCCCACGCCGCGCGCAGCGCCAGTCGCCCCATGCGTCCAAATCCATTGATTCCGATCCGGGCGGGCTCCATCGATGAAAATCGTATCGATTGACAAATATCGATGCAACTGATTTGATGAATTTCGATGAGCACGGAGATGACATTGGCGCCGAAGCAGAAGCGCCCCGCCGGCAAGCCCTGTTGTGAGCCCGTCGTATATCCCGATGTCGAGCGGGCGGATGCCGAGCGAATGGCCGAGATCGCGAAGGCGCTGGGCGATCCGATCCGCCTGACCCTGGTGGACGTGCTACGAAAGCACGCGGGCAGGGTCTGCGTTTGCGAGTTGGTGCCGCTGTTCTTCGTCAGCCAGTCAACGCTTTCACACCATCTCAAGAAGCTTCGCGACGCCGGCATCGTCGACTCGGAGCGGAAGGGCCTGTGGGCCTATTACTACGTTCGCCCCGACGCATTGAAGGAGCTGTCCGCATGGTTGAGCTGAACACCGATGACGCAATCTGCTGCGAGTCCGGTGACGGTGGGCCGGAGCTGCGGGAAACGGTCCGTGAGACCTACGCCGCCGCGGCGCAGGCGAGTGCGGATTCCTCGTGTTGCAGTGGACCGTCGTGTTGCAGTGGACCGGTCAGCACCGCCGATGCAGCCGGCACCGAGGTCTTCGGCGGCGCCCTGTACGGCGACGGTGACGCCACGGGTGCGACGCAGGCAGCGGTCTCCGCTTCGCTGGGATGCGGGGTCCCGACCGCGGTAGCCGATCTGCATGACGGTGAGACAGTGCTCGACCTCGGGTCAGGTGCGGGAGCCGACGCGATGATCGCTGCCGGTCGGGTTGCGCCCAGCGGCCATGCGATCGGACTCGACATGACTGACGAGATGCTCGCTCTTGCCCGACGCAACGCGCTCGAGGCCGGAGTCGAGAACGTCGAGTTCCGGAAGGGATACATCGAGGACATTCCACTCGAGGATGCAAGCGTCGATGTGGTGATCTCCAATTGCGTCCTTAACCTGTCCGGTGACGAGCCCGCGGTATTTCGCGAGGTTGCACGCGTCCTGCGGCCCGGAGGGCGTTTCGCGATCTCCGATGTGATCGCCGACGAGGATATGGACGACGCCACCCGCTCTGACATGCAGCAGTGGACGGGATGCATCGCCGGTGCCCTGACCCGGACCGAGTTTGAGGTCGCGCTTGTCGAGGCGGGTTTGAGGGACATAGAGATCCGGGAGACACATAGGGTTCACGCTCAGGCCGGGTCGGCGATCATCCGCGCAAGCAAGCCGGAACAGGGGGCTCGGCGCCCCGGCGCCGCCGGATTGACCGGGCCCGGCCCTCGGGCGCTCCTGCGCGAGCTGTGAGCGATTGGTGCAAGGATCCAGCGGTGACCACCGGTTTCGACTGTGACGTGGCGATTGTCGGTACCGGATTCGGCGGTGCGGTCAGCGCCCTTCGGCTGGCCGAGAAGGGTTACGACGTTGTCGCCCTGGAGCAGGGCCGTCGTCTGTCGGCCGAGGACATCGAGCGGGCTCGCCACGACATCCGCGCCCATCTGTGGGAGCCGGACCTGGGCCTGCACGGGTTCTTCTGGCAACGGGTGTTCCGGGATGTCGGGATCATCGGAGCATCGGGCGTCGGGGGTGGCTCGATCGTCTGGGGCGCGGTATTGCTCGAGCCGGAGCAGGCGGTCTTCTCCGACCCGGCCTGGGGCGATGCAGAGGCGGATTGGGCGACGGCGATGGCACCCCATTACGCAGAGGCCGCCCGGATGCTGGGACGGACCGTCGATCCGTTCACCGGAACCATGGACGAGCACCTGCGGGCGACGGCGGAGGAGGTCGGCGGCGAGGAGACGTTCGGGCCGGTGCCACTCGCCATCCACTTTGGTGAGGAGGGGAAAACCGTTGCCGACCCATTCTTCGGAGGAGAGGGGCCGGACCGAACCGGTTGCCGGCTCTGCGGCGGCTGCCTGAGCGGATGCCCGCACGGGGCCAAGAACACGCTCGACAAGAACTACCTCCACCTCGCGGAGCGACGCGGCGCGCGCATCCTGCCCGAGCACCGGGTCACGTCGATCGCGCCGCTTCCCGGAGGCGGTTATGAGTTGCACGCAGATCATCCGTGGCGC
Organism: Solirubrobacterales bacterium; assembly: GCA_038207745.1. Lineage (GTDB taxonomy): Bacteria > Actinomycetota > Thermoleophilia > Solirubrobacterales > 70-9 > JBBQZL01. The sequence continues at coordinate 8,350 of JBBQZL010000112.1, forward strand.
CGTGCCCAGGGGTATCCCCCGCTGCGGGCGCGCCGGGTGATTCTCGCCGCCGGTGTTCTCGGCACGCTCGAGCTGCTGTTTCGCTGCCGCGATGAGCTCGGAACGCTGCCACGGATCTCGAGGCGACTCGGTGAGCGGGTGCGGACGAACTCGGAGGCGGTGACCGCCGTTCTCGACGCGGATCCGGCGGCAGACTTGACCCGCGGGCCGGCGATCTCGACCGACTTTCATGTCGATGCGCGCACCCACATCACCCAGAACCGGTACGTCGGCGGCGGCAAGCTGCTGCGCTGGCAGGTCGGCCCGCTGATCGACGGCGAGCGTCCCGGCAGGCGGGCGGCGGCGACCGTCGCCGCGATCGTGCGGCATCCGGCGCGGTTTTTGCGCGCGATCCTGGCCCGCAACTTCGAGGGCAGGCTGACGGCTTTGACCGTGATGCAGGATCTCGACAATGAGCTGAGCTTCGTGTTCGGCCGCTCGCCGGCGCGGCCCTGGCGCCGCGTCCTCCGATCGCGCGCCGTGCCCGGTCACGAGGCTCCCAGCTACATGCCGATCGCCAACGACGCCGCCCGGGCCTTCGCGGCTTCCTCGGGCGGCACGCCGCTCAACCTCCTGGTCGAGAGCGCCGGCGGCCGCTCGGTGACCGCCCACATCCTCGGCGGCGCCGTGATCGGCGAAACC
>JBBQZL010000113.1:0-8983 GCA_038207745.1 Solirubrobacterales bacterium
TCTCCCCGCGCCGACTCGGTGGCCTGATCGAAGAGGGCGTGGATGACCGCATTGATCTCGGGGTTCAGCTTCTCGATCCGGGAGATCGCCGCCTCCACGAGTTCGAGTGGCGAAACCTGTCCGGAACGAACCAGCTCGGCCTGGGCGGTGGCGTCGAGTCGTGAGAAGTCGTTGCTCATCGATTGATCCTATGTGGCGGGCCGTCCGGAAGGCGCGCCGGATAACCGGGCTAGAGAAGCTTCTCGAGGCCGACCGTGAAGCGCTCGGGCAGACCCGCCACGCGACGAACGGCGAGGACGACGCCGGGCATGAAGGAGCTGCGATCGATCGAGTCATGCCGGATCGTCAGCGTCTGTCCGGTGCCACCGAAGATGACCTCCTGATGGGCCACGAGACCGGGTAGGCGGACCGAGTGGATCGGCTGATGGACGTTGCCCCCCGCCTCGGTGATCAGCTCAGCCGTGCGCTTGGCGGTTCCCGAGGGTGCGTCGACCTTGGCCTCATGGTGGAGTTCGATGATCTCGCACTCGGGCATCTGGCGGGCGATCTGCTTGGAGATCTCCATCAGCATCACGGCGCCGATCGCGAAGTTGGGCGCAACGAAACATTTGGCCCTCGATGTCGGGCCCTCGGCAACCGCGCGCAGCGCGTCGAGGTCGAATCCGGTGGCGCCGACCACCACATCGACGCCTGCCTCGAGGCAGGCGGCGGCATTCTCGAGCGATGTGGCCGGGGTGCTGAACTCGACCACGACGTCGGCGTTCTCCAGAACGTCGGTGATCGGCACCCCGATGGCCGGATCCGCCCGCCCGGTCAGCTCGAGCCCTTCAGCCGCCTCCACGGCCTCACAGACCGTGGCGCCCATCCTGCCCGCAGCGCCGGAGACGGCGACCCGGATCATCCTGCAAGCGCCTCACTGATCGGCCCCAGGGCCGCACGAAAGCGCTCCTCTTCCCGGCCGACACAGGCGGCGGAGAGGCGAGATTCCGAGTAGAGCTCCTCACCGAGCTGGGAGATTTCGCCGACGGTCACCGCGTCAACCGCCGCGAGCATCTCGTCGAGGGTCAGGACCGGGAGGTCGAAGAGCGTCGCGCGGCCTATCCTCGACATCCTTGCGCCGGTCGACTCCGATGAGAGGACGAGGCGGCCCTTGACATGCTCCTTGGCGCGCGACATCTCGTCACCGGAAACCGGTTCGGACCGAAGCCTCGACAGCTCGGCGCCGATGATCGCGCAGGCCTCCTCGACGTTGTCCTCGCGGGTGCCGACGTACGTGGCGACCATCCCCGAGTCCGTGTATTGCTCGTTGTATGAACCGACCGAGTAGGCCAGCCCACGCTTCTCGCGAACTTCGCGGAAGAGGCGTGAGGAGGTGGAACCGCCAAAGATCGAGTCGAGCACGCCGAGCCCCCAGCGCCGATCATCGCTGCGCTGGATCCCCGGCGCCCCGAAGCAGATGTGGTACTGCTCGGTGTCCTTTTGCTGAAAGCAGATGCCCGCCTCCACCCCGGGAGCGTTGGCGCCATTCTTGTGACCACCGCCGGGTGAGGGCTCGACCCAGCGCTTCGAAAGCTCGGCGATCTGATCGTGGTCGACGTTGCCCGCAGCGGAGATGACGATGTTTTCGGCGGTGTAGTGGCCGCGGTGGTAGCTGCTGATATCGGGGATCGGAATCGAGGAGATCACCTCGGACTCCCCCAGGACCCTTCGGCCGAGCGGGTGCTTGCCGTAGACGGCCTCCGCGAGGTGATCGTGGACCCTGTCCGAGGGCTCGTCCTCGTACATCGCTATCTCTTCGAGGACAACTTCCCGCTCGGAGTCGATCTCCGGGTAGGTCGGCTTCAGAAACATCTCCGCCAGGAGGTCGAAGACGGACTCGGTGTGCTCGTCGAGAAGACGGGCGTTGAGATGTGTCGTCTCCTTGCCGGTCGCGGCGTTCACCGACGCACCGAGACCGTCGAAGTGCTCGGAGATCTCGATCGCGGAGTAGCGATCGGTGCCCTTGAAGAGAAGATGCTCGAGAAAGTGCGAGACCCCCGCCTGTGCGGGGGTCTCATCACGTGACCCGGTGCGGACCCACATGCCCAGCGCCACGGACCGGACCGAGGGAACCTCCTCGGTCACGACCCGCACGCCGGACTCCAGGACCGTTACCCGGTGGTCAGCCAATGTCCTTGACTAGCTCCTGCGGGGGCGATCGCCATCGCGACGCGGACGACGTTCACGACCACCGCCACCACCGCCGCCGCTGCTTGCCAGCGCGGCGATCTCCTCCGGCGACTTGCCGACGATTGCTGGGTCGAGGGTCAGACGCAGACCGATACGGCCGCGCTCCTTGTCGACCTCGGCCACCGTGACGTCGATGATCTGACCGGACTCGAGAACGTCGTCGACGGTCTCGACCCGCTCGCCGGGCTTCACATTCGAGATGTGGAGCAGGCCGTCGGTGCCTTTGGTCAGTTCGACGAAGGCGCCGAACGTGGTCGTCTTGACGACCTTGGCGGCCGTGTAGCGATCTCCGATCTCGGCCTCCTTGGTCATCGAGCCGATCCGTGCGATGGCAGCCTCGACCAGCTCGCCGGTCGGTGCGTAGACGCGAATCGTGCCGTCGTCCTCGACGTCGATCTCTGCCTCGAACTCCTCGCACATGCCGCGAATCGTCTCGCCGCCCTTGCCGATCACCGCACCGATCTTTTCCGGATCGATCTTGATCGACTCGATGCGTGGCGCGTACTTCGACATCTTCTCGCGCGGTGCGTCGATCGCCTCGGCCATCTTGCCGAGGATGAACAGGCGTCCCTCCTTGGCCTGGGCCAGGGCGTCCCTGAGGATGTCGAAGGTGACGCCGGTGATCTTGATGTCCATTTGCAGCGCGGTGATGCCGTCTGCGGTTCCGGCGACCTTGAAGTCCATGTCACCGAGGTGATCCTCGACTCCGGCGATGTCGGTGAGGACGATGTAGTCGTCACCCTCCTTGATCAGACCCATCGCAACACCGGCAACCGGTGCGGAGACGGGGACGCCTGCAGCCTGCAGTGCCATCGAGGAGGCACATACAGAGCCCATCGACGAGGAGCCGTTCGACTCGAGCGTCTCGGAGACCACGCGGGTCACGTACGGGAATGCCTCCGTGTCCGGGATCGTGGCGACCAGGGCGCGCTCTGCGAGCGCTCCGTGACCGATGTCGCGGCGCTTTGGGCCTCGCATGAAACCAGCCTCACCAACCGAGAACGGCGGGAAGTTGTAGTGGTGGAAGAACGTCTTCGACGTCTGGAGACCCAGGGTGTCGAGCCGCATGTCCATCCGGGTCGTCCCGAGGGCGACGCTTGAGAGGATCTGCGTCTCGCCGCGGGTGAACAGAGCCGAACCGTGAACGCGCGGTGAAATGTCAACCTCGCACTCGATCGGGCGGATCTCATTCTGGCTACGACCGTCAGGGCGCTTCTTGTCGATCGCAATGTGACGACGAATCGTCTCCTTCTCGAGCTTCGCGTAAACCGCGGAGACGTCGGAGGAGCGATCCTCATCGGAGCCCTCGGGTGCGAACTCGGCGACAACCTCATCCTTGAGAGCCGAGACGGCGTCCTGGCGCTCGAGCTTGCCCTGGATCGATGTGGCTTCATCGATCCTGCCCTGGTACTTGGATGTGACATCGCCGAGCAGCGCTTCATCGAGCTTTGGTGCCTCGACGACGAGCTTCTCCTTGCCGGCCATCTGGGCCAGCTTCTCCATCGCTGCACAGAGCTTCTTGATCTCCGAGTGTGCAATGTCGAGGGCGTCGAGGATCCCTGCCTCGGTTACGCCGCTGGCGCCGGCCTCGACCATCAGGATCGCCTCATCGGTGCCGGCGACAATCAGGTCGAGATCGAGTTCCTCGAGGGTGTCCTCGGGCGGGTTGATCACGAAGTCACCGTCCAGCTTGCCGACGCGAACGGCGCCGACGTGCGAGGCGACTGGAACCGGCGAGAGCGCCAGTGCCGCCGAGGCACCGTTCATCGCCAGGATGTCGTATGCGTGGACGTGGTCCACAGACATCGGGATGGCGACCAACTGGGTCTCGTGATGCCAGCCCTTGGGAAAGAGGGGACGAATCGGACGATCGATCATCCGCGCCGTAAGCGTGGCCTTCTCGCCTGCGCGACCCTCTCGGCGGAAGAACGAGCCGGGAATCTTGCCCGCGGCATACATGCGCTCTTCAACGTCGACGGTCAGGGGAAGGAAATCCACGTCACGCAGATTGCCCATCGTGGCGGTGCAGAGCACCATTGTGTCGCCGCTCTGGACGACCACTGATCCGCTTGCCTGTTTGGCAAGCTTGCCTGTCTCGAAGGAAATCTGGCTTTCGCCGACATCCACCGACACGCGGCTTACTGGGAACATACTCATCTGGATGTTGTACCTCCGGCCGCCCGGTTGGCAGCCCACTTGTTTTTAGAACTCTCGCTCTCTGTCGCTCTGAAGCGTACAGGGGCCGCCGTTGCAGGGATTATCCGCAAACGGCAACCCGTCGGGTACGGTCGGGATGCTGCCGCGATTACGCTGCGTCCAGCACTTCCAGAATCACGCGCGGAGGCGGAATCTCAATCGGTGAGGGCGACTCGTCGACCCACTCGACCTTGCCGTCGGCATCGATCAGGACAAGCGAGCGGTTTGCGTGACCGACGCCGTCGAGGTAGGCGCCGAAGGCGCGGGCAACCTCACCCTTGGGCTCAAAGTCAGCCAGCAGGCGGGTTTCAACTCCGAGCTGCGCGAAAGGCCCTGTGCGCGAATACGGAATCGCCACTGATCCCGATCAACTCGACTCTCGCACCCGCCAACTGTGGCCTGATCTGCTCATAGAGCTTCATCTGATCAGTGCAGGACGGTCTGAAATCCTGCGGATAGATTGCGATCAGAACACGGCGACCCGCAAAGTCCAAAAACGAGACGTCATTGCCCTCCTGGTCGGGAAGGGTGAATACAGGTGCCGCCTGGTCCGGAGAGATCAGCGCCGGAGGCCGAGATCAGCAACCAGGGCGCGGTAGCGCTCCAGGTCATTGCGCTCGAGATACCGGAGAAGACGGCGGCGCTTGCCGACGAGCATCAGGAGCCCGCGACGTGAGTGGTGATCCTTGCTGTGCTCCCGGAGGTGCCCGGTCAGATCATTGATGCGCGCGGTGAGCAGTGCAACCTGGACCTCTGCTGATCCGGTGTCGCCGTCCGCCCGGCCGTACTTGCCGATCAGATCGGCCTTTGTCTCTTTGTTCAGGGTCATCTCTAAAAGTCTCCACGGCCCCTGGATGGGGCCTCTAAGGTCGGTGGAACCTACCACAGACGACCTTCGCCTCAGCTACATCGTCATGCATCTGCGCGATCAGGTCGGCGGCGCTGTCGAATCTCTTCTCACCGCGAAGCCGCTTCACAAAGGCGACCCTCAGCGTCTTCCCGTAGAGGTCCTCGTTGAGATCGATCAGATACGCCTCGATCAATACGCCCCGGCCACTTTCAAAGGTCGGCCGGACCCCGACATTGACCGCTGCGGGATGGCCATTTGCGAATGCCGCATAGACACCGTGACCAGGCGTGACCAGGCGGTCGTCGGGGACGACATTCGCAGTTGGGAAGCCAAGTTCCCGGCCTCGCTGATCGCCGGAGACGACCGTTCCCTCGACCATCAGCGGACCTCCTAGACAGTGGCGGACCGCCTCCATGTCCCCGGCGGCGACAAGGGCCCGGATCCTCGTCGAGGAGACGGCCTCGCCGTCGACCTCCACGAGCGGCACGACCCGGGTCACGAACTCGGGCCGGGCAGCAAGCATCCCGGGGTCGCCCTTGGCCCTGGCACCGAAGCGAAAGTTCTCGCCGACCGCGACACTTCGCGCGCCGAGCTTCTCGACCAATACATGGTCGATGAACTCCTCGGCGCTCAGGGCTGAGAACTCCTTGTCGAACGGGATCACCACCAGCTCCTCGACCCCGAGACCCTCGATCACGTCGCGTTTGACCGCGAAGGGCATGATCAGTTTTGGAAGCGCGGCCGGGTGCAGGATCTCCAGCGGATGCGGATCGAAGGTCAGCACCGTGTCGGAACCCTTGATCACCGCCTGATGACCCAGATGGACGCCATCGAAGGTCCCGATCGCAACATCGCGCTCCCGCGGCCCCACGTCCGGCAGTCGCGTCACCTTGAGACTCAAGGAATCACCACTTCGGGCTTCAGCTGATCGTCTTCGACTCGCGCCACGGCAACCAGTCTGCCACCAACCGTCAATCGCACCCGGCCAGCTTCGACCCCGGGGGCGGAGGCGGGTCCACCCTCGGCGCCGAGGGCGCGTCCGTTCAGGACCAGGGCGGCCTCGCTTTCGTCGAGCACGCGCTCGGCCATGAACGAGAGAGCCTCGCCCGCGTCGATCGGCGTGTCCGAAGCGTTCTCGATCAGGAGATCGCCGCCGATCGCGATCCGGCGGAGCTCCTCACAGTAGGCGTCGCCGAGTGTTTCGATCAGGGTTCGGACATATGTGCCCGCCGAGCAGACGACCTCAAAGGTCGCCCGGTCTCCTTCTGCCGAGATCAGGCGCGAACTGTGGACGTTCACCTCACGAACCGGGGTCTCGATCGACTCTCCCCGGTGGGCTCTCTTGTAGAGACGCTCGCCATCGATCTTGACCGCCGAGGTCATCGGAACCCTCTGCATGATCCGGCCGACCGGAAGGTTCAGGATGGTCGGAATGTCACCGGTCTCGGTCAGCTCCCCGTCGGGATCTCCCGTGGATGATCGCCATCCGAGTCGCGCCGTTGCGAGATAGGTCTTCGGCTGGCTGATCAGGTAGCGCTGCAACCGCGTTGCCCGGCCGAGAAGCACGAGCAGGAGCCCGGTCGCAAACGGGTCGAGCGTGCCTGCGTGACCAACCCTCCCCCCACGCTCGCGCCTCACCTGCGCGACCACGTCGTGCGAGGTCATCCCAGCCGGTTTGTCGCAGAGCAGGACGGCCGCGCCAGGCGACTCTCGGGCCACGACTCACTCTCCGAGCTGGGCGGAAACCTGAGCGCAGATCGAGCCGACGATCTCCGGATACTCCTCGTCGGAGGAGAACCCGGCGGCCCTGATGTGTCCGCCGCCACCGTGTGCCCGCGCCACGGCGGAGACGTCGATCTCACCGGCCATCGAGCGGAGGCTGACCTTGCGGGTGGCCCTTCCACGGCTCTGCTGCTCCCTGACCACGGCGGCGATGCTCGGGCCTTCGATTGATCGCAGATGATCGATGATGCCCTCGGTCATCGTCTCCCCCGATCCCGTGACCTCATAGTCCCGGCTTGTGATCTGGGTTATCACGACGCGTCCGTCGCAGACGATCTCAATTCCATCGAGCGCGCGCGAGACAAGCCGCAGCTTTTCGATCGGCACGTTCTCGTAGAGCCGGCGATAGATGTCGTCGACATCGACGCCGGCATCGATCAGGGCCGCGGTGATGCGATGCGTACGGGCATCGGTGTTCTCGTACATGAACTTGCCGGTGTCGGTCACCACGCCGACGTAAAGCGCCGAGGCCATCTCCTTGGTCACCGTGACCCCGAGCATCATCGCCAGCTCATAGACGATCTCGGCGGTGCAGGAGGCGGTCGGGTCGACCAGGTTGACATCGCCAAACCCGGTGTTGTCGTGGTGGTGGTCGATGTTGATGACGCGGCGCCTGCCATCGGCAAGGACATCACGGAGCAGGTCATCGGGGACCCGATCGAGGTTTCCGCAGTCGAGGCAGATCACCACACGGTCGACCACGTCTGCCGGAGGCTCATGGAAGACCTCTTCAAGCGGCATGAACCGGTATTCGATCGGCAGCGGGAACTCGCTCGCGGCAAGAAACATCACCGAGTCCTTGCCGAGTTGGCTGAGCAGGTGGTGCATGCCGAGGAGGGACCCCAGCGCGTCACCGTCAGGCCCCTCATGGGCGGTGAGCAGGAAGCGATCGTGCTCGCGGAGCTCGGCGGCGACCTGCTCGCGCTCGGCTGCGCCGACACTGGTCGTGGTCATCTGGGGTCTCCGCTTCGATTCAATTGACCTCTAATCATCGAGCAACTTTGAAATTCTGGCACCCTTTTCAACGGTGTCGTCGTACTTGAAATTGAGCGTCGGCGTGCGCTTCATCCGGACCTCCCGGGCGATCCTGGCCTGGATCACGCCATGTGAGGAGGCAAGCGCGGCCATCGTCGCGTCGCGCTCCTCCTCGGAGCCGAAGACGCTGACGAAGACCTTTGCCGTCCGGAGGTCCGAACTCGTTTCCACCGAGGTCACGGTGACGAAGCCGATCCGGGGGTCGCTGAGATCGTCGGCGATCGATGAACCGATGACCTCGCGGAGGACCTGGTTGATGCGGCGTATGCGAGCGGTGGACATGCGGGCTCGACTATAGGGGAAGTGTGATCGGAGTCATAGCGTTTCGTGAGTGGATCCTCATTGCCTGAGAATCACCCGGGCTGCTACTCGAGCGTCTGCTCGACCTGCCTGGTCTCGAAGAATTCGTGGATGTCACCGACCTTGACGTCGGCATAGCCACTTAGGACGACACCACACTCCTGGCCGTTCTCCACCTCGCGGACATCGTCCTTGAAGCGGCGCAGAGAGCCAAGCTTGCCGGTCCAGATGACCGTTCCCTCCCGGACCAGCCGAACGAATGCATCGCGTGTCGCCTTGCCCTCGTTGACGATGCAGCCGGCGATCCGGCCGACCTTGGAAGCCTTATAAACCTCCTTGATCTCCGCCTCGCCGATCGTGTCCTCGACGTCGACCGCTTCGAGCATGCCCTCCATCGCCGCGCGAAGATCCTCGGTGATCTTGTAGATCACGGAGTAGGTGCGAACGTCGATCCCCTCGATCTCGGCAGCACGCCTCGCGTCGGCGAGCGGACGGACATTGAAGCCGATGATGATCGCGGTCGATGCCGCCGCAAGCATCACGTCGGACTCGGTGATGCCACCGGTCTGGGCGCGGATGATGTTGATCGTG
>JBBQZL010000114.1:0-8934 GCA_038207745.1 Solirubrobacterales bacterium
CCGGCAATCGTCTCGCGAGGTCCAGGTAGCGCAGTGGTCGCTTGTAGTCCACCAGGCGCCCAGCCCAGAGAAAGCCGTCCGGCTGCTCCGTTGAGACATCAGCGGGCTCGGCAAAGCTCTTGATCAACTCAACCCGGCTGCGGGGAAACTCCCTCGATGCCACGGTCCGCTGTTGCCCGGTCTGGGCGACAATCAGATCTGCTGACCCGATTGCCCGACGATATATCGCCGCGCTGACGCGGCTTCTGTTTCTGCGCTCGGGCTGGAAGTCGATGTCATTCGATCCCGACATCACCACCCTGCAATTGCGAAGCCGGCCGTACAGCGCTCCAACGAGCAGGTGCAATCCATATCCGCGGAGAATGATCTTCTCTGCGTCGGCGCGGACCAGACTCCGCCAGATAGCAGCTGCCTCCCGGGCCTTTGCAATCGGACCGCCCCGGCCAAGGTAGAAGTCCCTCTGGATCAGATCCAGGTTCGGTGGCGTGGAGACCTCCCGCTCGACCGGATAGATGATGTGGGCGACATGCAGGCCGGTGGAGGCGAGACGCTCCGCCATCTGGGTCGTCTGGAATTCGGCACCACCGCCACCGGCGCCCGGCAACACCCTGGTCGCGTCGTAGAACGCGTTTGCGGACGGGGCGTAAACCGCCACGTCCCGGCTACTGGCGGTGCGCTTCAAGCTGAAGGCGGATGCCATCCGCCAGAGATACCTGTGGCATGTACCCCAGATCGCGTTTGGCCCTGTTCGTGTCGGCTCCCGTTCGTCTCGCATCGCCCTTCATCGCTTCCTGATACTCGCGGTCGACCGCACCTCCGGTCAGCTCTTCGATGATCTCGAGCACATCGAGCACGCTGGCCTGCGTGCCTCCGGCGATGTTGTAAACAGTTCCCGGCTTTCCCAGGACTGCGGCGCTGACCGTGGCCGCGACGCAGTCACCGACATAGGTGAAGTCGCGAACCTGCTTCCCGTCACCGTAGATCGTGATCGGATCTCCGTTCTCGGCTGCTTTCAGGAATCGGGTGAAGGCCATATCGGGGCGTTGCCCCGGTCCGAAGATGGTGAAGTAGCGGAGAGCGACGACCGGAACGTCAAATGCCTTCCAGTACAGGTAGCCAAGGTGCTCGGCCGCGAGCTTGGTGACACCGTAGGGGGATACCGGCTGCGGGAGATCCGTCTCACTCGTCGGGAAGGTCTCGGCGTCGCCGTAGACAGATGACGACGAGGCAAGTACCAGCTTGCCGATCGAGCTTCCCTTCAAAACCTCGAGCAGACGCTGGGTTGCCATCACATTCTCACGCGCATAGATATCGAACTCGGTGCCCCAACTGGCTCTGACGCCGGGCTGCCCGGCGAGATGAAAAACGAGATCTGCGTTCTCGACCAGCGGGGTGAGATCGCCTTCGATCAGATCCACCTCGAGCAGATCCACACCCTCTTCGATCAGCAGACGAGCACGAGCGCGTTTGATCGCGGGGTCGTAGTAGTCGGTGAAACTGTCGACACCGGTCACCTGAAATCCGTCGCCGTTCAGGCGCCGGCAGAGGTGCGACCCGATGAAGCCGCCTGCGCCTGTGACGAGCGCTCTCTTCATCTCGTCGCCGCCAACGCCGGTTCACGCGCCCCGTTGCGAAGGATCAGCGTCTCGAATTGACCCGATGTTCTGACCTCGTCCCCCTCGACCTCGACCTTGTCATGCGCCTGGATTCTTGCCAGCATTTCGGCGGAGCCGACCCAGCGGACACCCTTGAGCCTGGGGAGTCTGAATATGTCCCTGTGAAACGCCAGCCTGGCGGCGGTGCCGAGGTCCCGGCTGGCCTTGAGTCTCTCCATCCGCTGGTCCAGCAGCCCTCCGTGCATTACTACCGTTGGCGGAAATCCGGCTCCAGCCAGGCACTCCAGGGGAGCATAGTCAAGCTGGTGCAGACCCTCGAGCGTGCTGAAGAGAGTTTCGCGGAGATCGATCCCCGAGAGGAGCGGCGATGGCGCAGGCGGAAGCCAGGCCGGCAGCTTTCGCTCACGCAGGGCCTCCAGGAGGCCCGCGCCATACGCCCAGTTCGGGGCAACGAATGTTGATGCGTCGACGCCCATCGTCTTCCGGATCCATTCGAGTGTCGTGTCGATCTTCCTTGCCGCCTCTTCGCTGCCGTCCAGGGCGAACTCGTGTGGATCGATCTCACCCCGTGCAAGGGCCTCTGCCTCGAGGTGGAGATATCCGTGACAGATCGGTTCAAGCGAACCATCCTCGACACCGCCGGCAAAGGCACGAACCGCCTCCGGCCAGACCTGATCCAGAAAGACCTCCTGACCGTCGATGAAGGCCCGGGAGGAGATGGCCACGTTGATCGTGGACCCGGCCGCGCGATAGGCAGCAACCACACGCTCTGCTCGACGGGCAGCATCCTTATCCGGCTTCGCGCGCCCCTGTCTCTGGTGGTACGCGGTGCCGGGTACATCGTCGTACCTGACGAGTCCGATCGGCGGAAGCATCACCAGCGGCGTGCGCAGAGTCGTGCTGAGGAAATCAGCGAGCGCCGGCCAGAGCCAGAAGCCATCGATGCCGCCCCAGCAAGTCTCGGGGTCGACCGCCATCACCATCCAGTTGCCATTTCGCGTCGCGTGAACGCCGAGCGACGACTGGATCGCGGGATATCCATCCCCGCCGTGCAGCACCGAGAACTGGCCGGTGACCCTGGCGCCATCTCCGAAATCCGCAACTCCGATCAATCGGGCCCGGCTGGGAAGGCAGCCAGTCTCGGGGCCCGGCCGGGATGTGAAGATCACCGCTCCGCGAACGCGTTTTGTTCTCACTAGGTCATCAAGTTCTTCGGCGTCTTCGTGCCATCCGATTGCGACCGACTCCTCGGAAGGAGACGAGAGCAAGGGACCGAGTCGCCACAACCAGGCGGCCGCTTCGGCGAAGCGGGCGATTCGCGAACCGGCCGGCACGTACAGTCTCCCCTGCCCCACGCTACGACCCAGTTCGCTGGTTCGAGAGGGTCTCCGCGTAGGAGTCGAGCAGCCCCTCGGTTGCCCGTCCGAGGTCGAGATTCTCGGAAATCCATCTTCGCGCGACGTCAGTCTGATGGTCTGCCTCCTCCCTGGTCAGATCGAGGTACGAGGCCGCGGCCGAGGCAATGGCGTCGGGATCCCGATCAGCGATCGTGCAGCGGTCGAGGTGGTCAGCGAAAAATCGGTGGCCGGGTAGGTCGGAGGCGACCACGGGCAATCCGGTACACATCGCCTCGATGATCGAAAACGGCATCCCCTCGCCACGGCTTGGGGCGACGAAGACATCCGCGGCGCCGAACAGGCTGAGAACGTCCGGGGCCGGACCCGCCTCGTCAACAAGATCGTCCAGGCCCTCTTCCGCGATCCGGCGTCTGGCGGGTTCACCGCCGGTATTGATCAAACCGTGCACATCGTAGCCGCGGTCCGAGAGCCTCTTGACGGCCTCCAGAAAGAGGTCCCCCCCCTTCAACTCCCAATCACGACCGAAGATGAGCAGACAGCGCGATCCATCCGGGACGCCCCATTGCCTCCTGGCCTCAGCGCGCTGCTCGTCCCCAAGCTTCGGGAACGCAGCGAGCTCAATCGGACTGGGAAAGACCGAGATGCGCGCTGAAGGGCCCCACCGCCTGTCAACTCCCTCGGCGATGTTCGACGACGGGCAGAGAATCCGATCGACCAAACGGCCGAAGGTGGCGAACTTGAGCGCGTTCCGGATGATGGCCCACGGCGACGTGGAAAGCACCGTGTGCACGTGCCAGTAGACGCTGGTATTGCTCCTTCCGCGAGCGGCAAGCACGGCCGGCACGTCGTAGGTCGTGAAGTGGGTGTGGACGAGGGTCGGTTCGTCGCTCTGATCGAGGAGCCTTCCGATCCAGCGGCTCAGCCCGAGGCGGGAACCGGAACGAAAGCTGATCTTTGCGCCACTCTTTTCGAGCTCCTCGATCCACACCCTGCCGCGAGCCTCCTCCGGGAGCACAAACTCGGTCGTCCATCCACGTTTGGCCGCGCCGCTCATCACGCTGGCCGCGAACGGAATGAATGAACCTCCGTGCGGAGGCGTGAACTCCGCCAGGTGAATAAGCCTCGTCACCGCTGGAACCCTATTCGCAGCGATCGACAGCTCATCGGGTCTTACGCGGTGTCCGCACGGAACTTTTCACAGAGAGCCCGCCCGTTGAGCCGCACGTTGAACTCTCGTTCGACCAGATTCCTGCCGAGCCGGGGGTCGATTTCGTTGTTGCCGGACATGCAGTCCTCGAGCGCATCCGCCAGCTCTTCCACATTCCGCTGCTCGACGAGGATTCCGATCTCCCGACTTTCGATCAGCTCCGGAATCCCGGAGATTCGCGTAGCGATCGTCGGAAGGCCCACCGCAAGCGACTCCATCAGGGCGACCGGTATCCCCTCCATGTCTCCGCTCTCGGTGATCACGCTTGGCAGGACAAAGAGATCCGCCACCTCCAGCAACTCCCGGACTTCCGATTCCGGCAGGTTTCCATGAAATGTCACGCGAGGCGCAATCTCGAGCTGCGAACAGATCGCCGCAAGCCTCTCCCGGAGAGGGCCATCGCCCACCAGGTCGAGATTCAGGCCCGCCAGCTTCTCAGAACCGGCCAGGGCGTTCAGCAGGAACTGATGGCCCTTCGATTCCCGAAGCCCGGCCACGCACAGGGCCCGGATCGAATGGGCCGGCTCGGCCGAGTGGTCCCGGTAGGGGAATTCCTCCGGGTCCACGCCGCAGTGGATGATCTCGATCGGGGTGTCGCCGCTTCGATAGCGGCTCAGGAACCTCTGGTTGTACTCGGAGATCGCAACCACAAACTCCGCGGTGTCGATCTTCTCGCGAAGCATCTCCTGGTGCACATAGATGTCGTGGGCGTGTGCCGTGAAGCTGTAGGGCGTACCGGTCAGCCGTCCACACAACCATGCGGCAAGCGCCGGGTAGCTGGCGAAATGGGCGTGGATGTGGTCGGTGTCAGAGTGCTCGATCCGGCGGGCCAGCTCGCTGGCGCCGGCGACGGACACGAGTGATCTGGCCATCAACGACGGCTGGCGCCAGGTTTCCTTCAGGACCGCTGCGAATGAACAAAACAGCACCCTGGGCGAGTGCCCGGCGGCCCAGATCAGGCCCCGGCCGGCCCCGGCCGGCCCTGGTCGGTAGAGCCGTGACATCCACCTGCTCGAACGGGGATGGACGGCTGCCTCCCGGGAGGGAAAGAGCGAGTAGAGGTCGATCTCAACATCATCCGCCTCGATCACAGAATCAAGTTCACGGACTATGAATGTCTCGGAGGTCACCGGAAATCGCGAGACGATGTACGCGACCCTCACGAACTCAAGCTCCGGTTTCCGGCTTCAGGGATGCCAGGAAGATCCCCGATACCGCGAGGTCCCGATCCGAGAGATTCTGGAATTGGGGCTGAAGCCTTGGCCGAATCCCGGCAACCAATTTCAGCGAATCTGACATTGCCTCGTCCGAGACTGTCTCCGGGTGCGGTTGAAGCTCGTCCGACCTGCCAACCAGATGGGTCGTGAAGATCCGTGACTCGTAGCCGTAGGAACTCATCCTTGATCGGTAGTAGTCGATCAGGCGCCGGTTCGGCAGGCCCGAGTTCTGTCCCATCAACCGGTAGGTCCGTTCGGGGATCGTGAGGAAGGTCAACGGATGCAGACCTCCGGCGGTGAAGAGTCCGTGATCCTCGAAATCGATCTTGTGGAGGCTTCGGCCCCCTGGGCAAAGCAGACGATCAATCGCTTCGAGCGCGGCATCCGAGTCATAGACGTGCTCCATGACGGCGCGCGAAATGACCAGATCAAATGATCCCGCGGGGAACGCGACTGCTGCCTCCTCGATCGGCATTCCCTCTGTCAGATCGAGCCGCTCCAGACCAATCTTTCCCAGTCGCGCAGTCAAGGCATCCGTGATCGCCACTTGCTGAGCAGGATCCCGCCAGGTGACGAATCGATCCACGCCATCGACCCGGTCGACCCCCGCGGCAAGAAACCGGA
Source organism: Solirubrobacterales bacterium (assembly GCA_038207745.1). Classification (GTDB taxonomy): domain Bacteria; phylum Actinomycetota; class Thermoleophilia; order Solirubrobacterales; family 70-9; genus JBBQZL01. Next base: position 6,023 of record JBBQZL010000114.1, read on the forward strand.
TCGCCACACCGAGACTGTCGCCGGGTCCGAGCTCGAGTACGCGCATGCCGACGAGTTCCTCTTCACGCATGTCGCCGTAGGTCAGGTAATCGGTGAAGGCCGTGTCGATGTATCTGAGGCTGGCGTCAATGTCGAGGGTCCGGTGGGTCGCCCCCATCGTCTTGGTTATCGGCCCGCGCATCATTGCGATCCCCGAAAGCCGGTCTCGAACGATGCGGACGGCAATGGTCAGATGCCTGGACCTCTTGAACGTGCGCTTTATCGGGCCGACTTCGTACATGCGCAACGAGCCTACAGACGCCGTGTGACACGGCTCAGATGACCGCGCAGTTCGGCAATCCCCATTTCGAGGGTCCGGAGGAGGCCGAGGCAAAACACAGTCGGAGAGGAAGGTGATCGGGCCGCTCACTGTGCCGTAATCCAGCCGGGGATCAGGGCCGGGCGTTGAATCAGGCTTCGCAGCGCCAGATCCGAAAGGCAGTAGGCTTGGAACCCCGCGGGAGAACCTCCCGGGAGAACGATGGTGGAGGCTGAACCGCTCGAATGCGGCGTGGTGACGAACTGGCTCGTTTCAGGTTTCGAAGGATCATTGCGCTGGTCGCGGTGCTCGCGGCTGCGCTCGTCGCGGCCCCGGGTGGCGCGGCGCCGGCCCTCGGCGCAACCCTGCCGAGCGGTTTCCAGCAGTCGGTTGCGATCAGCGGCCTGACCCGGCCGACCGTCGTCAGGTTTGCAAATGACGGTCGCGTCTTCGTCGCCGAGAAGAGCGGCTTGATCAAAGTCTTCGACTCTCTCTCGGACCCCACCCCGACGGTCGCCGCCGACCTGCGGACGGTGGTCGACGACTACTGGGACCGGGGCCTGCTCGGTTTCACACTCGCCCCGAACTTCCCCTCAGACCCGTACATCTACGCGTTGTATGCCTACGACGCCCCGATCGGAGGCAGCGCGCCGACCTGGAACGACGCCTGCCCGACCCCCCCCGGCCCGACCACCGACGGCTGCGTCGTCAGCGGTCAGCTGGCGCGGATCCGGATCTCGGGCGACGTGATGACCGGCAGCCCACAGGTACTGATCAACGATTGGTGCCAGCAGTACTCGAGCCACTCGCTGGGCTCGCTCAACTTCGGGCCTGACGGCGCCCTCTATGCATCTGGCGGTGACGGCGCCAGCTTCGTCTTCGCCGACTACGGTCAGGGCGGCGGCTCGAGCGGAAGCTCGACGCCGGCGAACCCCTGTGGCGACCCGCCGGCCGGCACCGGCGGCGCGCAGACCCCCCCGACCGCAGAGGGCGGTTCACTGCGCAGCCAGAGCCCCCGGAGGGCGGCGGGCGAGCCGGCTTCGCTCGACGGCGCGATCATTCGCATCGATCCAGCCACCGGCGCCGGCCTGCCGGACAATCCCGGCGCCGCCAGCTCCGACCCCAACACCCGCCGGATCGTCTCCTACGGCCTGCGAAATCCGTTCCGCTTCACCTTCCGGCCCGGCACCAACGAGCTTTGGACCGGCGACGTCGGCTGGACGACCTGGGAGGAGATAAACCGGCAGGTGACGCCGACCGGCGCGGTCGAGAACTTCGGCTGGCCCTGCTACGAGGGCGCATCTCCGCAGCCGGGCTTCCAGAGCGCCGGCCTCGACCTCTGCAGGACGCTCTACTCGGCGGGGACCGCCAAGGCCCCGTACTTCGCCTACGACCAAGCTTCGAGCGTGGTAAGCGGCGAGAGCTGCCCGACCGCCGACGGCTCCTCGCTCTCGGGCATCGCCTTCTACGCCGGTGGCTCTTACCCGCCGGGTTACACCGGAGCGCTCTTCTTCGGCGACCACACCCGCCGCTGCATCTGGGCGATGCCGGTCGGTGCCGACGGCCTTCCGGACCCGAGCAGGCTGAAGACCTTCGTCGACGGGGCGGCGAACCCGGTCGACATCGAAGTGGGGCCCGGAGGCGACCTCTTCTACGTCGACTTCGACGGTGGCGCGATTCTCCGCATCGAGTACGTGGACGTCCCACCCAACTCGAGCTATCTCAGCGACCTCTCCCCGGCCTCGGCGACCAACGGCTGGGGCCCGGTCGAGAAGGACACCAGCAACGGGGAGCAGGCAGCGGGTGACGGGCACCCGCTGACCCTCAACGGCACCGTCTACCCCAAGGGTCTCGGCGTCCACGCCGTCTCCGACCTGCGCTACAACCTCGCCGGCGCCTGCAGCCGCTTCAAGGCCAGCGTCGGCGTCGACGATGAGGAGGGCGCCCTGGGCACGATCGCCTTCCAGGTCTACGCCGACGCCACCAAGGTCTTCGACAGTGGCCTGATGAGCGCCGCCTCGGCCACCCAGAGCGTCGACGCCGATATCTCCGGGGCCACCGCGCTGCGCCTCGTCGTCACCAACGGCGGCGACAATCTCAACAACGACCACGCCGACTGGGCGCTGGCGCGGATCGAGTGCGGGTCCGGGTCCGACACGACGGCGCCCACCGTCTCCGCGAGGACGCCTGCGAACGGCTCCACCGGGGTCGCGGTGGGGGTCAGCCCCACCGCCGCCTTCTCGGAGCCGGTCAACGCGGCGACGCTGAGCGCCAACACCTTCACGCTGATCAAAGCGGGAACGACGAGCCCGGTGGGGGCCGCCGTCTCCTATGACTCCGCCACCCGCACCGCGACGCTGTCTCCGAACGCAAGCCTTTCTTCCAGCGCCTCCTACACCGCAACCGTCAGGGGCGGCCCCAACGGCGTCGCCGACCTGGCCGGCAACCCGCTCGCGAACGACGTCAGCTGGACCTTCACGACAGGCGCCGCCAATCCCCCACCCAACTCGAGCTATCTCAGCGACCTCTCCCCGGCCTCGGCGACCAACGGCTGGGGCCCGGTCGAGAAGGACACCAGCAACGGGGAGCAGGCAGCGGGTGACGGGCACCCGCT